>JAFVEE010000006.1 GCA_017478085.1 Prevotella sp. | reverse complement strand
GGGATATTCGGCAGGTTGTCCTTTCTGAACCAGCCGCCTTTGGCGATTTCACTCTTCTGCAAGTGAATCTCGCCACTGACATAGTCGGCATTGAAGCCCACCATCAGGCCACAGGGATAAGGCCAGGGCTGTGAGGCGAAGTAGCGGATATTGGTGATGGTGACACCTGTCTCTTCCAATGCCTCCCGGGCTACGGCCTCTTCCAGCGTCTCACCCGTCTCCACGAATCCGGCCACGAGTCCGAAGAAGTCGCGCTTGAAATTCTTGGCCCTGACAAGCAGCACCTCGTCGCCCTTGTGTATCAGGACGATGACGGCTGTGGCCAATTGCGGCCAGATCTCCTTGCCGCACTCCGTACACTTCTTCGAGATATTGGTATCCATCCGCATCGGTGAGCCACACACACCGCAGAACTTTGTGTTCTGATCCCAGTAGAGCAGTTCCTGACATTTGCCCGCCTTCAGATAGAGGGGAAGCGAGAGACGGTAGTAACTCTGACGGAGGGGACACATCTCCCTCCCGTACACAATATCAGGGACATTGTCAAGGCGGTAGGCCCTGACCTCCGTGCCGTCCTCCATCGGGGTGATGGTCATCACGTGCGTCCAGGGCTTCACGTCCGTTGGGGGCTCTTCGCTGAGGGGGATGGTGTAACTGCCGTCGGCAGTCACCTCCAGCATCAGGTCTTCCTTGCAGAATATAAACCAGTATTTCTTCATTGGCCGAAGAGGATTTTGCGGTCACGCTCCAGGGCGGGCTTCACCCACGCCTCGGGTATAAACTTCCAGTTGGTGTTGGGCTGGGGATTAATGGTTCCCATCCGACGGATCTCTTCCGTCAGGTAGTGACGCTGGTCGAGGTCGGTATGGAAGAGCACACGGCTCTCGAGTGAGTCACGGGGGATGCCCGCACCCCGGGTCAGTAGTTCACCACCACCATTAGCACGGTAACTGTTCATCACGACCTTATACCATTTCTTCTCGTCGAAAGGTTCACCATTCGACATCCGCAGGATCTTGACTTTCTCGCCATCAGGTTTCGTCAGGTCTACTTCGTAGTCGATGCCACAGGCAGAGTCGAAGTTGAAGGTATAGTATTGGAATCCAGTGCGTTGCTGGTCGTTCTTCGAGGCGTCATTCAACCTGAGGGCGTGGTCTTCGGGCGACTTCATCGTGTTGGTCCACATATCGTAGGAGAACTCCAGGTGCTTGCGGATTTCCTCGCCCGTCATACGGAGCACGAACAGCAGGTTCTCAAAGCGATAGAGTTTGAACATATCCGCCTGAGTCACGTCGCCCGCCTGGATAGTGGTGTTGAAGGCCAGCGGGGCATTGAAGGAGACGTCGGCTTTCGAGATCTGCATCTGTAGGTTGTGGATGAGGTCAGTGAAGGCGGAGTTGCCGAAGAAACTTTCGCGGGTGTAGATGGGATTCTCGAAGTGGCCAATCTTGCGATCTACATATTGCTTCACGGCATCGATTTTCGGCTGGAATTGGCTGAGCATCTGCTGGTCGATCTCCTCGTTGGTGACATCCACGATCTCCCCCTTGATGTCCTTCTTTGTCAGGTGCCCGTTCTTATAGGTCAGGGTAATCTCAGCCGCTGCCACATTTTTCACGTAGCAGGAAGGGTCGATACAGAGCACCCGCTTTCCCTCGCTGTTGGTGACCCAGAGATTGTGTACCTGGTGGTCGTGGCCGAAGAAGATGACGTCGAAGCCGGGTACCTCTTTAGCAACCGACTCAGTACCGTCCTCTTCATACTCGTCGGTCTTGATGCCACCATTGAAGCCGGAGTGGAAGAGGCCGAAGATCAGGTCTGGGCGTTCGTTCTCCTGAATATATTTCACCCATTTCCTGGCACAACTCACCATCTCCTCGAACTCGATGCCTTTCCAGATGGACTTGTTCAGCCAGTGGGGGATGGCAGGGGTGAGCATGCCGATTACACAGATCTTGACGCCGTCCTTGTAGTGGACGGAGTAGGGCTGAAGGTTCGTGTAGATGTTTTCTTTACTAGCATTGCTAGCCTTTCTAGACTGGCTAGCCTGACTAGGATTACTAGCCTGACTAGGATTACTAGCCTGACTAGCATTGACGATATTTGCTCCTAATACTGGGCAGCGCACTTCGCGGATCCACTTGTCATAGACCTTATGGCCCGGCTCGACATCGTGGTTGCCAACGGTCTCGGCATCGTACTTCATATAGTTGATGACGCTGGCGGCGAGGTTTTCGTCCTCGGGCATCACGTAGTTCGACCAGTAGACGCAGGGCTGTCCCTGCAGGATGTCGC
Source organism: Prevotella sp. (assembly GCA_017478085.1). GTDB lineage: Bacteria > Bacteroidota > Bacteroidia > Bacteroidales > Bacteroidaceae > Prevotella. The sequence continues at coordinate 4,295 of JAFVEE010000006.1, read as the reverse complement.
CGTTGTCGATCAGTAGCAGGTTGTCGCCGTACTTGGCCCTTTCCTTATTAATATAGGTATTCGCACGCACGAGGGTACCGTTGATGGGCTTCTTCTCCATAAAGTCGTAGGGGAAGAAGTGGCCGTGCACGTCGCTGGTCTCGATGACTTTCAGTCGCACGGTCTTCGTGGCTGGCTGTGCTGATGTGGCGATGGTCATACTTGTAAATAATATGGCTGAGAGAAATATCTTCTTCATAACAATTCCTTGATTTTTCTGCAAAGGTACGACAAAAAAGTGAGACTTCCAAATATTCCCGTCTTTTTCGGCACACTTTTTGCTTGTCTGCTTTTAAAGAGGATTAAAAAAGAATAGGAGGAAAGGATTATGGCATTTATTGACTATTACAAGATTTTAGGCGTAGATAAGACGATTCCGCAGAAGGATGTGAAGAAGGCCTACCTGAAGCGGGCCAAGCAGTTCCATCCTGACCTGCATCCTGATGATCCGAAGGCGCAGGCGAAGTTCCAGGCGCTGCAGGAGGCCTACGACGTGATCGGCGATCCCGAGAAACGCAAGAAATACGACCAGTATGGTGAGCAGTGGCGTCAGGCTGAGACTTTCGAGAAGTCTGGCGGTGGCTTCGGTGGTTCTGGAGGCGGCAATCCCTTCAGCGGTTTCGACTTCTCCAGTTTCTCCGGCGGAGGCGGCTTCTCGTCGTTCTTTGAGGATCTCTTTGGCCGGAAGGGCCAGCAGGGTGGGGGCTTCGGCGGTTTCCAAGGCTTCTCAGGTGGTTCCGGCTTCGGTCGTCAGGCCCGCACGAATACGGGTGAGATGAATGCGACTGTCAGCATCGACCTCTATACGGCCCTGTTGGGCGGCGAGGTGATGATCACGCTGTCAAATGGCCAGAAGGTGAAGATGAAGATCAAGCCAGAAACGCAGCCCGGCACGAAGGTCAGGCTACGCGGCAAGGGCTACGACCGGGGTGACGGCACCTTTGGCGACCTGATCATTACCTATCAGGTGAAGTTGCCCGTGAACCTGTCGGAGCATCAGAAAGACTTGCTGCGGCAAATGCGTCAGTGCAATTAAATGTGCTGCAGGAACTCTTCTGCCCGCTGTAGGTCCTCGGGCGTATCGATGCCCACCGTCTCCACATCAGTCAGCCCCACGCGGATGCGATAGCCATTCTGCAACCAGCGTAACTGCTCCAGACTCTCGGCCTTTTCGAGACTGCTCTGGGGCAGTTTTGTTACTTCTCGCAGCACCTCGCGGCGATAGGCGTAGACGCCTAAGTGCTTCAGGAAGGGATAGTGCCCGAACCAGTCGTCGCGCTCCACACCTCTAATATATGGTATCACGGAGCGGCTGAAGTAGAGGGCAAAACCGCGATTGTCCACTACGATCTTCGGCGAGTTGGGATTCTCCACTGCCTCCATCGCCTCGAAGGGTTTCCCGAGGGTGCCTATCTGTGTCTGCGGGTCGTCGAACAGGTGCATCAGCGTCTCTATCTGTGAGGGCTGGATAAACGGCTCGTCACCTTGCACGTTGATGATCACGTCGGCCTCGGTGCCTGTCTTCTCCACCGCCTCCTCAATGCGGTCCGTACCGCTTTTGTGGTCGGTACGCGTCATCACGGGCTGACCGCCAAACTGTTCTACGGCCTGGTAGATACGGTCGTCGTCGGTGGCCACATACACTTCGCCGAGCACGCTTTGCACCTGCTCGCACACTCTCTGGATCACTGTCTTGCCGCCGAGTACTGCCAGCGGCTTGCCCGGGAAGCGTGTCGACGCATAGCGGGCGGGAATGATTGCTGCAAACTTCATAGTGGGTGCAAAGGTACGAAAAAATTCAAAGGTAACAAAAAATTGCTAAAAAAACTTAGTTTACGGCAAATAATCGATGAATATTTGGATTTCTCTTTTTTTTTGTCTACATTTGCAAACAATTTATAAATAGCGACAAAATGACTTTACGACGATATATACTGACTTTCATAATAATGCTCCCGTTGCTGGCCGGTGCCCAGAAGATTACGCTCGGCTCGTGTACCACGAAGGACGGTGGTGACTATCAGGGCGAAATGGTGCTGGGCAAACCCCACGGAAAGGGCAAGGCCCACTATAAGAACGGCAACCTCTATGAGGGCGAATACGTTAAGGGCAAGCGCCAGGGCTTCGGCATATATACCTTCTTCGACGGCGAGAAGTACGAGGGCGAGTGGTATCAGGACCAGCAGCACGGCAAGGGCGTTTATTACTTTGCTAACAACAACCGCTACGACGGTCTCTGGTTCCGCGACTATCAGCACGGACATGGCGTGATGTACTATTTCAACGGCGACAAGTACGACGGTGAGTGGAAGATGGACAAGCGCTCGGGTAAGGGCACCTACACCTTTGCCAACGGTGCCTATTACAAGGGTGAGTGGCGCGATGACCAGAAGAATGGCCAGGGCTACTTCGACTGGGCCGACGGTTCCAGTTACAATGGCCAGTGGGTGAACAACCAGTGCCAGGGCAAGGGCACCTTCAAATACGCCTCTGGCGACGTCTATATCGGGCAGTGGGCCGACAACGTGCAGAACGGACGCGGCATCTACAAGTTTCAGAACGGCGATGTCTACGAAGGCGACTATGTCAATGGTGAGCGAACGGGTACGGGTATCTCCCGCTATGCCAATGGCGACCGCTATACGGGCCAGTTCCTGAAAGGCGATAAGCAAGGACAGGGCACGATGGTCTGGAAGAACGGCGACCAGTATGTTGGCCAGTGGAAGAGTGACAAGCCCAACGGCAAGGGCAAACTGACGACGAAGAAGGGCGACGTGTTCGAGGGGCAGTTCAAGAACGGCAAGATCGACGGTGAGGGTATCGCCCGCTACAGCGACGGCTCCAAGTTCAAGGGCACCTTCAAGGACGGCAAGCGCAATGGCTCCGCCATCGAGGAGGATAAGAACGGCAACCGCTTCGAAGGCTCCTACCGCGAGGATATGCGCGACGGCAAGTTCGTGGAGAAAGACCGCAACGGCAAGGTGACCGCCTCGGGCACCTATATTCGCGGCCACAGACAAGTGGACTAATAACAACAACTTAAAAATATAATCATTATGATCATCGACAAACTCGACAATCTCAGCAAGTACGTGGCCCTGAACCCGCTCTTTGCTGACGTGATTGAATTTCTGAAGAGCCACGACCTCAACACGATGGAGGCTGGCAAGTATCCCATCAAGGACAAGGACCTGTTCCTCAACCTCACTGTCGCCAAGGGCCGTGCCAAGGAGGCCGCCACGCTGGAGACACACATCAATATGATCGACATCCAGATTCCGCTCTCCTGCTGCGAGACCTTCGGCTACACGCCGCTCAGCGACCTGCCCGACTTCGAGTACAGCGCCGAGAAGGACATCACCAAATACGGCGACTCACTGGCCCAGACCTACGTCACGCTGAAGCCGATGCAGATGGGCATTTTCTTCCCGCAGGACGGCCACGCTCCTTGCATCGCTGATGAACCCGAAATCAAAAAGGCAATTTTCAAGGTAAAAGTAATCTAAGACAATATGGCAAAGAAAGAGACAACCGAAAAGAAGCCAGTGGCCAAGAAGGCTGCGGCTCCCAAAAAGGCAGCCCCCAAGAAACCCGCTGCCAAGAAGGTAACGAAGATAGTAAACCAGTCCGCACCAGAGCATATTGGACTGGTGCGCAATGATGGTTGGCTGGAGCCATTCGAGGGTGCTATTCGCGGCCGCCACGATCACGCCGTGTGGAAGATCGACCAGTTGACGCAGAACGGCAAGAAGACACTGAGCGACTTCGCCACAGGCCACCTCTATTTCGGACTCCACAAACTCGCCAAGGGCTGGGTGTTCCGCGAGTGGGCCCCCAATGCCACCGACATCTATCTGATCGGCGACTTCAACAACTGGCAGGAGGATGAGAAGTACCGCTGCAAGCGCATCGAGGGCACAGGCAACTGGGAACTGAAACTCTCGGAGAAAGCCATGAAGCACGGCGACCTTTATAAGATGAAGGTGAAGTGGAACGGCGGCGAGGGCGAGCGCATTCCCGCATGGTGCCGCCGCGTGGTGCAGGATGACCAGACGAAGATTTTCTCCGCCCAGGTGTGGAACCCCGAGAAGCCCTACGTGTGGAAGAAAAAGACGTTCAAGCCCGACACCAACCCGCTGCTCATCTACGAGTGCCATGTGGGTATGAGTCAGGATGCCGAGAAGGTGGGCACCTACAAGGAGTTCACCGAGAACGTGCTGCCCCGTGTGAAGAAGGACGGCTACAACGCCATTCAG
>JAFVEE010000066.1 GCA_017478085.1 Prevotella sp. | reverse complement strand
TTCTGCTGGCGCAGGCGCGTCATCAGGTCGTGGTTCTCGGGGTTGGTCGAGATGGCACCCGTCTGCGAGTCCTTCTCCAGTCCGCCCAGGATATGCGTGAAGCCCTCGCGACCCGGCACGGCCCAGTAGCGGGTGCCGTTCTCAGCGCGCATATAGGGCGTCCACTGGCCCTTCAGCTCCTCGGGCACGTAGGGCGGGTTGATGGCGGGCAGCTTCGTGATGTCGGGCAGACGGAAGGCGCCGCTGCCGTTGGCCACGAAGGCATCGGTGAGCAGCACCACAGGCGTCATGTGCTCCAAGGCAATCTTGCAGGCCTGGTAGGCAGCATTGAAGCAGTCGGTGGGGCTCAGAGCGGCCATCACGGGCATGGGGCTCTCGCCGTTGCGGCCGAAGAGCACCTGCAGCAGGTCGGTCTGCTCGCTCTTCGTGGGCAGACCCGTGGCGGGACCGCCGCGCTGCACGTCGAGCACCACCAGCGGCAGCTCCATAATGACGGCCAGGTTCATGGCCTCGCTCTTCAGGCAGATGCCGGGGCCGGAAGTAGAGGTGACGCCCAGTGCACCGGCAAACGAGGCACCCAGTGCCGAGGCGGCACCGCTGATCTCATCCTCGCACTGCACGGTGATGACGCCACACGACTTGTGCTTGCTGAGCTCGTGGAGCACGTCGGTAGCCGGCGTGATGGGGTAAGAGCCTAAGTAGAGCTTCAGCCCGGCCTTCTCGGCAGCGGCAATGAAGCCGTAGGCCGTGGCCTTGTTGCCGGTGATGTCCATATAGCGGCCGGGCTGCTTGTCCTTCGACTCCACGCGATACACGTTGATGGCGCTCGAGTGGGTGTTGTGGCCATAGTCCCAGCCAGCCTGTATCACCTTGATGTTAGCCTCGGCAATGGCAGGCTTCTTTGCGAATTTTTCACGAAGGAAGTTGGCCACCAGCTGCAGGTCGCGGTCGAAGAGCCAGCACACCAAGCCCAGGGCAAACATATTGCGGCACTTCAGCTGTGCCTTGTTGTCCATACCGCTGTCGGCCAGGGCGGCCTTCACCATCGTGGTCAGCGGACACTGGATCACGCGGTCGGGGTCGATGCCCATCTCGCCCAGATAGTCCTCGGTCTTGAACTGAGCCTTCTCCAGATCCTTCGGGCCGAACGAGTCGGTGTCGATGATGATGGTGGCCCCCGGCTTGGCATAGCGGTACTGCGTCTTCAGCGCAGCCGCGTTCATGGCCACCAGCACGTCGCACTGGTCGCCGGGGGTGTACACACGGCCTGCGCCAATGTGCACCTGGAAACCGCTCACACCCGTCAGCGACCCTTGCGGGGCGCGGATGTCAGCAGGATAGTCGGGGAATGTTGAGATACCGTTGCCTACCGTAGCCGAGACGGTAGAGAAGATGTTTCCGGCCAATTGCATACCGTCGCCGGAGTCGCCTGAAAACCGCACGACCACCTGGTCGAGCTCTTTCACTTCTAAACTTTCAGCCATAATAATATAATAATGTTTGAATATATTCGGCTGCAAAGTTCGCAATTTTTAGCGTGACTACAAAACTTTTAGTAATAAAAATGCCGTTTCTTGCTGAAAATCAAGTCAAAAGTCAATTTTTATACGGTTTTCAGCAGCCTGCGCAGCCCCTCCATCAGCTGACTGCGGGGGCAGGCTATGTTCAGGCGTATGAAGTGCTGGCCGGCAGGCGAGGGGTCGTACATCGTGCCGCTGTTCACCTGTACGTGGGCCTCGCTGAGTAGGCGGCTGGTCAGCTCGTCGGCCGTGATGCCCAGCGCGCTGATGTCGACCCACACCAGGTAGGTGCCTTCCAGCGGCAGCACCCGCAGCTGCGGCAGCCGCTCGGCCAGGAACTGGCACAGGGCCTCGTAGTTCTGGTAGATGTACTCGCACAGCTGGTCGAGCCACTCCTCGCTCTCGTTGTAGGCAGCCTGCAGGGCCACCACGCCGAAGGGGTTCACGTCGCACACCTCGTTTTGGTTGATGGCGCGGTCTATGCGCTCGCGCCACTCGGCATTGGCGCAGATGATGTTGGCTATCTGCAGGCCCGCCGTGTTGAACGACTTCGAGGGCGAGGTGCAAACGATGGCGTTGTCCATCTGGCTCACCACGCCGTAGGGCACGTAGCGCCGTCCGCGATAGGTCAGCTCGTTGTGAATTTCGTCGCTCACCACGATGACGCCGTGCTCCTTACATATATTATATACGCGCGTGAGCTCCTCGCGAGTCCACACCCGTCCGGCAGGGTTGTGGGGGTTGCACAGGATGAGCATCTTGGCGCGGGGGTCGGCAGCCTTCCGCTCCAGGTCGTCGAAGTCCATCGTGTAGGTCTGTTTAAGCTCTAAGCCATTGGCCACAACTTCACAGCCGTTGTTGCGCACGGAGGAGAAGAAGCAGTTGTAGACGGGCGTCTGCAGGATGACCTGGTCACCAGGCTGGGTGAGCGCCTTCACGATGACGCTCAGGGCGGGCACCACGCCGCTGGTGTACTGAATCCACGAGCGGTCTATCGTCCACTGGTGGCGACGGTGGAACCACGCTATGATGGCCTCGTAGTAGCTCTCGGGCACCAGCGTGTAGCCAAACACGCCGTGCTCCACGCGCCGTTGCAATGCCTCGATGATGGCCGGGGCCGTGCGGAAGTCCATATCGGCCACCCACAGGGGCACAAGGTCATCGTGCGGATGCTCATCCCATTTCACGCAGCCCGTGCCACTACGCACCACGGGCGTATCGAATAGCTCGTTCATAACCCTTAATTCTTAACTCTAAATTCTTAACTCCTGACTTTTATTTCGCAGTTGGCCGGCTGCTTGATGTTCTGGTCGATGGTGATGGAGCCTATCGAGTCGGCCACGATGAGCCCGCTGGTGGGGTTCTTGATGTTCTCGATATGGCCGCGAATGTCGGCCTGCACGTTGCTGTACTCGAACACACGGTCGCAGTCGGGGGCGAAGGTGCAGTTCTTCAGCACCAGCTGGTCGGCATAGCACAGCAGCTGCTCGCCAGCGAGCTGGCAGTTCACCAGCCGCACGTTCTTTGAGTGCCAGGCCAGGTACTCGCCGTCTAAGTAAGAATCGTAGATGGTCACGTTCTCGCACTCCCAGAACGAGTCCTTCGTCACGATGTGGGCATTGCGCAGCTCCACGTTCTTGCAGTACTGGAACACGTACTTCGAGTCGCTCTTGAGGCCGTCGATCTTGATATTCTCGGAAAACATAAAGGGGTAGGTGCCGTCGTGCAGCTCCAGATTGCGGGCCTCGATGTCGCGGCAGCGCCAGAAGGTCTCGTCGGCATCGTTGATGACCACGTTCTCCAACCTGAGGTTCTGCATCTCGCGGAACATCTTCGGGCCGTCTATGCGGGTGTTGGTCATCACCATATCGCTGCTGTACCACAGGGCCGAACGCGCACCGGCATCGAACTGGCAGTCGTTGATGCGGAACCCGTGCACGTGCCAGAAGGGGTACTTGCCCCACAGGTGGCATCCATCGGCCTCAATGTCGCTACACTCCTTGATGGCACTCTCGCCATCGCCTATCGTCACCTGTTCCAGTCGCAGGTGGTGACGCTCGAAGAGGGGCCGTTCGCCCTCGAAATGCTGATTGCGTATTGTTTCCATTGTCTTGTCTTTGATCTGTTTGGGTCGCAAAGTTACGAATAAAAAACCGAAAAAGCATCGCTCGGTGTCCTTTTTAGGAATAAATTAGAAGTTTTTAGAATAATAATCTGCCCAGACGGTCGTAATTCTCAATAATTATTCGTAATTTTGCATACAGAACGCTAAGACAATCAGAAAATGAACCAAGAACTATTCAGCCAACTCTTTAGGAAGGGCGCGCTCGTGGTGTTGCAGAAGGGCGACGGACAGCGGGTGCAAGGCTATGTGGCCGACTGCACCGACCAGGGCCTGTGCCTGACGGCTGCCGATACCGCCGACGCCCAGTTGTGGGTGACGCCCGACATGGTGCGCGAGGCAACCTACCTGTACGCAGGCTTCCCCACGGTGCAGACCGAGATCGACGTGCCCCGGATGGTGACTCCCAACGCCACGATCGTGAGCTCGCAGGCCACGATGGTGCAGCTGCGGTCGGCCGCCGATGGCAGCGTGGGCAACTACCTGGTCAGCTACATTGACCCCGCCATGCGTATGGCGGCCATTCACCATCCGGCCGACCTGGCAGGACAAAGAGTGCTGTACGTTATGTTTACAGACGCGCGTTCACGGTTGGAAATTCCCCATATCATCAAGGCAGGCACCATCGACGAGGCCATTGAGAACATCGTTGCAATGGCAGCCGAAGGGCAGGTGGAGCTGGCCTTGAAGTTCTGCGAAGAGCTGTTGCTGCAGTGCCCCGACGACGAGGAACTGCTGGGCTTTATCAGTCAGTTGAACGAAGAGCAGGCCGCTTCTGCCAGTCAGTCCGCCACTACAGCTCCGCAGGCCATTGACTTCTATGCTCCTACCGACGAGCCGGGCCAGTGGGACCTGGCCGCCATGGGGCGCATCTACGACATAGGCATCAACAGGCAGGGCAAGCTTCAGGGCCACATCGTCGACGTGGCCAGCCATCAGCAGTTGTTCTTCCACAAGGAGCAACTGCTGGGCCCGCTGGCAAAGATGACCAAAGACGAACTGGTGGGCCAGCCCGTGGTCTACACCATTACGCGCAGTCCCGATGGCAGGGGCTACCAGGCTCGCACCATCCTGCCCCCGCTGAGCATTGACGATGCCTATGGACTGGCCGAGGAGATGCATTACGACTACAGCTCGCGACTCAGTCTGAATGCCTACGACATTCTGCGCATCATTGACTCGCAGTTCAATGAGGATGATATTGAGGATGCACTGAGCGAGTGGCGCGATAACTATGTGCGCGACAACCTCTGGGACGTGGCCACACCCTTGCCCTACAAGGGGGCACCGGCGTCGCTCTTCCTGCCAACCCGGCCTACCGACGAGCCTGCACCGGTTAATGGCGTTACCCTGGAGCACAGGCAGCCCCATACCGAGAAAGTGCTTTCAGGCGAGTACCTGCCGCCCGACGTGCCCACCATCCTGCTGCACAAGGATGAAATCCTGGAGGAGGAAGAGCTTATACAGCCTGAGGAGCCAGAAGTACCCGAGGAGCCGGAAGCACCCGAGGAGCCTGTTACGATGCAAGAGCTGCTGTACGACGAGGACGAGCTGCAGCCAGAGCCCCTGCCTTCCATCGATTTCAGCGACCAGGACATCGCCAACAGCCTCTTTGCCGACAGGGTGGTCGAGCCAAACGCATCGATTACCTATAGCTACGGCAAGGGCGTGGTCCACATCATCGATGGCGACGACCAACAGGAGTACCGCTTCCTGCTCGATGACATCATCGACGACGACCTCTATGCCTTGGTGCGCCAGCGCAGCAACAGCACCAACCACGTGAGGAACTACCCCGTGGTGTGCCAGCACCGTCCCTTCGAACAGCGCGTAGACTACATCTGCGAGTCGTGCACCGTGGCTCAGATGCTGCGCAAGGCCAAGGCCACCTACGAGAGGGCGCTGCGCATGCACGAAGAGAGCGACGACGACAACGACCTGATGGAGTATCTGCGTGCGCTGGGATTCGTCGAGAACGCCATTGCTGCTGCGCCTGCCAACAATGTGGCGCTGGCCTTGAAGGCCGCCATCGAAAACTCAATCGACACCGACGATGACAACAGCTACAAGGCCCCCCGTGAGGCCATCAAGCCCCACGGCAGGATATGGAACGTGAATTTGTGGAACAATAGAATTACCATCAAGGACGAGCGCTTCATCAACAACCTGCGACTGGTGAACGACGATATAGCCGATCTGAACTATCCCACCCTGCGCCAGGGCGACGAGCTGCTCTATGCAGTCTACTTCGACGAGAACAGCCAGAACCGACTGGCCCGCTTTGCCACACTGGCCCGTACCGAAGACGAACTGCTGCAGATGGCCGGTACGCGGCTGAGCGACGGCGAGACGGTGCTGGCATGGGCGCTGGCCCATCAGGTGGTCGATGCCAATCCGCAGAACGAGCGTGCCTGCCAGATGATGGCCCAGTGTGAGGCCGAGACCGATGCCAGTGGCCAGCCCGTGGTGACCGAGCAGTTGAAGACGGGGTGGAACCAGCCCGTGCATACCGACCTCTTTGCCAGTGCCCGTCAGCATCTGCGCAAGAAGGAGCCCCGTGAGGCCCTGCGCGAGTTGCTGCAGAAACTGCGCCAGTTGGGCATTGACGATCCGCGCAATACCCATCAGGGCAGTATTGTCATCATACAGATATTGCAGATTTACCATCAGCTGTTCGCTGCCAACCCCGACGACCCCGACCTGCGCCGCGAGTACAAGCAGTTCGGCGAGCGCTGTGTGATGGGTAAGGGCTTTGGCCAGGGCTTTGTGCTGTCAGACCAGCGCAGCCTGGACAACGTGCGCTGGATCATTCAGTACCACACCGATATGGGCAACACCGACGACCTGATCAGGGCCTATAGGCGACAGTCCACCCTGCTGAGCATGGACAAGGAGATGAATGCCGACGAGCGCACCGAGAAAGTGTCGCAGGTGAACGCCAATATGGCTTGGATCTACGTAAAGAACCGCCAGAACCCTGATGTGGCCAAGACCTACGCCCAGAACGCCCTGGAGGGCAACCCCCACAATGAGTTGGCACGCATCTGCCTGGCCGTGCTGAAGGGCAGGCTGAAGAGCCGCCAGAAGGAGGGCGAGCCGGAGAAGGGCTTCCGTTCGCGTGAGCTGATTTCGCTGCGCAAGTGGATGGACTTGGTGTCGATGAACGATGCCGGATGGCCTGGCTACAACCTGACGGTGAAGCGCTACGGACTGCTGTGCGCTATCATTCAGACCACCGACGAAGACCGCCTGCAGCGACTGCTGGCCCAGTATCTGTCGACGCTCATCTACAGTGAGGGACAGTATGCCAACGAGCTGAAGGCCAACGTGGGCCTGCCCGCCGACTGCTGGTTCATACAGCAGTTGCTGGAGTGCACCGCCAAGGAGCCCGCCTGGGCCGGATGGGCCGACGTGAGGCTTGTGGCCATGCTGTCGGGCAACGCTGCCGACTTCCTGTGCAGCAATCTCTTCGACCTGGACCAGACGCTGGCCTGTGGCATCCTCACGGCATCGGGCATCGAGGTGGCCCACCAGCCGCAGGATGTCAACAAGAACTACTACCGCAAATGCTTCGACCAGTGGCGGGGCTCCGACTATAAGAACCGCTTCGTGGAGCTGCTGAACCAGACCGACCGTCTGAATGCCAGCCACGACCTGAGTGCCTGTGCCGACTTCTTCCGCGACCTGAAGTTCCTGCCATGGATGCAGCAAGACGATGGCGAGGTCATACTCAGCCTGCACCGCCAGCTGCCCGACCTGCTGAGCCGCTACACCACGGCCGACAATGCCCGCAAGCTCATCACCCTGCGGCAGCGCATCAAGGACGATGTGGACAACTGGATAGCACAGATAGAGCGCAAGCCCACGGTGCTGGCCCTCACGGCCTTCCACCAGCTGCTGGGCAATATCAAGGTGTGGGTCGAGGAGCTGTTTGCCGCCAAGCAGTTCACCCAGCCCTGTCCCAGTGCCCGCTTGTTGCAGGCTTCGGCCATCAATGCCGATGGCAGCATGACGCTCGAGGTCGAGGTGAGCAATGCCCAGCCCTTTGCCATGCAGATGAACAACTGCCAGCTGCGCGTAGACAATGCCGAACACGAGCTGAAGGCCATTATGCCGCCACTTACCTACGACGATGCGAGCACCGTCTATGGCGGCGAGAAGCTCATCTACATTATTAAAATAAAGACGGGCCCGTCATTGCGCGAACAGCCCAACGGAGTGCTGAGGCTCAGCCTGAGCTACACGACGAAGGGCTCCACCCCCGAGGCCCCTACGCTGGAAGTGCCGTTCAGCATCACCACCGCTTTCAAGACCATCGAAGACCAGTATGGTGCGGGTGGCATTGCCTTCAACGACTTCTATGGCCGCGAGGACGATATTCACAAGGTGCTGTCGCTATTGGTGCAGAAGAGGGGGCTGCCCCACTTCATCATCTACGGGCAGAAGCGCTGTGGCAAATCGTCCATCTTGCATTACATCAAGGAGCGGGTGAGCCAGACCGACTACCTGAAGGAAGAGTTTGGCTACGAGGGCAAGTTTCTGTGCATAGGCATCGACTTCCTGGGCTATATCAACGAGATTGCGAGCGAGAACGACGTCTACTACAAGCTGTGGACCAATATTTGTATGGAGCTGATGGTCAGCAACTGGGATGCCGAAGACGACCCCGAGCGAGATGTGCTGCCCGAGAGCCTGTTTGAAGAGCCTCAACCAGAGAAAGTGGACTTCGACCACTTCGTAGGCTTCCTGACCCGCATCAAGAAGACCTTCGAGAAGACGCGGGGCTGGTCCGACTACAAGCTCCTGCTGTTTATCGATGAGTTTACGTCGGTGCTGCAATGGCTACAGAAGAAAATCATTGAGCAAGGCTTCATGCAGCGGTGGAAGGTGCTGCAGACGCGCCAGCTCTTCGCCGCCATCTTGATTGGCCAGGACGTGCTCGACTCCTTCAAGCGCGACTTTGGTGCAGCCAACGCCCTGCAGGGGTTCGACGGGCTGATACACCTGAACTACCTGGACCGTACGGCTGGCCGTCAACTCGTCACCATACCTATGATCCGCGCCACTGGCAACAACGACATCTTCCTGGAAGGTGCCGTAGACCGGATACTCTATTACTCGGCTTCGAGTCCCTTCTACACCCGGTGGATATGCACGGCCATCGTGGCCTATATGAACATGAACCGGCTGAGCCAGATCTCGACCGCCGACGTGGAATGTGCCTTGCGCAACAGGATAGCCTCTAACGCACCCAGTGCCAACGAGATGCTGTTCAACCCGCTCACCTATCCGGGTCAGGACCTCAGCGAGTCCGACTTCAAGGAAGAGCACACCATTGCCATTCTCGACAAAGTGGCTTCTGCCGAATGGACCGATCGCGAAATGGGCTGCAACAAGGCTGTGCTGGCCACGCGAACCGAGAGCCCGGTGGCCAGTATCGTGCAGAATCTGATAGAGCGCATGGTGCTGGTTGAGAATGGCGACTACTACAATCTAAAAGTAAAACTATACATGCTATGGACACAGAAAAGAATGTTTGGGACCGTGTAAGGACGTTTGCCCCCACCTCGGTCGTCACTCCCACGCAGGAAGAGGGAAGGCATTTCGTTGAGCGTTTCTACGACACATACCGCAACGAGATGCAGCAAAGGCACATCCTCCCCATGACCATTTCGTGTGGACAGTACCAGTCGGCAGTAGCCTTCTGGCATGCCCTGGCCGGGAAGTGTTGCGAAGCCATTGCCCCCCTGACCAACGACGACAACAGGAAGAACGTGGAGCGCTTGAAGCTGCAGATTGACAAAGCTACGACGACCGACCCGATCAAGGTGTTTCTGGTGAAGATCCTGAACGACGAGATCAAGAAGAAAACGGGCTGGAACATGCTGGTTGCCATGGAAGATTTCGACGCGCTGGTAGAGTACAGCTCGTCGTCCGACCTAATGAAGATTCGCCAGCTCATCGAGCTTCCTGTGGTCATTATGGCCGTCTCTCGCAAGTCGCTGATCGACTTGTGCACCGAGAAGTACGGCAACCCCTATTTCAGCAATCAGTTCGAGCGCTTCAACTACACCACCACAAACGATGGATAATCCCTTTGGCTTTGCGCGAAGCGTCGTCACGGGCAGCAACTTCGTGGGGCGGCGCAAGCTGTGCAGCGACCTGGCCCTGCACCTCAAGGGCAATGGCGTGGTGCACGTAGTAGGCTTGCCCAGGATAGGCAAGACCTCACTGGTGACCCATTGCTTCATGGAGGACGAGGCCTGGCAGCGCTGGTGCACGGCTGACGGCGTGCTGCCGCTCAAGGTGGGCGTAGACCAGTGCAAGGACGGCGAGGAGTTCTGGGGCTCGGTGGCCATGGAGATGGGGAATGCCCTGACGCGCATGGGCAGTACCGAGGCTGCTGCCATAGGCGATCAGTGCTACAACGTCATTACCATCGCTGGCGAGGGCAACAGGTACCTGCTCGTGCAGCGCTTTGCCGTGAGCGTGAGGCAGCGACTGCACAAGACCTTCCTCTTCATTCTCGACGAACTCGACTATCTCTCCGACCCCCACTACGGCTATACGAAAGACCAGCTGGGCAAGGTGTCGGGCCTCTCGCAGCTGGGCCTGCTCGTCACCTGTTCGCGCCGCACGCCAGAGCAGGTGGAGAAAAGGAAGTTCGGCACCTGCTACTTCGGCAACAAGGGCAAGAAGCTGTTTGTGGCACCTTTTACCGAAGATGATGTGGCCGAATACTGGCAGCACTTCAGACAGCCGTTCGCACAGCTTCGCGACGACCAGTTCCTGAAGTACCGCGAGCTGGTGAGCGACTACACGGGCCATCACCCCCTGCTCATGTCGCTGATGAACTACTTTGCCATAGAGGCGGGCAGGCTCTCGGCATGGTCGGCAGCCACCACTCGTGCCGGGCGCGAAGAGGTGGAACGGAGCATACGCACGGAGCTGAAGACGGCCTTCGACGAGCAGATGCACTATGTGGCTGAGCAGGGGCTGGAGATGGCCGCCGAGAAACTCGTGGTGGGCGGTATGGTGGCACCGGCAGCCGAAGACATCGACATCCTGCAGAGCTATGGCTTCATCAAGATGGTTCCCACCGCCGAGAAGCGCCGTATGTTTGGCTACGACCTGGGGCCCACCACCGCCGACGGTCAGGGCTGCTACGTGTGCCTCTCAGAGTTTGCCTCCCACCTGATGCGCGAGGAGTACCGGCCCCTTATCAAGGGCATTGAGCTGCTGGAGAAGACCGAGAAACAGCTGCGCAGTCTGGTGAGGCTGCGCCTGAAGACCCTCTATGGCGACGACTGCCTGAACGTGCTGAGCGAGGGCGACGAGCCTGCCGACTATGCCGAGAAGTGGGAAGCGGCGTTCCTCGGCCTGCATGGCGACGACCGCTTGCGCGACAGCCTGCTCAGCATAAAGAAGGTGCGCTACAATCGCTCGCGCAACGACTGCAAGCCGCCCTCAGAGCGGCAGCCCATCGACCTCGTGTCGAGCACCTCGCTGGGCGAGCTGTGGTTCATCTTTATGAAGAACGAGTGGACGTTCTACTCGAAGGTGCTCGATGCCGCGAAGTGGGCCACCCTGCCCGGCCACACCGCCCCCTGCTACCTGGGCAAGGCGCAGCGGTGGTACGGCTCGCGCTTCCTCCTGGCCCTGAACCTGCGCAACGCCCATCAGCATTTCAATGACGAGGAGCTCACCGACGAGTTTGTACAGAAGGCCGAGGCCGTCTGCAGGCAGATATGTGCCGACATCGAGGCCTGGATGGGGCAGAATAAGCGTTAATGTTCCCAAATTGTTCGTTTATTCCGCTGATTTTCACTAATTTTGCGCCCATAATTCATTCATTTATACAAAAATATGGCTTACACACGTATGACCGCTGCCGAGGCTGCAGCACTCATTAAGAACGGAGAGAACATTGCCATGAGCGGCTTTACGCCCGCTGGCGTGGCAAAGGCAACAACCAAGGAACTGGCTAAGATAGCCGTGGCCGAGCACGAGGCCGGGCGCGAGTTCAAGGTGGGCATCTTCACCGGTGCCTCTACCGGACAGAGCACCGATGGCGACCTGGCCAATGCGCAGGCTATCAAGTACCGCGCTCCCTACACCACCAACCCCGACTTCCGCAAGCACGTGAACCTGGGCGAGATTCCCTACAACGACCTGCACCTGAGCCACATGGCGCAGGAGCTGCGCTATGGCTTCTATGGCGATGTGGACTGGGCCATCCTCGAGGTGTGCGACATTGAGGACTGTGGCGACTGCTACCATGCCTACCTGACCGCTGCCGGTGGCATCAGCCCCACGGCAGCCCGCCTGGCCAAGCACATCATCCTGGAGCTGAACGCTTTCCACAACCCCAACGCCAAGTTCATACACGACGTCTACGAGCCGCTCGATCCCCCTTACCGCAAGCCCATCCCCATCGTCAACGTGAGCGACCGCATCGGCGTGCCCTACGTGGTCATACCCAAGGAGAAGCTGGTGGGCGTGGTCGATTGCAACATTCCCGATGAGGCCCGCGCCTTCAAGGACAGCGACCCCGTGACCGACAAGATTGGCTACCTGACCGCCGAGTTCCTGGTCGAGGAGATGCACAAAGGCCGCATTCCCAAGGAGTTCCTGCCCCTGCAGAGCGGCGTGGGCAGCACGGCCAACGCCATCCTGGGCGCACTGGGACAGGACAAGCACGTGCCCGACTTCAACATCTACACCGAGGTCATTCAGAACTCGGTCATCGAGATGATGCTCAACGGCCGTGTGAAGGACGCCTCGGCCTGCTCGCTCACCGTGAGTAACGACTGTCTGATGCAGGTCTACAATAATATGGACTACTTCAAGCAGCACCTCACGCTGCGCCAGAGCGAGATCTCCAACAACCCCGAGGTCATTCGCCGACTGGGCGTCATCGCCATCAACACTGCCATCGAGGTAGACCTCTACGGCAATGCCAACTCTACCCACATCAGCGGCACGAAGATGATGAACGGCATTGGCGGCTCGGGCGACTTCATCCGCAACGCTTACCTCTCGATCTTCACCTGCCCGTCGACGGCCAAGGGCGGTCTCATCAGCTCGGTGGTGCCCTTCGTCAGCCATCAGGACTCGTCGGAGCACGATGTGAACATCATCGTGACCGAGCAGGGCGTGGCCGACCTGCGCGGCAAGAGCCCCGCACAGCGTGCCGAGATCATCATCGAGAACTGCGCCCACCCCGACTACAAGCAGCTGCTGTGGGACTACCTGAAGATCTCGAAGATGGGCCAGACGCGCCACAACCTGCCTGCCGCCTTCGCTATGCACGACACGCTGGCCCGCAAGGGCGACATGCACCTCACCGACTTCGCTGAGTACGTGAAGTAGTACGCAAGCGTCGCTACAGAAAACAGGACAAAACCAAAAAAACAAGGAAAAACCAGACACGGCAAATCGTGCGGGTTTTTCCTTGTTTTTTTGGTTTTGTCCGGTTTTTGTAAGACGAAGATTATGTGAAGAAGACGATCACATCTTCGTGCTGATGTGCTCCAGCAGGTCTTCCATGACCATTTCGCGGAACAGCCAGTGGACCATGCCGCCGGGAATGCGCTGAATGCACTCGTCGCTCAGGTCGAGGACGTAGAGCGGACGTATACGCCAGCTGTGGTTGTAGCGGTTCTGCCAGTCGTACATGCAGTACTCCCACCAGCCAGCACGCGCATCTCCACGCCACCACTCGCCCGTCACGTAGTTGTTGTCCAGTCCCCAGCGGGTTACGCCCAGGGCGTTGGGTGCCCCGCACTGGTTGTAGATGTGGCGCGGGGCCAGGCCCAGGTCGAGCGTGCGGCCCAGCGACACGCGGCACACGATGAGCGAGCCGCTCGAGTAGTGCAGGGCCGTGCTGCGTGCCGGTGCAAAGTAGATGCCGTTGCCGGCAAAGTTGCCGCCGCCTACGTTCCACACGCCGCTGTACAATCCCTTCGGCCCCACGCGCCCCGGCCCCTGGGTGATGCTCTCGGCTGCCGCGCACGTGGTGCCGTGGTAGAGCGTGAGTGCCGGCACAAACGTGTCGATGGCCGTCCACACGCAGCTCTCTATGAAGGTGAGTCCCCCGTGCCATACCAGATACTTCGCCACTCGCACAGGCAGCATCACCGTCCACCACAGGAAGTTGGCGCCCCCCTCGTCCTCGCTTTCGGGCACAATGACCTCTACCAGATAGTTGAACAGCTCGAAGCTGCAGTGCACCAGGATGTTGAAGTAGACCGCATTGACGAAGCGCAGGGGCGTCACGATGATGTAGAGCGGAATCTTCCAGACCTCCAGTTGCTCGCGCAGCTCCTTGTTGGCCCCGTCAGAGCGGGTGTTGCGCTTGTAGAAGGGCAGCCAGGGCTTGTACAGATAGCGCTGCAGCGAGTTGAGCACGTAGAACGGGAACGAGATGAGCCGATAGAACTTGTAGAAGAAGACACTGGCCAGCCCCAGCACCACGATGAGCACCTTGCGCAGAACGGCCAGGATGCCCGCTATGATGGCGATGCTGAACACCACCGACCAGAAGCTTGTTGAGCCCGAAGAGCCCGAGTCGCTGCTTGCCCGCGACTGCTGTGGTGCCTGCTGCGCGGCCACGGGCGCATCGTAGCGCAGGTAGCGGGCCGAGCAATAGGCCGTGCGCCCCTGGAAGATGATCATGGCCCAGCCGTTGCTGCCCACCTGCTGCACCTGCAGGCGCGAGCCTCGGGGCACGGTGGCAATCTTCGGTGCCGACTGGTAGTCCGACGTGCGAATGTTCAGGTTGGCCGTGGTGATGCACCAGGCGGGAAACTCCTGCCGCTGGGCCGATGCGGGCACCACGCAGGGCAGTGCCAGCAGCAGCATCAGGAAAAGTCTAATGGTGTATGTCTTCATCGCCTACAAAGATACGATTATTTTTCTAACGGGCCGATTTTTTCTTGCAATTTTTTTGGTAGTATCGGCAAAAAGCACTACCTTTGCGCCAGATTTATACAACAATTCAGCTGAAGCTGCCGCGTGGCAGTTGTGACTCAGAAGGATTGTTGTATCTTTTTTTGTACACTTCCCGATGGGTTAAAGAGTTCTTTAACTTATTGATTTTTATAAACTTATGAGAAAACGAATCAAAGAGAATTTCGTTTGCAGCGGCAGGCCCGAAGGGCAGGTGATGGATCTCAGTTCGCGAGAACTGGAAGAACAGGTGCGGTGGGGCATGAAGGCCGTGGAGTGCTCGACCAGCGCGAAGGTGAGGGCCTGGCGCGGACTGGAGCTGGGCTTCCTGTGCGAGCATGCGGGCCACCCCGCCCTGGCGCTGCAGGTGTGGATGCAGACGCTGTGCATGGTGCAGTACGACAACTGGGAGCTGGTCGACCTTCCCATCAACACCCGCGTCTATCGCTTCGACGGGCTTTATGCCTACACCGAGGAAGAGGAGCTGGGCTACAACATTGACCGCCTGTGGCGGCAGCTGGGCCACGAGGAGCTGGCCCGCTTCAGGCGCATGGCCAAGCAGAACTATCGCGCCACCTGGCTCTATAAGTACCAGGAGGCCTCGTGGGAGTGAGAAATCGCCCCTATTTCAACGGAGCCTCCGTTATCGCTCAACGGAGCCTCCACTGATGCACAACGAGGGCTCCGTTGATTGTCAACGGAGCCCTCGTTAAAGCTCAACGGAGCCTCCGTTGAAAAACGACGTAGGCTCCGCTGACGAATTGTCTATTCAGAAAGGAGAATTACTTCACATAGATCTTCTTGACCGTTCCGTTGGCGTGCTGTATCAGGTTCAGGCCGTGCTGCGGACTGCTGATGCGCTGGCCCTTGGCGTTATACTGGCGGCTGCCGCCAATGGCGGGCAGCTCTACGGTGGCGATGGCGGCGGGAGTCTCGCTCACGGCGGTGTTGCTCATGGGCGACTCGCCCTCCTCGTAGAGCGTGGTCACGTTGTAGTGGTGGCCTGCTTCGAAGGGAATGGTCAGGTCGGTGGTCTCGGCACCCTCGATGGTGCTGATGAGCTGACCGTCCTGATAGACCTTGTAGCCCAGCACCTGGCCACCGCCGGCCTCGTAGGTCACGTCGTCGATCATCACGCAGAAGCTGTTCTGCGAGCGGCTGCGCACGGCCAGGTACTTCGTGCCTTCGGGCAGGTCGAACTTCTGCTCAGTCCACTTGCCGGGAATCATTCCCTTGGGGTAGCTCTTCAGCAGCGTGAAGTCGGCAATCTCCTTGCCCGTGGTGCTGGTGAGCACCTCGATCTGCGACTGGTAGAGCGACGAGCTATAGTCCTTCAGGTAGAACGACAGCGTCTGGGCGCGCCCAGAGAGCAGCGGCGTGATGAGCCAGTCGTCGCTGGGCGGATAGGTCTTCGTGGCCGTGCTCATAGCCGTCGACATGCTGAAGAGGCACTGGTTGCCCGACTGCGTGTCGAGGCTGCTGCCGATGCTCGACACCACGTCGGTAATGTCGAACAGTCCCCATCCGTAGGCCTCGCCCATCCAGGGGAAGGTCCACGTGCCGGGCACGAAGTTCACGATCTTGTCCTCGTCGTAGCTGGTCCATTTGCCGAAGGTGTCCTGCCAGGGCGTGAA
Organism: Prevotella sp.; assembly: GCA_017478085.1. GTDB lineage: Bacteria > Bacteroidota > Bacteroidia > Bacteroidales > Bacteroidaceae > Prevotella. The sequence continues at coordinate 50,043 of JAFVEE010000066.1, read as the reverse complement.
CGACTCGAAGTCCTCGAACACCGTCCTGGCGTTGTTGGGCTCGCTCCAGATGAGCGTCAGCTCGGTGGCATCGTCGTTGGGCACGGCCGAAAGGTCGTTCACGGCATCGTAGTCGCTGGGCAGCAGCTTCAGGTCGCAGATGGCCGAGCGGTTGTTGTCTTCGTTCAGGTCGTAGGGCTCCCACTCCAGTTCGGCATACAGCTCAATGTTCTCCGGGTCGTTGGTCTTCGGCGTGTAGGTCATCTTCAGGATAGAGTCTTGCAGCACCTCCAGTGCCTTGCCGTTCTTCGTGTCTACCAGCTGGTTGTTGGCATAGAGGTTCATCTTCCACCGGGCGTTCGTGTTCAGACCCAGGTTCTTGGCGTGCACGTTGAACACCGTGGGCACGCCGGCCTTCACCGATGCCAGCGTGTTGTCGATGGTGGTCTCGATGTCGTAGTCCATCAGGTCGTAGACGCTGATATTGTCGACATAGAACGTGGTGCCCTGCTGCGGGGTGTGCACGATGATGTTCAGCAGCATGTAGGGCATGTCCTTATACTTCGACAGGTCGGCCACCACGTGCGTCCAGTTCTTGTCGCCGCTCTTCAGCGTGCCCTGGAACACGTAGGCCGTGTCCATGCGGTTGGTGGCCTGGTCCATAATGCCTATGTAGATGTTGGGTTGCACCGGTCCGTCGTAGCGCATGTACATCTCCATCGTGGGGTGAATGACGCCCAGCGTGTTGATCTTGCACGAGCGCAGCGTGCCCACCTCGTCGTTGTTGTTGCTGCGCCACGAGGCACAGCCCATCTCCTTGCCCACGCCGTGGTAGCCGTCGAGGGTGAAGGCATAGCCGTTCTCGTTGTCGTAGTCGTCGGGGCGGTCCAGGCTGTACCACCAGTAGTACTGGGCCTGTCCGTTGGGATATTTCTCGATGAAGGGCAGGGGGTAGGGGTCGCCGCACACCAGCGTGTTGGAGTACTGCAGGGCCGTCTTGCCCTCGCTGTTCACGGCCTCCACGTAGAACCAGATAAACGAGGGGTCGCCCTCGGCCACCTTCACGCCGTCGATGACCAGCGTGGTGTCTTTCTGCGTGGCAAAGAGGTTGCCTATGTGCTGGGCATCCTCACCGCGCAGGTAGATGTTATAGTCGAGCGTCTCGGGGTCCACGTAGCCGCCGTGCACACCCACGGTGCTCATGGGCGACCACGACAGGCGTATCTGCTGCTGGTCGTTCAGCAGGTCGGTCACCACCACGTTCTTCATCTCGGTGGGGGCGTCGGGGCCTATGTAGAGCGTCTGCACGGCATCGAGGCCCTTGCCCGAGGCGTTGTAGACCTTCACCGTATAGGTGTTGTAGCCGTGAATGGGCTCGGCATCCTGCACCGAGTAGGCCTGTCCGGGCACGGGGGCCTCTATGACGCGCAGGGTGGTCTCTTCGTCGTTGGCCGTGCGCAGCACCTCAATGCGTGCCAGCGAGGCAATGGCCCCGCCGTTGGTGTTCACGCTGGGCGCCAGGAAGCTCACCGTGGCGCTCAGTGCGCCGCGCTCGCCGGGTGTCACCTTCAGCTGGGTCACCGAGTCGGGTGCGGCCACCGCCGACAGCAGGTCGACGCGGAAGCTGTCGGCCACCAGGTGGTAGGCGTTGTTCAGTCGTTTCGTCACGTCGTGAATGGCCACGTGCCAGTCGCCTGTAGAGGGCACGGTGAACGAGCCGCCCACCTTGGTAAACGTGTATTCATCGATCCAGGGCACGTTGACCTCCTCGGCCACCACGGTATAGGTCGAGGGGTCCCAGCCCTGGCCCACGGCAAAGGTCAGCGTGCCGTGGGTGCGCTTGGCGCTCATACGGGCCATCAGGCTGGTTTCGTAGCGATTGCCCTCCTCTAAGAGAATGGGGGGCGAGATGAGCCAGTAGTCGGCATCCTTGCCGCTGGCCGTGGCCGAGCTTTGCAGACAACCGTTCTGCGACCACCAGGAGTACAGCACGTTGCCCTCGTAGTAGCGCTGCCACTCGTAGCGGTTGAACTGGTAGGGATCGCTGAACGTGTCGAGGTAGGGCACCGGCCAGGGGCGGCCCACCTTGATGGTGTCGCTATAGCCCCAGTAGGGCACGCTGGTCTGGCCGTGGTTGCTGGCCTCTATGCGGTAGCAGTAGCCGGTGTAGGGGTCGTCGGGCAGCGTCTCGGTAAACACGGTGCCTTTCATATTGGTGGCCACCTCGACCGGGATGAAGCGCTCGCCGTAGGCCCACATCTCCGACTCGCCGGGGTAGCGTATGATGGTGTAGGTCAGGTTTTCTATGTCCACATAGCCGTCCGTGTTCACGTTCTTGGCCCCTTGGGGGGCATCCCACGTCAGCGTCACTAAGCGCGTGTCGGGGTCTACGCTGGCGTGAACGTTGGTGGGCGGTGCGGGGTCGTCGTAGCCCACGAACACTGCCGAGTACTTGAAGCTGTTGCCCACCGAGTTGAAGACAAACACGGTGAACGTCACCGACCAGTTCTCGCGCTGGGGGAACAGCTCCCTGACGTCGATGCCGTCGATGGTGAAGGTCTGGCCTGCGCTGCCCGTTCCCTCGCCCACGAGGCGGTAGTTGGTCAGGTTGGTCAGGCTGGCATAGGTGCCGCCAGCATAGACTTGGTAGGTGAGTTCTTCGCTGATGTTTGCCCCGCCCTCGGTCTTGGTGGGCAGGGTAAACGTGATGTGCCCCACGTACTCGCCGTTGGGGAACACCATCTCGTCGATGACGGCCTTGTCGGGCTTCGTGGCATCGGCAGCACTGGCCGTGGCAAGGCTAAGCAGCATGGCCACAATGCTTACAAGAAATTTAAGTCTGTTCATTATTGCAAATTATTATTAAAAATGTGATGTTATTACGAAATTGGCGGCAAAGGTACGTATTTTCTTTTAGAATGCAAAAATTTTCCACATTCATTTAATACCATATTCGTGTTATTTTATAATTTTTCCTTTCATTTTTTCGGAAAAAAGTGTTCCGATTAGGAAAAAAGTCGTAATTTTGCACCCCAAATTGATAATTTATTATTTATTTGCTTATGAAACACTTTACTTTTTACTTCTATCTCATAGCATTATTGCTTGGGATTGGAACCACTCAGGCAGGAGCGCAGGCCGAGGTCTCGCCCTACAAGTTTGAGTTCAGTGGCATCTGGAGCAATACCGCCATCAGCGGCACAGTGACTTACCCCACCGTGGGCAACGGCTGGGGACGCTACTGGGAAGAAGGCTCTGGAACCACAGGCCGTGTGGCCTACGTCCGCAACACGGGTACGGCCAACAACCACACCTCGACCGGTGCCATCGCCTCGTCGGTGGCCGTGTCGCAGACCAGCAACACCCGCCACGATATGCTCGTAACACCGCTGGTGAAGGGCAACGTAACGCTCTGGGCCAAGAAGTACAGCACGTCGGCTGCCTATACGGGCCGCCTGCGCTTCTTCGCACTGGACCGCGATGAAGATGAGGACGGCGTGTACTACCTGATGCAGTCGCTCACCCCCGTCTACGAGACCACGCTGGCTGGCACTACCTATGAGCAGATTCAGTTCAACGTGGCCGACTACAGCTATATTGGCATTGAGGGCCAGTACTGCTACTTCGACGACTTCCAGGCCGACTATGCCAAGGTAGACCTGCAAGACAAGCTGACCATTACCAGCGTCTCGAATGCCAACAATCCGGCGTCTTACGACGATGCCGATGCCGAGGGCAACGTGCACCTGAAGTTCTACTTCTACGTGCGCAACGATGGCGACCGCGACCTGACGGGCGACATGAAGGTGCGTGTCTACAGCTCGAACGGCTTCGACAAGACCGTGGATCTGGGCGAGAAGACCCTGCAGATAGGCAACCCCCTGCAGGTGGGCACCAATGCCGCACCGCAGGTAGACCTGACCTTCAAATACGACGAATATCCCGATCCCGCCGACTATTACGCCATTGTCAGCGTGAACGGCGTTGAGTCCGAGCCCTGGCGGCTTTACAACCGCGTCATCACTCCTAACCCCTACGGCCCCAAGGCCCAGGTGGTGGCCAACAACAACCAGTACGCTATTTTCCAGAACACGCAAGACGTGGTGTTCCAGCCTGACAAGACCGGGCGAACCATCACCTTCCGCGTGAACAACACGGGTACTGCACCCCTGGAGTTCTCCGACATCGTGGTGCCCGAGGGCTTCTCGACCAACCTCACCACCTCTACTCGCGCCAATGCCCACAACAGCACCACCTTCACCCTGACTGCTACCGACAACACGGTGGGCAGCCATGAGGGCGTGTTCTCGTTTAAGACCAATGGCGGCGACTTTGTGTGGAACCTGAAGTACCAGATTGCCGATGGCTTCTGCGAGAACTTCGAGACCACCTCGAACCCCAGCTACCTGCTGCGCGAAGGCACCGGCGAGTGGGCCAGTACCACGTGGGCCCGCTACTACAATACCGACGACAACCAGAACGCCATGCAGCATGCCTCGACCAAGGAGGGCAAACTGCTGCTGCCCCTGCTGCAGGTCGAGGAGGGCGACGTGTTCAGCTTCCAGGCTGCACGTGTGAACAAGACCATCCAGACCGTCGATGGCGAGAAGGTCTATCCCTCGCCCACCAACTCGAACGTGAAGGTCTACTATTCTACCGACCGCGCCAACTGGACACTGGCCAAGACCGTAGGCAGCAGCGAGCTGCCCACGCAGGCCACTGAGTACAGCAACTCGCTCTACTACCACTTCGGCACCTACACGCTCGAAGGACTGCCCGCCGGACAGTATTATCTGGCCATTACGGGCGACAGCATCTTCGTCGACAACCTCTATGGCAAGGTGGGCTACAAGCAGGTGGAGCAGCTTCACAATATGGCCGTCGTAGCCAGCATACTGCCCACTGAGGGCCAGGTGAACTCGGTCTTCAAGGCTTCGGCTACCATAGCCAATGGTACCACCGCCATCGAGCCAGCCACCTACAGCGCTAAGCTCTACTTCGGCGACCAGGTGGTGGGCGAGGCCGAGCCCGTGCAGATTGCCGCCGCCTATGCCAACGGCACGCCCACGACGGCCCGCGTGGCCTTCTCGCTCACGCCTCATCAGGCCGGCACCTATCAGGCCCATATCGAGATTGTGACCGAAGACGGCTATGTGGTGAAGAGCCCCAACGTTGAGCTGACCATCGCTGCCGAGAGCGGCACGCTCGACGTGCCCGTAGGCGAGAACAGCCTGGCCTACGACCCGCTGGGCAACGGCCAGAACCTGCTCGAGCTGGTCTACCCCGCCAGTATGCTCGGCCTGAAGGAAGGCACCGAGATCAAGAGCATTGCCTTCAAGGGCTATGTGGGCGTGGGCTCGATGGGTACCACCATTCCCACTACCTATGATATGAAGATGTACGTGGGCAGCACCGAGGCCACCAGCCTGCAGGCTGCCGATGGTATGGCCACGACCGACGGCCTGACGCTGGTCATGGACAAGGAAGTGCAGTATGAGTTTGGCAATGGTGCCGGCGGCTACGACAGCTCAGTAGGCCGTCAGCTGGTCACCGAGTCGGTCGATATGATTCGCGCCAATCTGGCTACACCTATTATATATGATGGCAAGGGCCTGCACATTCTGCTTGAGGCCACCCGCACCGCCGCTGGCACCGTGGGCTATCTGGAGACCGACCACACCATCACCGACAAGGCCCTCTACAAGGGTGCCTACTCGGCCGAGCAGTTTGCCACCGCAACACTCGTTACCCGCCAGTTGCCCGTGCTCTATCTGGGCGTTGAGAGCGATGCCACCTACGTAACCGGCACCGTGACCAACCAGCAGGGGGCACCCGTCGAGGGCGTGGCCATCGACCTGCAGAGCAACGACGACGATGTGGACTACAAGGCTACGACCGATGCCGAGGGCAAGTACTCGCTGCAGATGTTCCGCGTGGGCCGCAACTTCCACCAGCGTGTGGAGAAGGTGGGCTACTATCCGCAGGACACCGACTTCGACGTGACTGGAAACCTGGTGAAGGACGTGCAGCTCGTCGATGCCACGGGCCTGTTCATTGAGAACAGCACGCTGCCCGCTGGCGAGGTGAACAGCCTGTACACCGCAACGGCCCGGGTGAGCAACTTCACCGCCGCCGCCATCACCGCCGACCAGTACACCGCTACGCTCTACGTGGACGGCAAGCCCGTGGCCACCGCCACCGCTGCCGATGTGACCTCGCTGGCCTACGAGACCCTCTCGCTGAGCTACACGCCGCACCAGGCTGGCACCTTCCCTGCCTACATCACGATTGAGCACCAGAATGGCACCGTGGCACAGACCGTGCCCGTGAGCATTACCATTGGCGAAGAGGTGAACAGCACCGTGCACCAGCTGGGCACGCCGTCTTCTCCCACGGCCAATACCAGTGGCGTGTTTACCTATACCAGCTACACGCATGCCGCCATCGAGCTCTACTACACCGAGGCTGAACTGCAGGAGGCCGACATCCAGGTGGGCGACATCATTCGCGGCATCACTGTGAAGGGATGGGCCAACCAGAGCGTTCCTGCACAGTTCAACACCCGCATCTACATGCAGCATACCAGCAATACCGCACCTACGTGGACCAGCTACAACAACTTCACGCTGAACGACACCACGGCCATGACCAAGGCCTACGAGGGCGTGATTACCGTGGAGGCCAAGGGTAGCAGCAGCGAGCTGGCCGACTACTACGTGCTGCCGCTGAGCGAGGGCTTCGTCTACCAGGGTGGCAACATCACGCTCACCGTGGCCACCGATGGCCTGACCAGCCAGACGGCCAATGCATGGTTCCTTTACGACAAGAACGGCAACCAGAACGCCCTCTACGCCTATCAGTACAGCAACAGTTCCACGAGCTTCGACCGTGCCTACCGCACGCAGCGCGCCGTGCTGTTCCTCGATGTGGATCGCTTCCGCACCGTGGGCGGCACCGTGACCCAGAGCGGCACCACCGATGCCGTGGCCGATGTGGCCATCACCGTGAAGAGTGGCGACGTGGAGTACTACGGCACCACCGCCGCCGATGGTACCTACTCGGTGAAGGTGGGCAAGTTCCAGCAGGACTACACCGCCACTTACGAGAAGGCCGACTACGACACAGCCGAGCAGACGGTATCGTTTGCCACCGGCAACCAGACCGTCAATGCCCAGCTGGTGCCCATCCGCACCGTGAGCGGTGTGGTGACTCGCCAGGGCAAGGACACGCCCGTCGAGGGTGTCAGCGTGACGCTGCAGAGCGGCGACGAGACGCTTTCTACCACCACTGCCGCCGATGGCAGCTACTCGCTGAAGGTCTATAACTTCGGTGTAGACTATACCGCAACTTTTGCTGCCGACAGCTACGACACGGCCCAGCAGACGGTGTCGTTTGCCGAGGGTAGCCAGACGCTGAACGTGGCCCTGGCCGCCTACCGCACGCTGACGGGTGTGGTCACCATTGCCACCGACAATGTGCCTGCCGCTGGCGTTACCATCACCCTGACCAACGCCGAGGGGCAGCACACCGCCACTACTGCCGATGACGGCAGCTATGCCTTCAAGCTCTACAGCTTCGACACGCCGTTCACTGCTACCATCGCTGCCGCTACGAACTATGGTGAGTACACTTCGCGACCCATCTCGCTTGAAGAGGGCAGCCAGGTGCTCAACATCGACCTGATGCCGCTGCGCAACCTGACGGGTGTGGTGACCATTGCCGGTGAGCCTGCCGAAGGAATCACCGTGGTGCTGAAGAACGAGGATGTGGAGTACACCGCCACTACCGCTGCCGATGGCAGCTACGGCATCGTGATCAGCAACTTCCTCTCGCCCCTCGTGGCTACCGTCACCGCCGATTTCTGCGATGATTATGCTTCAGAGCCCATCTCGTTCACCGAGGGCGACCAGGTGCTCAACATCGACCTCAAGCCCTATCGCACGCTCACGGGTACTGTGACCGCTGGTGGTCAGCCCCTTGCCGGCGTTGTGGTCACGGTGACGCTGACCAACTATCAGGCCCAGTACACCACCACTACCGCTGCCGACGGCACCTACAGCATCAATGTGTACAAATGGGACACCTCGTTCCAGGCCACCTACGAGGCCGATGGCTACGACAAGGTCTACAAGACCGTGCTGCTCACCGAGCCTACGCAGGAGCTGAACATTGACCTCACGGCCTATCGCACGCTGAGTGGCGTGGTGACGCTGGTGGGCAGTGGCGAGCCTGTGGCCGAGGCCAGCGTGGTGCTTGCCATTGGCGAGGAGCAGTTTACCACGACCACCACGGCCGAGGGTGCCTATAGCTTCAAGCTCTATGACTTCAGCCAGACGGCTACACTCACCGTGCAGGCCTTCGAGTGCGATGACTACACCAGCGAGGCTATTTCGCTGGCCGAGGGCAACCAGGTGAAGAACATCGAGCTTACCCCGTATCGCACGCTCACCGGCACCGTGACCCGCCAGGGCAAGGACACGCCTGTGGAGGGCGTGAACATCACGCTGCAGAACGCCGCCGAGACGCTGACCACGGCCACCGCTGCCGATGGCAGCTACTCGCTGAAGGTCTACAACTTCCAGGATGCCTTCACCGCTACTTATAGTGCCGAGGGCTATGAGACCCTGACCCAGACCATTTCGCTGGCCGAGAGCAGCCAGGTGGTCAATGTAGAGCTGGTGGCCTACCGCACGCTCACCGGCACCGTGACCGATAGCGAGACCAAGGCTGTGCTGCCCGGCGTGACCGTCACCCTGACCGATGGCACCAACACCTACACTGCCACCACCGCTGCCGACGGCAGCTACCAGCTGACGGCCTACGAGTTCGACGGCACCTTCACCGCCACCTTCGAGGCTGCGGGCTATGAGCCTGCCACGAAGACCGTGTCGCTCGCCCAGAACCTGACCAACGTGCTCAATGTGGAGCTGAGAAGCTACACCACCGTGGGCATTACGGCTGGCTTCGTGCCCGGTGGCAGCGACTACACCGTCTTCACTACCAGTGGCCGCCTTGTGGGGCGCAACGTCAACCTGAAGAGTCTGAAGAAGGGTGTCTACCTCATCAACGGACAGAAGTATGTCGTGAAATAATAATCACATCAGCAAAGAAATGACAAACAAAAGAAATCATCTTCTTTTGCTCCTTATCGCGATGGTGTTGCCAGCAACCGTGCTGGCAGCACCTCGTGCTAAAGAGCAGATGCGGCAGGCCGCCCAGCAGGCGTTTGCCCAAAAGAGTCTGCGTAAGGCCCGCTTGCAGCCTGCCAGAGAGTTGCAGGAACTGCGCTCGGCCCAGGCCTACAGCATTTATGGCTACCCCGAAGGAGGCTTCGTGGTGGTCAGTGCCGACGACCGGCTGCCTGCCGTCGTGGGCTATAGCAGCAGTCAGCTGGCTCCAGAGGGCCAGAACCCCAACTTCCAGTGGTGGCTCAGCCAGGTGGAGCAGGCTGTCCAGGCTGGCTACCGTGCCAGTCAGGTGAAGCCCGACCCCAACAAGTTCCCCGACCACGTAGACCCTATGGTCACTGCAAAATGGGGTCAGGAGGCCCCCTATAATCTTTTCACCCCCGTTGATGCCGACGAGGGTTGCACGCTGACGGGCTGCGTGGCCGTGGCTATGTCGCAGGTCATGCACCACTGGCGCTACCCCTATCGCGGGCAGGGCCAGAACACCGTCTACTACCCCTACTGGGATCTGGACAATGCCGAAGCCTACACTGTGAACTTCTCGCTGGCCCGCTACGACTGGGACCAGATGCTCGATGTCTACAAGGATGCCACCTACAGCCAGGAGCAGGCCGAGGCCATGGCCACGCTGATGTACCATTGCGGCGTGGCCTGCTATATGCAGTATGGCACCGAGTTCAGCGGGGCCTATATGCAGCGTGCAGCTGAAGGCCTGCGCAAGTACTTCGGCTATCCGCTCACGGTGAAGAACCTCTCGCGTAACAGCTATGAGAGCCAGCAGACGTGGATGGAGATTCTCTTCAACGAACTGGCCAACAGCCGTCCCGTCATCTATGGCGGCGACGACCGCTACTATGGCGGCCACGCCTTCGTGATCGACGGCTACGACAGCGAGGGCTATGTCAGCGTGAACTGGGGATGGGAAGGCAAGGAAGACGGCTTCTACGACATATCGCTGCTCAACCCCTCGGGCTATTCCTTCAAGGAGGGCCACGAGATGATCATCGGCATCGTGCCCGAGTCGCTCTTCGAGCCGAAGCAGCTGGACCTCACCCTGGCCAGGGCCGGACAGCTGACCGCCCAGATTGGCGGCGACGACGAGAAGTATGCCATTACCGAGCTGAAGGTGCGTGGCCCGCTGAACAGCGATGACATACGCACCCTGCGCGAGATGGCCGGACGTACCGCTACCAATATGGGCACGCGCGGCCTGCTCTACAAGCTCGACCTCTCTGAGGCCAGCATCGTGAGCGGTGGCGAACCCTATTTTATTGACGACAGCGAGCAGAGCTATACCACCACCGACGATGCCCTGCCCGAGCACTTCCTGGCCAACTGCGAAGGCATCTCTTCGCTCGTGCTGCCTGCCTCGCTCAAGCATTTCGGGGCTGGAGCCTTTGCCTACTGCTACGGACTGGACGAGGTGACGCTGCCCGAGGCTCCTGCCGGTGTGGAGCGCGACTTTACCGTAGACGATCGCGGCTTGGTCGTCTCCGTCGACGGGAAGGAAGTCATTGGCGTGCTGCCCACCGATGCCGATACGCTGCGTGTGCCCGAGGGGGTGGAGCAGCTGCGGCCCTACGCCCTGGCTGGCGACGTGCGCCACGAGCGGGTAGTGCTGCCCTCTACGCTCGTGCGCTTAGGCACCCACTCTATGGACAACGAGAACCTGACCTTCATCAAGATCTACGCCAAGACCACGCCGCGTATGGCCGAGAGTGTGTTTGGCTCGCTCATTCAGTACTATTGCATGCTCTACGTGCCCGCAGGCTGCAAGACTGCCTATAGCAATGCTGAGCAGTGGAAGACCTTCCGCGGCACCTATTATTATAACTACTGGGGCTATACCTACGACAACATTCGCGAGTTTGGGGCCCACGTGAAGGCCCGTAACGCAGCCCGCCTCTATGGACAGGAGAACCCTGAGCTGGGCTACCAGATTTCGGGAGCCATGATCCACGGCGAGCCCATCGTCAGCTGCGAGGCCACCCCGCAGAGTCCCGTGGGCCGCTATCCCATACTCATCAGCAAGGGCACGGTGAGCGACGAGAACGTGGAGTTTGAAGACGGCTACCTGAACGTGCTGCCTGCCCCGCTCACGGCTCGTGCCAAGGACTGCACCCGCTATCAGGGACAGCTCGACCGCGAGCCCTTCGAGGTGGAGTACGAGGGCCTGCTCTTCAATGATACCGAGGCCGACTTCTACGAAAAGCCCGTGGTCACAACCGCAGCCACCAACGATAGTCCCGTGGGCACCTACGAACTCACCGTGAGCGGTGGCGATGCCCGCAACTACGATTTCGAGTATGCCACCGGCACGCTCACCATTATTGCCACGCCGGCTGCCATCCAGCAGGTGGCCGCTGCCGGCAGTCAGGCGCAGCCCCTTCGCAATCTGCAAGGCCAGCGCATAGCTGCACCGCGCCATCCTGGCATCTACATTGAGGGCGGTCGCAAGATCGTAATAAAACGGTAAAATAATACTACACTAAAATTCTATATGCAACTCAGAATACTCATTTGCTATCTTTTCTGCCTCTTGGCAGACATCACAACAGCCCAGGCACAGCCCGTGTTCAAGGCACCTGCGCGCAAAACCAATGTGTGGACGGTCATCGACCAGCAGCCCGCAGGCACGCTCAAGACCTTCAAGCGCACGGGCAAATGTGCCTTGATGGACGAGAAGGGCCTGGTGCAGAACTACGACCAGACGGGCGCGGTGAGCATTGTCTTCACTTCGAGCAACGAGGTCTACATACTGAACCCCATCTCGCTGATGGAGTATGGCTCGTGGGTGAGAGGCCTGCTGAGCACCGACGGCACCACCATCACCGTGCCTCTGGGTCAGTGTCTCGACTATAACGAATCTTACGATGCGGCCACGCTGCTGCAGGTGTTCAACTACTACGACGGCTACGGCTTCGAGGTCGACGAAGATACCAAGAGCGTGACCTTCACCATTGGCGCCGATGGCAGCATCAGCCTCGACGACACCAACCCCTACCGTGTGCTGGGAGGTATGCAGACCAGCAATGGCGTCCTGGCTGAGTGGTTCAACAACATCTGGAACGGCAAGGGCGACTTTGCCACCGTCTACCAGCCCGAGCAGGCCGCTCACAGTGACCTCTATCCCGTCATCAGCGAGCAGCCTCAGGGCGAGCAGACCCTTTATGAGCGCTCGGGCAACTACCTGTTTGTTGAGAACAACCGCCTCTTCTACACCTCGCAGCGTGGCTTTATGCACGTAGTGCGCGGTGAGGGCGGCAAGGTCTACCTGAAGGATCCCGTCTTCGGTGCCCAGTACGGCTCGTGGATCGAGGGCACGCTGAGCGACGATGGCAAGACCATCACCGTGGCGCTGCCGCAGAACCTGTACTATAGTCAGTTGGCAGGCTATGCCGTGCGACTGGGCGTGCTGAAGCGCCCCGACACCACCTTCGCCATCGACGAGAGCGAGACGCAGATTTCCTACACCGTCGACGGCAACACCATTGCGCTGAACGACTTCCCCGAATGGCGCAAGACGCTCACCGTCTACCGTTCTGACACCAAGGAGTACCTGGCCCTGGGCGACTATGCTACCGTCTACACCGTGTTCGACGAGCCGCAGGTGGTCACACCCCCCGAGGGACTGGTCACCCAGACGATGCCCGTGAGCGGACTGGAATACGTGGGAGCCGCCAGCACCAAGCTCGACCGCACGGTGCAGGTGGGCTGGCAGGGAAGCGACGTCTACATTCAGGGCCTGCTGCGCCCGCTGCCTGAGGCCTGGATCAAGGGCACGCTGTCGGGGCGCGAGATTACCTTCCCCCGGGCATATATGGGCAAGGACGACGTGGCACCCTATTTCTTTGCAGGCTACACCAGCAGCGGCATGATCGACGCGATGGCCTATTACGATGCTTCCGAGAACACCATTATGTTCAATGGCTCGGCCGAGTTCAACAGCAGCCTGAGCTATCAGGATATGCGCATCTACTTCAACGGACTGTTCATTGGCAACCTGCCCGACGTGGTCACGCCGCCCGCCTCGCTGCAGACCAAGGAGGCCCCGCTGCACGGTCGTACCTATAATGGCAGTGCCTGGGCCGAGGTAGACCGCACGGTGGTGCTGGGTATCGACGGCAGCGACATCTACGTGAAGGGCCTCTTCAACGAGGTGCCCGACGGATGGATCAAGGGCACGCTTTCCGGCGGCAAGGCCACCTTCCCCACTGGCCAGTATGTGGGCAAGGACAAAGACTACAACACGCTCATCTATATGGTGGGCTACAATGATGACACCCGTCAGTTTGCCGATCCCACCTTCAGCTATTATGCCGACGAGGATGTGTTCGTGTCTGACGTGACCATCGTGGCCAATGGCCAGAAGACCGACTGGTACTACAGCAGCTACTTCGAGGCCGGACTCACCATTGGCGACGAAGACCTGCTCACGGTGACCACCCTGCCCAGTGGGGCCGTGGCCCGCACGGTGCCTTTGGTGGGCACGCAGGTGCAGTACAATAATAGTTCGGGCCAGAACGAGGTGCTGCCTCTGGAAAGTACCGTGCGCATAGCCCTGGTGGGCGACGACGAGGTCTACATACAAGGCCTGAGCGAGCATCTGCCCACTGCCTGGGTCAAGGGCAAGCGCGATGCCCGTGGCAACGTGACGCTCACCTCGCCACAGATGTTCGGCACCTACGAGCTCAACAACACTGAGTACAAGCTGTTCCTGCTGGGTGTCGAACTATCGCAGAACGACTATAAGATTGTCGATGTGAAGCTGTCCTACAATGCCATGCGCGACACCTACACCCTGCAGACGCCTCTCTTCGTGTCAATCAACAAGCGCGAGCTCGTTTGGGTGCAGTGGTACCAGGAGGGCAGCGTGATAGGCAACCTGCGCGAGTTCACCTCGACCGACTTCAATAGCTACAACGCCGCCACCACCCCGCTGTCGTCTGGCCAGGGGGCCGACTACATTGGCGATGGCGACATTGTGGAGAACATCACTATTACCGATGCTGCCACGGGTCTGGTGCTCACGGTGACACCCTCGGGCAGTGCTACGCCCAACCGCTTCGTGCTCGATGCCGAGAAGGGTGTGCAGCTCGAACTGAACGGCGGCACGCTCACGGCCAGTGCACCGGCGGGCAAGGCCTTCACCCAGCTCACGCTGCAGAACAGCCTCTGGAACGAGGGCAACCGTGCCGACCGCGGTGCGCTGAACAATGGTCTTTGGACGGGCGAGGCCACCCGCGTCGTCTTCAACATAGCCGGTCGCACGCTGCTCGACAAGGTGCTTATGGGCGACCTGTTGGCACAGGCCATCACCATCGATGCCACCGACGGCACCGACCTGACCGCTGCGCTCAACGCTGCCTTGCAGAACAATCCCGAGCCCACTGCCATCAGCATCTGCCTGGCCGATGGTGCCGCCTGCACCGTGAGCGGCTCGCTGCAGGCCCCCGTGTCGCTCACCATCACCTCCAGTGGTGCTGCTACGGCCACCATAGACGCCTCGCAGCTTCAGGGTGAGCCGCTCGTTGCGCTGGCCCGTGGTGCCGTGGTGCCAGCCAATGAGCTGGGCTTCCACCCCATTGACCTGACGATAGCGAACGTTACCATCAAGAACCTGACGCAGCCCCTCGTCTATGGCAATGCAGCCAAGTACCTGGTCAGCAACCTGACCGTGGACAACTGCATCGTCCATGCCTCTGGCAGCAGCAAGACGCTCTTCGACTTCAGCGACGGCGGCGTGGTGGGCCATCTCACCATCAGCCACAGCACCCTCTTCGCCAACCCCCACCACTCGGGCGTGCTCTATAGCTCGCAGTCGGGCCACGCACCCATCGAAGCCGGGCTCAGCGAGCAGGTGTTCACCATCACGGGCAGCACCCTCGCAGGCATTGCCTACGCCAAGAACGTGTTTACCCACCGGCAGAGCAACCAGAGCTACCTGACCTACGAGGTGAACCAGAGCGTCATCCTGGACTGCGGCAAGAGCGGCCAGTTCCTGAAGGGACTCAATGGTGGCGTGGGCGGCAAGAATCCCACGTGGCGCGTATCTGGCAACGCCTTCCTGCGTACTGCCGACGGCAGCCTGACCGACGTGAGTGCCAATGAGACCACGGGCGACAGCGACGAGCCTGCCACGGCCAGTCTGACCGCCATTCCCGCCTTTGCCAATGCTGCCGAGGGCGACTTCACCATTCCTGCCGACAGCGAGTATGCCCGCTTGCAGGTTGGCGATCCCCGCTGGTTTGGCGTGCTGGTAGGCATTCAGTCGGCTACTACGGCTCCCGCCGATGCAGCCCCCGCCGCGTTCTACGACCTGCAGGGCCGTCGTGTTCAGCAGCCCGCCAAGGGCCTGTACTTGCAGCGTGGTGCCAACGGGCGCAACGCTAAGAAAGTGACCATTAAATAATAAGTTGGTATGGTTTTACTGAACACGAAGACACGAAGACACAAAGTTTTTCACTCTGTGGCTATTCCTTTGTGTCTTCGTGTCTTTGTGTTCCATTAAATACTGTACCAAGTTTTTGGGGCCATTGCCCTGACTAAGGATGATACGCTATACCCATAAGGAAGAGTTGTGGAACACGTGGAGCCATGCCGGCGGCATTGTGCTGGGCGTGGCTATCGGCGTGGTGTTCCTGGTGATGACCATCGGTGCCCACAGCTCGTGGGCCTCGGTGGGCGTGGGGCTCTACCTCTTCGGTATGCTGGGCAGCTATGTGGCCTCTACCGTCTACCACGCGCTGCCGCTGCGCTCCAAGTGGAAGGAGCGCCTGCGCCGCTGGGACCACGCCGCCATCTACTGGCACATAGCAGGCAGCTACTCGCCGCTCACGCTGGTGGCCCTGCGCAGCCAGGGCTACTGGGGCTGGGGGCTCTTCACCTTCGTCTGGGCATCGGCCATAGCGGGCACCATCGTCAGCTTCATCAAGCTGAAGGAGCACAGCAACGCGGAGACGCTGTGCTTCGTGGGCATGGGGCTGAGCGTGCTCGTGGCCTTCAAGCCGCTCATCGACACAGTGAGCACCGCCGCCGTGGTGTGGATCATCGCCGAGGGCGTGTGCTACATCACGGGGGCCGTGTTCTACTCATTCAACAAGAAGAGGTACATGCACTCCGTGTTCCACTTCTTCGTGCTGGCAGGCAGCGTGTGCCACATCATCGCCGTGTGGGATGTGCTGGTGCAATACCTCTAAGAAGCAGCGGAGCCTTCGCCGTTTTTCAGTGGAGGCTCCGTTACGTTACAACGAGGGCTCCGTTGATGGTCAACGGAGCCCTCGTTGTGTATCAATGGAGGCTCCGTTGAGCGGCAATGGAGGCTCCGTTTGCAAATAGCGCTTTTCAGCTCTTGGTGCGGCGCACCTTGAAGCGGTCGAAGCCCTCGCCATAGACACCGATGACGGCGCTCTGCGATACGAAGGCGTGAGGATCCACCTCGTTGATGATGCGGAAGATTACGTCGCTCTGCCTGCGCTTGGCCAGCACGAAGAGCATCTTCACCTCCTTGCCCGAGTAGAACCCCTGGGCATCGACGATGGTGCAGCCACGATGAGGCTCGCGGTTGATGCGCTGGCCTATCTCCTGATACTTGTCGCTGATGATGAAGAACTGAACCGACGAGCGGCGCGAGTTCACCACCCAGTCTATGCAGAAGGCCGTGACGTAGAGCACCACGTAGCCGTAGATCACCTTCTCCCAGTCGCGCAGCACCAGGTAGCTGCTCGAGATGATGACCACGTCGCAGAGCATGATGACGCGCCCCAGCGAGATGTCGCGATACTTGTTGATGATGGCCGCAATGATGTCGGTGCCGCCCGTAGAGCCGTTGGCCGAGAGACCCAGGCCCACGCCGCAGCCGCAGAACACCGAGCCTATGATGGCGGCCATGAACGGCTGGTCGGCCAGCAGGTGGGCATTGTAGTGGGCCGTCACCCAGGCCACGCCCAGGGTGAGCACCGTCACGGCATAGATGGTCTTCATGCAGAACTTCCACCCCAGCACCCTGAGGGCCACGAGCAGCAGGATGGCATTGATCACGAAATAGCTGTGCTGCACGGGGATGCCCGTACACCAGTAGAGGATGGACGACACACCGGCCACGCCGCCCGTGGTGATGTTGTTGGGCAGCAGGAAGATGCCCCAGCCTATGCAGTAGCTCATCATTCCCACGGCAATGGTCAGGTAGTCGCGCACCTCGGCCCATACGCCTGCCTTAGTTTGTTTTGGTTCTTCCATAACTTCTATTTAATATTAAATTGTGTGCAAAGGTAAGCATTTTTGCGCAAAAATGCTTACCTTTGCAGCCAAATTCGAATTTTAAATGAAAAAACTGTTTATTGAGACCTACGGCTGCCAGATGAACGTGGCCGACTCGGAGGTGGTGGCCAGCGTGATGCAGATGGCGGGCTACGAGATCTGCGACAGCATCGACGAGGCCGACTGCGTGCTGCTGAACACCTGTTCGGTGCGCGACAATGCCGAGCAGAAGATTTACCGACGGCTGGAGGCGCTGAACGCCCTGCGGCGGCAGCGAAAGCTGATTATAGGTGTGCTGGGCTGCATGGCCGAGCGCGTGAAGGACGAGCTGCTCAACCAGCACGGGGCCGACCTGGTGGCGGGTCCCGACAGCTACCTGAGCCTGCCCGACCTCGTGGCGCAGGCCGAACTGGGGCAGAAGGCCATCAACATAGAGCTGTCCACCACCGAGACCTATCGCGACGTGGTGCCCCAGCGCATCGGGCTGGGCCATAAGATAGGCGGCTTCGTGAGCATTATGCGCGGCTGCAACAACTTCTGCCACTACTGCATCGTGCCCTACACCCGTGGCCGCGAGCGCAGCCGCGATGTGGAGAGCATCCTTCGGGAGGTGCGCGACCTGCGCGACCGTGGCTTCAAGGAGGTCACGCTGCTGGGGCAGAACGTGAACTCATATAATGCCCACCCCCAGCCCCTCCCCAAGGGAGGGGAGTTTGGTTACTCTCAAGGAGCAAGTCTTTCCGGGCTCCCCTCCCTTGGGGAGGGGCTGGGGGTGGGCTTTGCCCAGCTGTTACGCCTCGTTGCCCGCGAGGCTCCCGAGATGCGCATCCGCTTCACCACCAGCCATCCCAAGGACATGAGCGACGAGACGCTGCGCGTCATTGCCGAGGAACCCACCGTGTGCCGCCATATCCACCTGCCGGTGCAGAGCGGCAGCGACCGCATCCTGAAGCTGATGAACCGCAAGTACACCCGCGAGTGGTACCTGGACCGTGTGGCCGCCATACGCCGCATCGTGCCCGACTGCGGCCTGTCGACCGACATCTTCGTGGGCTACCACGACGAGACCGAGGAAGACCACCAGCTGTCGCTCTCGCTGATGCGCGAGGTGGGCTACGACTCGGCCTTTATGTTCAAATACTCCGAGCGTCCCGGCACCTACGCCTCGAAGCACCTGCCCGACAACGTGCCCGAGGAGGTGAAGCTGCGCCGCCTGAACGAGCTCATCGCCCTGCAGACCGAGCTCTCGGCCCAGCAGAACAGGAAGGACGAGGGCCGCGAGTTCGACGTGCTGGTGGAAGGCTTCTCGAAGCGCTCGCGCCAGCAGCTGTGCGGTCGCACCGAGCAAAACAAGATGGTGGTCTTCGACAAGGGCACGCACCACATCGGCGAGACCGTGCGCGTCAGAATAACAGGAAGCACCAGTGCCACATTATTCGGTGAAGAGGTTTTGTAAATCGAGATAGATGGAAATCAAAGAAATTATCAGCAAATACGTCCAGGCCATCAATAGCAAATGGCAGACAGGTGGGTCAACTGAACAGACCTACCGTGGGGATATGGAAATGTTGATGCACGATTTCCTGTTCTGCAAGTTGCCCAAAAAGGACGCAGAGCAAATCACCATCATCAACGAACCTAAAAGAAGGGAGTTTGGAGCACCCGACTTTGAACTGAGAAAAGGTGTGATGGTTATCTCGTTTCTTGAGACCAAGGATGTTGACGATACCGACCTGCGAGGCACACGCCTGTCGATGAACAAGCAGCAGTTCGATCGCTACAAAGCAGCCATCAGCACGATTGCCTTTACCAACTTTCGTGAGTTTGTGCTTTACGAAAATGGTAAGGAGACGGCATCGGCCTGCATAGCCCATCTTGATGATAACCAAATAACGATGACGGCCGACGAGCAGCAGCTTTCGGCCTTCACCGACCTGATGCTAAGACTACTGAAAGCTGAGCCGCAACCCATCAAGTCGGCCACAGAGCTGGCCCAGGTGATGGCTGGCAAGGCCCAGCTGATGGCCAGGCTGATAGAGCAGCATCTGAAGCAGCACCCTACCTTCACTTACGATGAGGAATGGGACGATCCCAGCGACATACGCGGACAGTTTGAGACTTTCCGTATGCATTTGATCAATGGCCTGTCAGAAAAAGCCTTTGCCGATATCTATGCCCAGACCATCACCTACGGTCTGTTTGCCGCCCGCCTGCACACAAAGACACCACAGACTTTCTCGCGTGCAGAAGTGCCTTGGTTCATTCCGCAGACCAACCCCTTTCTGCGTAGCATCTTCAGTATTATTGCCGGGGCCGACCTCGACAAGAACATTGCCTGGATAGTAGACGACCTGACCAAGGCTTTCAGATATGCTGACGTGAAGCAGGTGATGCGTCACCGATATGCGGCCTACAAGCACTACGACCCGCTGCTGCACTTCTATGAGGACTTTCTTGCCGCCTACGATCCGAAAGCACGCAAGGACAATGGCGTGTGGTACACGCCGCAAGGCATCGTCAGCTATATGGTCAGCGCCGTCGACGAGGTGCTGCAGCGCGATTTCTCGTTGTCCGATGGCCTGGCAAACAGGGATGCCGTGGAACACGACGGCCGAGTGTACCATCGTGTGCAGATCCTGGATCCTGCCACTGGCACCGGCACCTTCCTGTCTGAAATCATCCAGTTGATACACGATCGCATACAGCCTGGCTTGTGGCAGCAATACGTGGAGAACGACTTGCTGCCCCGCCTGAACGGCTTCGAGATACTGATGGCATCATACGCCGTGGCCCACCTGAAGCTGGACCTCACGCTGCAAGACACGGGCTACAGCGAGCGGAGCCACCAGCGACTGCGCATCTTCCTGACCAACTCGCTCGAGAACAAGGAAATGGAACCCATCTCGCTCTTCGACTACAAACTGGCTCGCGAGAGCAATCAGGCACGATCCATCAAGCAGCGATACCCTGTGATGGTAATGATTGGCAATCCGCCCTACAATAACAGCAGTCATAACAACGACAAGTGGATTCAGGGACTGATACGCCAGTATAAGGAGGGACTGACTGACAAGAAGCTGAATCTGGACGATGACTATGTGAAGTTCATCCGTCTGGGGCAGCACTATATAGAAAAGAACCACGAGGGCGTTCTGGCTTTTATCACCAACAACAACTACCTGGATGCCGTGACGTTCCGGCAGATGCGGCGCTCGCTGCTCAAGTCGTTCGACGACATCTACATCCTCAATCTGCACGGCAATGTGAAGAACCGTGAGATGACTCCCGACGGTGAGAAAGACGAGAACGTGTTCAATATTATGCAGGGGGTGTGCATAGGTATTTTCGTGAAGACAACCAAGAGCGACGAGCCTGCTCGTGTGCATTATTATGGCGACGTGTACGGAAAGCGTCGCTCCAAACTGCAGTTCCTGTCCAGCAACAGCCTGCTCACCACTCCCTGGGCCGATGTTACCCCTGTTGCACCCTACTATTTCCTGATGCCGAAAGATTTCTCGAAGCAAGAAGACTACGAGAAGGGATTCAGGATAGACGAGCTGTTCGTGCACTACAACTCCGGCATACAGACCAAGCGCGACGAGCTGAACGTGTTCTTTACTGACGATGAGCGCAAGGCCGTGTTACGTGACTTTCAGAAAGGCGACCTGCTGGAGTTGCACAGGAAATACAAACTGCACGATTCCAGCGGGTGGAATCTTGAGCGTGCCATTGCAGATATACAATCAAATCCCATTGTAACGACAAAAATAGCTTATCGCCCGTTTGACGTCCGTTTCGTCAACTACACGGGAAAAACATCTGGTATGATGGGGCGCCCCCGACAGGAAACCAATGAGCACTTGATAGACAAGGACAATCTGGCACTGCTCACCTGCAAGCAGCAGAGCTCCTTCCCCTTCCAGCATGTGTTTGCCACGCGAATCATTTCCGACCTGAACTCTATCTCGGCACAGTCGAAAGAACAGACTTATGTGTTTCCCCTTTATATATATAATAAGGAGGGCGAGCGTATCGCTAATCTGCGTGAAGAGGTGGCCGGGCGAATCGATGCCGATGCACAGACTATCTTCGATTACGTCTATGCCGTGCTGCACAGCTCTTGCTATCGGAAAAACTACAGAGAGTTACTTCGTTTAGACTTCCCCCGTGTGCCTTATCCCAAGAGTGCGGAGCAGCTACGTTCCCTTGCCAGTTTGGGGGCTTCGTTGCGTGGGTTGCATCTGATGGAGACAATACCCGCCGATATCAACAAGCTGGGTGTGACCTATCTGGGAACCGGCAATAGCGAGGTGAAGACAGCCGAGTGGAGAGACGACGCTGTGTGGATAAACAACGAAAACTGTTTCCAGGGCGTTGCCCGTGAAGTGTGGAATCACTATATTGGTGGCTACCAGCCTATGCAAAAATGGTTGCAATACAGAATGGGGCGTAAACTATTGCTTGAAGAAATTGTGCATTACGAGCGCATGGCATACGCCATCAGAGAGAGCATAAACCTGATAAAGAAGTTGGATGAATTAGAAATATGAAAGAGTTCCTGCAAGTGCTGCGGCGGTTTGTGCCGCCCTATAAGAGCTACCTCATTGCGTCGGTGGTGTTCAATATCCTGTCGGCTATACTCAATATCTTCTCGTTTGCCGCACTCATTCCCATCCTGCAGATCCTGTTCCAGACGGGCGACGCCGAGGCGGCCACCGAGCTGATGGCCTGGGACTGGGGCAATGCCCAGGCGGTGCTGATGAACAACCTGAACTACACGGTGAACGGGCTCATAGCCGACTACGGCCCCACCACCACGCTGCTGTTCATCGGGCTGTTCCTGGCCGGCACCACGTTCCTGAAGACGGGGGCCTACTTCCTGACCTCGGCTTGCATCGTGCCTATCCGTACGGGTGTGGTGCGCGACATTCGCAACCAGCTCTACCAGAAAATCACGTCGCTGCCCCTGGGCTTCTTCAGCGAGGAGCGCAAGGGCGACATCATTGCCCGCATGAGCGGCGATGTGCAGGAGGTGGAGAACTCGATCATGGCCTCGCTCGAGATGCTTTTCAAGAACCCCGTGCTGATCATTGCCTACTTCGCCACCCTCATCTTCATCTCGTGGCAGCTCACGCTCTTCACGCTCGTCATCGTCCCAGTGATGGGCTGGTTTATGGGGTTGGTGGGCCGCCGGCTGAAGCAAGACTCCATGAGGGCGCAGGCCCTGTGGAGCGATACGATGAGCCAGGTGGAGGAGACGCTGGGCGGCCTGCGCATCATCAAGGCCTTCTGTGCCGAGGAGAAGATGAACCGCCGCTTCGATGCCGTCAACAGCAGCTACCGCAACGACCTGATGCGGGTGAACATACGCCAGTCGTCGGCCCATCCTATGAGCGAGTTCCTCGGCACGGTGATGATCGTCATCGTGCTCTGGTTCGGCGGCGTGCTGGTGCTCAACAACCAGACCATCACCGGCCCCACCTTTATCTATTATATGGTGATACTCTACAGCATCATCAATCCGCTGAAAGACTTCTCGAAGGCTGGCTACAGCATACCCAAGGGCCTGGCCTCGATGGAGCGCATCGACAAGATCCTGATGGCCGGGAACACTATCACGGAGGTGCCCAGCCCGCGCCACATCGGCTCGTTCGAGCACGAGATAGAGTTCCGCAACGTCAGTTTCCGCTATGGCGACGTGTGGGTGCTCCGCGACATCAACCTCACCATTCCCAAGGGCAAGACCATTGCCATCGTGGGCCAGAGCGGCAGCGGCAAGTCTACGCTCGTAGACCTGATACCGCGCTACTACGACGTGCAGCAGGGCGAGGTGCTCATCGACGGCATCAACGTGAAGGAGCTGGGCATTCACGACCTGCGCCAGCTCATTGGCAACGTGAACCAGGAGGCCATCCTCTTCAACGACTCGTTCCGCAATAACATCTCCTTCGGTGTGGACAATGCCACGCAGCAGCAGATAGAGAACGCCGCCAGCATAGCCAATGCCTACGACTTCATCACCCAGAGCGAGCACGGCTTCGACACCAACATCGGCGACCGCGGCGGTCGGCTGTCGGGAGGCCAGCGGCAGCGTGTCAGCATAGCGCGCGCCATTCTGAAGAACCCGCCCATCTTGATTCTCGACGAGGCCACGAGCGCCCTCGACACCGAGAGCGAGCGACTGGTGCAGGACGCCCTGGAGCGGCTGATGAAGACGCGCACCACCGTGGCCATTGCCCACCGCCTGTCGACCATCAAGAACGCCGACGAGATCCTGGTGCTGCACGAAGGCCGCATCGTGGAGCGCGGCACCCACGAGGAACTGCTGGCCAGGGACGGCTACTACAAGAAGCTCAACGACATGCAGTCGCTGTAGAGTTAAGAGTTTAGAATTAAGAGTTTAGAATGAGAGCGCGACTGGGTTATTTGGTCAGGGTCTATGTGCTGACGGTGCTTGTCTTCGTCATGGCCAAGGTGGTCTTTATGCTTTGCAACCACGAGGCCGTGGCCGAGCTATCGGTGGCCGATGTGTGGCAGGTGCTGGCTCACGGCCTGTCGCTCGACCTCAGCACCTCGCTCTACATCATCGGCGTGCCCCTGCTCGTCAGCATCGTCACGCTGTGGGTGCGCCTGCCCCGCTGGGTGCTGAGGGCCTACTGGGCCGTCATCGCCGTGGCCCTGTCGCTGGCCTTTGTGGCCGACACCTCGCTCTACCCCTTCTGGCACTTCAAGCTCGATGCCTCCTGCCTGCAATACTTGGATACCCCTACCGAGGCGATGGCCAGCACCACCACCGGCTATCTGCTATGGCGGCTTATGGCAACTATACTGTTTGCCCTGGGCATATACTATGTTTACTCCAGGCAAATGCCGTGTTTGCTTCCCGAAGGAACGCCACTTAGAAAGTCCTTGCATACCGCCCTCTTCTTGCTGACCATACCCCTCATCGTGATAGGCATTCGCGGAGGTCTGGGCGAGTCGACGACCAACATTGGCCAGGTGTACTTCTCCCAGCAACAGTTTCTGAATCACTCGGCCGTGAACCCCGTGTTCAGCTTCCTCTCCTCGTTCGAGAAGACGGCCAGCTACGTGCCCGACTACCAGTTTATGAGTGAGGAAGAGCGGGCCCGGACGATGGAAGGCCTGTACCCCACGCAAAGCGACCACCCCGACACCCTGCTCAACACGCAGCGCCCCAACATCATCGTCATTCTGCTGGAGAGTTGCGGGGGCGTGTTTACCGCCGACATTGGCGGGCGCAGCGACGTGATGCCCCGCCTGAACGCCCTTTGCCGCGAGGGCGTCTACTTCAGCAACTTCTACGCCAACTCCTATCGCACCGACCGTGGCACCCTTTGCACGTGGAGCGGCTACCCGTCGTTTCCTCGTTCGTCGGTGATGAAGATGCCCGCCAAGACGCGCCTGCTGCCCGGCATTGCCAGTTCGCTGAAGCAGCAGGGCTACGCTACGACCTACCTGTATGGCGGCGACATCAACTTCACCAATATGCGCAGCTACCTCATCTCCACCGGCTTCCAGCAGCTGGTGTGGCAGAAGGACTTCGCACTGGAGGAGCAGCAGTCGGCCCAGTGGGGCGTGCGCGACGACATCACCTTCGGCAGACTGGCCCAGCTGGCCCATGTCGAGGGCCCCTACCTGATAGGCTACAGTACGCTGTCGAGCCACGAGCCGTGGGACGTTCCCACCCATCGGCTGGCCGATCCCGTGCTCAATGCCTTCAACTATCTTGACGAGTGCATTGGCCATTTCATCGACCAGATGAAGCAGACGCCAGAATGGCAGAACCTCTTGGTGGTGCTGCTGCCCGATCACGGCTTTAGCTATGGCGAGGTGACCGAGGAGCACCCCATGCACGACCACGTGCCCATGCTGTGGATAGGCGGCGCCGTGAAGCAGCCCCGCATCGTGGAACAGCTGTGCAACCAGACCGACCTGCCCGCCACGCTGCTGGGCCAGCTGGGCATAGACCATAGCGACTTCGGCTTCAGCCGCGACGTGCTCAGCCGCAACTACACCTATCCCTTCGCCACCCACACCTTCAACAACGGCATTACGATGCGCGACAGCACCGGCTTTGCCGTGCTCGACCTGAATGCCAACCGCATCGTGACCAACCAGAGCACCGATGCCGGGAAGTTGTTGCACAAGGGCAAGGCCATCCTGCAGACAGCTGCCAACCACCTACGTAATATGCAATGACAACACCATGAGAAGAATCCTTGAATCATATCTGTCGCCACTCGTGGCCACGCTGCTCAACCTGCTGCTGGCCTACGTGGTCTATTTCATTAGCCGCATGGCCTACTTGCTCGACAACTGGAGTTACTTCAGCGACAGCCTCACGTGGGAGGTGCTGCAGGGCGGACTTGTCTTCGACACGGCGGCCATCCTGGTGACCAACATTCCCTACGTGGTGCTGATGCTGCTGCCCCTGCACTGGAAGGAGACCCGCCTCTGGCACCAGTTGTGCCGATGGGTGTTCGTGGTCGTGAACGGTCTGGCCCTGGTGGTCAACCTGTGCGATGCGGCCTATTTCCCCTTCACCTTGCGGCGCACCACCACCACCGTGTTCGGCGAGTTCCAGAACGAGGGCAACCTGGGGGGCATCATCCTCACCGAGACGCTTCGCCACTGGTACTTCGTGCTGTTGGCCATCCTCGTGGTCTACGGTCTGTGGCGGCTTTACACCTCGCCCCGCCTGCAGGCCCGGCGGCTGTCGTGGTGGCGCTACGACCTCAGCACCCTGCTGTCGCTGGCTGCCGTGGCCCCCTTCGTGGTGGCTGGCATTCGCGGCGGCTTTGCCACGGCGGTGCGCCCCATCACCATCAGCAACGCCAACCAGTACGTTGACCGCCCCACCGATGCTGCCCTGGTGCTCAACACGCCGTTCTCGCTCTACCGTACCATTGGCAAGGCCGTGTTCGTGGTGCCCGACTATTTTCAGGACGAGCAAGCGCTGAGCGCCGTCTACACGCCCATACACCAGTCTGCCGACACCGTGCCGATGACGAAGAAGAACGTCGTGGTGCTCATTGTCGAGAGCTTTGGCCGCGAATACATCGGTGCCCTGAACAGAGACCTGGAGCACGGGCAGTACAAGGGCTACACCCCCTGCGTAGACTCCATCATAGGCCTGGGCACCACCTTCAAGCGCTCCTTCTGCAATGGCCGGAAGAGCATCGACGGCATGCCCTCGATACTCTCCAGCATTCCTATGTTCGTAGAGCCGTTCTTCCTGACGCCCGCCTCGCTGAACCAGGTCGACGGCATAGCCTCGCTGCTGGCCCAGGAGGGCTACGCCACGGCCTTCTTCCACGGGGCCCAGCGCGGCTCTATGGGCTTTATGGCCTTTGCCCGCAGCACGGGCTTCCAGCAGTACTACGGACGTGAGGATTACAATGCCGATCCCCGCTTTGGCGGCGACGACGACTTCGACGGCATGTGGGCCATCTGGGACGAGCCCTTCCTGCAATACTACTGCACCAAGATGGCCGACATGCAGGAGCCCTTCATGACTGCCGTGTTCACGGCCTCGAGCCACCATCCCTACCAGATTCCCGACAAGTACAAGGAGGTCTACCCCGAGGAGGGCATCATCATGCACAAGTGCATTCGCTACACCGACATGGCCATCGGCAAGTTCTTCCGCGAGGCCAGCCGCCAGCCGTGGTTCCAGAACACCATCTTCGTGCTGACCAGCGACCATACCAATATGAGCGACCACGACTACTACCAGACCGACCTGGGGGGCTTCTGTTCGCCCATCATCATCTACGAGCCTGCCGATACCCTGCGCCAGCCCGGCGAGATGCAGGACAAGATTGCCCAGCAAATAGACATCCTGCCCACCGTGATGGGTATGCTGCACTACGACAAGCCCTACTTCGGCTTCGGCATAGACCTGTTCAACACCCCGGCCGACAGCACCTGGGCCGTGAACTACCTGAACGGCATCTACCAGTACGTGAAGCACGGCCACGTGTTGCAGTTCGACGGCCAGCAGGTGAAGGCCGTCTACTCGCTCGAGGACTCGCTCATGCAGCACAACCTGGCCGGGCGCGTGCCCCGGCAGGCGCAGATGGAGCGCGAGCTGAAGGCCATCATTCAGCAATATATGGTACGTATGACGCAAGACCAACTGCATCCCTGACATGAAGAAGTTTAGACCCCCCGAAGTCTTTGCCCCCCTTGCCATCGTTGGCAATGTGCTGTTGCTCTACGTGGCCTACGGCATCACCCGTCTGGCCTTTTTCTTCGAGAACCATTCCACCTACGAGCATGTCATGGGCTCGGGCAAGGCATCTACCCTGTTCTGGGGAGGCGTCTACTTCGACACCTCGGCCATTGCCTACACCAATGCCCTCTACCTGCTGCTGGTGCTGCTGCCCCTGCGCTGTAAGGAGGGGGCCCTGTGGCAGCGGCTTTGCAAGGGCCTCTACTTAGTGGTGAACGGCCTGGCCCTGGCCATGAACCTGGGCGATGCCGTCTACTACCAGTACACCGCCCGCCGCACCACGACGGCCTTCTTCAGCGAGTTCGGGGGCGACGAGAAGCTGGGCAGCATCGTGGGGCTTGAGTTCGTGAACCACTGGTATCTGGTGCTGCTCTTTGTGGCTCTGATGGTTCTGCTCTGGCGCTGCTACCTGAGGCCCCGATGGCCCCGTCGTCGCTACTATGCCGTGCAGACGGCGTCGCTCCTGCTCTTCGGCTTCCTGTGCTGGGCGGGCATGCGAGGCGGGTTCTGGGACAATCGCCCCATCAAGGTGAGCACGGCCAACCAGTTCATAGTGCGACCCAACGATGCCTCGCTCGTCCTGAACACGCCCTTCTCCATCATCCGCACCATTGGCAAGGCCAGCTACCACGACCCGGCCTATTTCCCGACGGCCGAGTTGCAACGGGTGTTCACCCCCATACACCAGTTGCAGGCCGACAGCTCAGCCCGGCCCAGGAATGTGGTGGTTATCTTCCTGGAGAGCTTTGGCCGCGAATATGTGGGAAGCCTGAACGGCGAGATGCTGCCCGGCTATCGGGGCTACACGCCCTTCCTCGATTCGCTCATGCAGCACGCCGTGAGCTTCCGCCATACCTACGCCAACGGGCGGTCCAGCATCGATGCCATGCCCTCGGGCCTGTCGGGTCTGCCCATGTTCGTCGAGTCGTTCGTGGCCGGTAGCCACGCCATCAACCATCTCGACGGCCTGGCCTCCTACTTAGGCACGATGGGCTATCAGTCGGCCTTCTTCCATGGTGCCCCGGCATCGAGCCTGGGCTTTCAGGGCTTTGTCAGGTCGACGGGCTTCCAGCACTGCTGGAGCCAGGAAGACTACGAGGCCGACCCCCGCACGGGCGGGCAGGCCGATTCAGACAACTGGTGGGGCATCTGGGACGAGCCGTTCCTGCAATATTTCCGAATGAAGATGACCGACATGCAGCAGCCTTTCCTCGCAACCCTGTTCACGCTATCCAGTCATCACCCGTTCCACGTTCCCGATGAGTATCAGGGCCGCTTCCCCAAGGGCCAGCTGCCCATTCACCAGTGCATAGGCTATACCGACTATGCCCTGAAGCGCTTCTTCGATGAGGCCCGCAACGAGCCTTGGTTCCAGAACACCCTGTTCGTGCTCACGGGCGACCACACCAATATGAGCTGCCACAAGGAGTACCAAAGTGCCATCAACCAGTTCAGCACCACCATCATCTTCTACGACCCCAGCGGTGGCTTGCAGCCCGGCATTCGCGAGGGCATAGCCCAGCAGACCGACATCATGCCCACGGTGCTGGGCTACGTGGGCTACGACGGGCCCTGCATGGCCTTCGGCATCGACCTGCTGCATACGCCTGCCGACAGCACCTGGGCCGTGAATTATCTGGATGGCGTGTACCAGTACGTCAGTGGCGACCACGTGTTGCAGTTCGACGGCGAGCAGACCATCGGCTTGTATCGGCTCGACGACTACAGGATGGAGCACAATCTGGCAGACCGTCAGCCTGTGCAGCAGCCTATGGAACGGCAGGTCAAGGCCATCATTCAGCAGTATATGGAGCGTATGATCGACAACCAGCTGGTGGCCACCCCGCCACAGACTCCCGTGGCGCAGTGAGCCTGGCGCTTTACAACCGAGGCTCCATTACAAGTCAATGAAGGCTCCGTTAGCCAGCAACGGAGCCTTCATTGTATCGTAACGGAGCCTTCGTTGCAACGTAACGGAGCCTCCACACAAAGATCAGTTTGTCTATTCGCTCAGCAACAGCTGAACGAGGGTCTGGCCCACGGCCTTCAGGGTGCCGCGGTCTATGTGCTGCATGTCGTCGCTCACGGTGTGCCACGTGGGGCCGAACGAACTGGTCTCGCAGTCGGGGTAGAAGGGAATGATGTCGATGCAGGGAATGCCGGCCACCTGGTTCACGGGCACGTGGTCATCGGTGATCATGCTGCCATCCTGCTGGGGGAAGTAGCCGCTGTAGCCAGCCACCTCGGCAGCCTGCCACACCCGGCTGACCACCTGGCGGGCGTAGCGCTTGGAGTAGAGCTCGCGGTGGAAGCGGGCCCCCTGTCCGCCCACCATGTCGAGCAGAATGCCGTAGCGCGCCTTGTAGCCCTCGCGGTGGGGGTGGGCCGACCAGTACTGGGCCCCCAGCGCCCACGACTCGCTGTTGTCGGGCAGGTCGCTCCACTGCGGGGTGCCCCAGTCTTCGGCATCGAAGCAGATGAAGTCGATGCCGAGTTGAGCGTTGAGCGCTGAGTGCTGAGCGGTGTCGGCTGCCAGCACCCTTGCCACCTCGAGCATCACGGCCACGCCGCTGGCACCGTCGTTGGCAGCCATCACGGGCGTGTGCCAGTTGGCCTCGTCGGGGTCGTTGTCGGCCCAGGGACGGCTGTCCCAGTGGGCGCAGATGAGCACGCGGTCTTGCTGCTCCGGGCGGTACTGGGCAATGATGTTGTTGCTCTGTAGCTGTGTGCCGTCGTAGCCAGTCAGCGTGGCCCGCTGCTCTATGACCTCCAGGCCGTAGGAGCCGAACTTGCGGGCTATCCACTGCCCGCACGCGTCGTGGGCCTGGCTGTTCATGGTGCGCGGCCCAAACTGGCACTGCTGCTCGCAGAACTGGTAGGCCGAGTCGGCCTGGAACACCACGCTCACCGGCTGCATGGCGACTTCGGTGCTATTGCTGCTCTTCTTGGAGCCGCCGCACGAGGTGAGCGCAAGAAGGGCTACGATCAGGGGGAATAGTTTTTTCATATCAGGGAATAAGACTTTGGTAAATATCGAAGTAATGCCAGGCCACATCGGTGTTCTCGAACCGGCGAATGTATTGCCGGCTGCGGCCGATGCGCTCCTCGCGGTCCGGGGCACCTGGCCTCAGCTGGCCAATAGCCTGGGCCATGGCCATAGGCTCGTCGGGGCTCACGTACAGGTTGTCGGGGCCGCCGGCCTCTTCCAGACAGGAGCCCGAGCAGGCCACCACGGGCAGCCCCATGCGAATGGCCTCGATGATGGGAATGCCGAAGCCCTCGTAGCGCGAGGGGTAGGCAAAGACCTCGGCGGCGGCATAGATGGCGGGCAGATGCTCGTCGGGCACGCCGTGTAGCAGGTGCAGGCGGTGGCCCACGCCTATGC
Organism: Prevotella sp.; assembly: GCA_017478085.1. Lineage (GTDB taxonomy): Bacteria > Bacteroidota > Bacteroidia > Bacteroidales > Bacteroidaceae > Prevotella. Next base: position 18,977 of record JAFVEE010000066.1, on the reverse strand, counting down.
GCTCGGCCCTTTGCGCTATCTTCTTGGAGTACGACGTTTCGCGCCCCACCAGCACCACGTGCACCTCGTCGGGCAGCAGGGGCAGTGCGCCCACCAGCAGCATGGCGTTCTTGCGCTCCTCGATGCTGCCCACGCACAGCACATAGTGCTGGGGCAACTGGTATCTCGCGCGTACATTATTTATAGTATCGGGCGAAACATCCGACGAGAAGCGGGGTGCACAGCTCTGGTAGACCACCACGATGCGCTCCTCGGGCACGCCGCCCAGCTCGCTGATGTCGCGCCGCGTGCACTCGCTGATGGCCACGATGTGGTCGGCCTCGCGCAGCGTCTGCAGGAACTTGCGCTTGTATATCTGCACGTCGATCCAGTGGTAGTACTCCGGGTGGCGTAGGAAAATAAGGTCGTGGATGGTGACCACGGTCTTGATGCCGCTCTTGCGGATGCCTATGGGCAGCTCGCCGCTCAGGCCGTGGAACACCTGCACGCCGTCGGCCTTCAGCTGCTGCACGATGCCACGGCTGCGCCAGTAGGATTTCCAGAGGGCAGAAGGTGGAAAGAGAAAGGTGGAGGGAGGATAGACGAAGTGCAGGTTGGGTCCTTCGGCCACCTGCAGGCGCAGGTCGTCGCGGCCCGCGTCGGGGGCATAGAGCCGCAGGTACAGGCCCTCGATGGCGGCCAGGTCGTTGGCCAGCGTTCGTCCGTAACTGCCCAGTCCCGTTCCGTTGCGCACGATGCGCTTGGCATCCAGTCCTATCGTTAACTTCGTCATTTCGGCGGCAAAGGTACACAAAATATCGTTAATATTGGCAATTTAGCGGTAGATTATTTGGAAATATCGGCAAAAACGCATAACTTTGCACCATTAAACCACATTCATTACGCTTATAATGAACATACCATTTTCGCCACCCTATATCGACGATAGCGTTGTTGCTGAAGTCACCGATTCGCTTCGTTCGGGATGGATAACGACGGGGCCGAAGGTGAAAGCCCTGGAAGAAGAGATCAGAAAATTATCGGGTGCCCAGCAGGTGCTCTGCGTCAATTCGTGGACCACGGGTGCCATTATGACCCTGCGCTGGCTGGGCGTAGGACCCGGCGACGAGGTGATTATCCCTGCCTACACCTATTGCGCCACGGCGCTGGCCGTGCTGTGGGCTGGTGCACGGCCTGTTATGGTCGATGCCGGCAGCGACTTCAACATCAGTGTTGAGGCCATTCGCCGCGCCATCACCCCGAACACCAAGGCCATCCTGCCCGTCGACATTGCCGGATGGCCCTGCGACTACCGGGCCATCATGCAGCTGGTGCAGGAGCCTGAGGTGAAGGCCCTGTTCCGGCCTACGTCGCCCGTGATGGAGCGGCTGGGGCGCATCATCGTGATCAACGACTCGGCCCATAGCATCGGCTCGCACTATGGCAACCGCTTCTCGGGCACCGATACCGATATTGCCATCTTCTCGCTGCACGCCGTGAAGAACGTGACCACGGCCGAGGGCGGTGCCATCTGCCTGAACATGCCAGAGCCGTTCGACAATGAGCAACTGTACACAGAGCTGCGGCTGAAGTCGCTGAACTGCCAGACCAAGGATGCCTTCACCAAGAGCAAGGCCGGCGGCTGGCGCTACGACATCGTGGGCATGGGCATGAAGGCCAACATGGCCGACGTGAACGCCGCCATTGGACTGGCCCAGATACGGCAGTACCCGCACATGCTGGCCCGCCGCAAGCAGATCTTCCAGACCTACGATGCCTTCTTCTCGCAGAAGGAGTGGGCCATCCTGCCCCCATCGAAGCAGGATGGCCGCGAGAGCAGTTACCACGTATATGCCCTGCGCATCAAGGACATCAGCGAGGAGCAGCGCGACGAGATCATCAACGAGATTTCTAAGCAGCAGGTGGCCGTGAACGTGCACTTCATTCCCCTGCCCATGCTGACGCTGTTCCGCGAGATGGGCTACAAGATCGAGGACTATCCGCAGGCTTACGAGAACTATCACCACGAAATATCGCTGCCCTGCTACCCGCAGCTCACCGACGAGCAGGTGCAGTGCGTCGTCGATACCGTGGCGGAGGCTTATCACACCGTAGTAGAATAGCAGGAATGAACGAGGCAGACAACAGGATTTCGGTGGTCATCAACACCTACAACGCACGGCAGCACCTGGCCAAGGTGCTGGAGTCGGTGAAGGACTTCGACGAGGTGGTGGTGTGCGATATGGAAAGCACCGACGACACCGTACAGATAGCCGAAAGCTATGGTGCACGGGTGGTGACGTTCCCCAAGGCCAATCATAAGAGTGCCGAGCCAGCCCGCACGTTTGCCATACAGTCGGCCAGCAACAAGTGGGTGCTGGTGGTCGATGCCGATGAGATTGTTACGCCAGAGCTGCGCGAGGTGCTCTATCAGAAGATTGCCTCGCCTGATTGTCCTGCCGGTTACTACATACCCCGTCAGAATATGTTTATGGGTATGTTCGTGCGCGATTTCCACTACGACTTCCAGCTGCGCTTCTTCATCCGCGAGGGCACCGAGTGGCCCCCATACGTGCATACCTTCCCCAAGGTGCAGGGACGCATCGAGAAGCTGAAAACAGGGAAGCAGGCCCGATTGCTGCACCTGATGGACGAGACGATGCACGAGTATATGGAGAAGATGAACCAGTACACCGACAATGAGGTGGAGAAGAAGGCCGGCCGGGGCTATGGCCTCTGGGCCCTGCTGTGGCGCCCTGTGTGGCGGTTCTTCAAGAAATACGTGATGGACGGCAGCTTCCGCATGGGCACCCGTGGGTTCATCCGCGCAATGCTGGCCGCCTACTACCAGTTTGTGCTGGTGTCAAAGATTATTGAGAAGCGCTATCGCGACTGACAAAGTCACGCTGGTCTTTGTATTGGCGATAGGGCAAATTGTAATCCAAATAGAAGAAGTTGTGCTGCCGCTGGTGGTCGTGGGCCGGCGGGGTCATATAGTCGTCGCCATACTTCTGGCGCAGGTACTCGTGGGCATGCTCCACGCCCATCACTTCGTGGCCTTCGAACATGACGGGCTGCGGCGTGCCAAGCAGCGACTTGGGCATAATGCCGCGCACGCCGTCGTCGTAGTCGAGCACGTAGTCAGACTTTTCGTAATCGTAAGCCAGATAGGCGGCACGCAATTGCCGCCGCGCCCACTCATGGGTGAAGAGCCGTTGCACCAGCAGCACGGGCCACGCGCTGGGGCCGTGACCATGCTTGTAGGGATTGCGGTGCAGGAAGTAGAGCAGCTTGTCGCACGCCTTATAGCGGGCCACGGCGAGCCGCTGCATCAGTGGATGGGTGGTCATGCCGTCAATAGGAAAGACATCGATGTAGATGCCTGCCACATAGTCGCTATGCTCGCGCTCTATGAGGGTGGTGCTGCTGTCCACAATCTTGCCGAAGCCGCCGGGGAAGGTCTCGCTCGTCTCGATGCACAGGGCCTCGAGGGGCTGGGGCAGCCACTCGCTGGCGTGCTGCATCAGCCGGTCGTAGTCGGGCCGGGGCATGCAGATGTCCATGTCGTCGTCCCAGGGAATGAAGCCCTCGTGGCGCACGGCCCCAAGCATAGTGCCGGCCCAGCAGTAGTATTTCAGTTGGTGTTCGCGGCACACGCCATCCACCTGTAGTAGGATGTGCAGGATGCGCTTGTGCAGTGTGTCAATGTCGTATGAAGCCATTAGTCTCTTTCGCTTTTGTTTTTTTGATGCTCAAAGGTAGCATAAAAATGCGAAATGGCAAAATAATATGCATTTTATTTGCTAAATCACCGATATTTTGTTACTTTTGCAGCCATGAATACAACTACAATGAAGAAGATTTTCCACATTGTGTCGAACAGAGAGTGGGGTGGGGGCGAGCAGTATGTCTACGATTTGTGCAAGCGCCAGCTGGCCGATGGCATCGACGTGGGCATCTTCTGCAAGCCCATTCAGGACGTCTGCAGCAAGTATGAAGAGGCTGGCCTGAAAGTGTGTACGCTGCCCCTGGGGGGGGTGCTCGACGTGAAGAGTGCCTGGCGCATGGCCGCCGTCATCGGGCAGGCCGGCCCCTGCACCATTCACGCCCATAATTTCAAGGATGCCTTCACGGCTGCCTACGCCCGCAAGCTGTCGCCCAACAGGCAGGTGCGGGTAGTTATGTGCCGCCACCTTACCCGCACGGGAAAGAACTCCTTGCACTATCGGTGGCTCTACCGCCAGCTGGACGCCCTTTGCTTCGACTCTCAGATCTCGAAGGACATGTTCCTGAGCACACATCCCGCCATCGATCCCGCGAAGTTGCACATCGTGCACACCAGCATCGTGGTGCCTGGCCAGTTGCAGCCTGCCCCGCTGAGGCAGGAACTGACCATTGCCGACGACTGCGTGGTGGCCATGTATCATGGACGGCTGGACCAGGAGAAGGGGCTCGATACGCTTCTTGAGGCCGTGGCCCTGCTGCGCGATGAGAACTTCCGGCTGGTGCTGGTGGGGCGCGGCAGCGATGCCTATACGGCCCATCTGCAGCAGCTGATGGCAGAGAAAGGCATTGCCGACAAGGTGACGATGGCTGGCTTCCGCCATCCGGTGCTGCCCTGGGTGGCGGCTGCCGATTTTGGCATCCTGGCCTCCATCGTGCGTGAGGGCTGTCCGCTCTCGCCTCAGGAGTATATGTCGCAGGGCCATCCCGTCGTGGCCACCAACAATGGCGGGCAGCGCGAGTATATCGTCGACGGGAAGAACGGCCTGCTCGTTCTGCCCGGCGATGCGCAGCAGCTGGCCCAGGCCATGCGGCGTCTCATCGTCGATGCCACGTTGCGCCAGCAGTTGGGCCGTCAGGCGAAAGCAGACTTCGACGACCACCTGAACTACGAACACTTCTACTCACAGATTCGCACCATCTATTGACAACTCATTCATCTCTATGGAACCCAAGAAACGCAGACGCATACCCTACGGAATGACCAACTTCGAGAGCATACGCACCGAAGATTGCTACTACGTGGACAAGACCCACTACATTCCGCTGATAGAAGAGGCCAACAAGTTCTTCTTCTTCATTCGCCCACGACGGTTCGGCAAGACGCTGCTGCTGAACATGCTGACGCACTACTACGACATCAACAGGGCCGACAAGTTCGAGCAGCTCTTTGGCGGCCTCTGGATAGGCCAGCACCCCACAAAAGAGCATAACCAGTACCTGGTGCTGTTTCTCAACTTCTCGATGATCAGTGGCGACATTAACAGCTATCAGGAGCGTATGGACAATTATTGCGCCAGCTGTTATCGCAGCTTTTGTGCAAAGTATGCACATCTGTTGCCTGCTGACATTATGGAGGAGTATCCCCGCCAGCAGAATGCGGCTGCTGAGTTGGAATACATAGCCCGCCGATGTGCAGAGGTGGGGCAGAAGTTGTATCTCATCATCGACGAATACGATCATTTCACCAACGACATCCTGGCACACCCCGAACTGGAACTGCAATACAAGGGTGAGACCCACGGCGTGGGAGCCTATCGGGTGTTCTTCAATGCCGTGAAGAGTGGCACGTCAACGGGCATAGAGCGTATGTTTGTGACGGGAGTGAGTCCTGTGACGATGGACGACCTGACCAGTGGCTTCAACATCGGTAGCAACTACACCACCGACAGCGCATTCAACGCTATGATGGGCTTTTCGGAGACCGAGGTCAGGCAGATGATAGACTATTATCAACAGTCTGGCGTGGTTCGTCATACCACCGACGAGCTGATTCAGATAATGAAGCCCTGGTACGACAACTATTGTTTCTCACTGTCGTCTCTGGGCGAGTCGACCTTGTTCAATTCAGACATGGTGCTCTATTTTATGTCCAGTTACCTCTGGAATAACGGTCAGCTGCCCGAACACATGATCGACTCGAACATTCGTACCGACTATAACAAACTGCGCATGCTCATACGCAAGGACAAGAACTTCGAGCACGATGCATCGGTGATTCAGCAAATTGTAGAGGCTGGGCAAATCGTTGCCGAACTGAAGTTGTCTTTTCCTGCAGAGAAGGTTGCTGACACCAACAATTTTGTCTCGCTGCTCTATTACTTTGGAATGCTTACCATAGTAGGGAAAAAGAGGGGTGGCATTCTTTTGCGCATACCAAACTATACGGTGCGCGAGCAGCTCTACGGCTATCTTCTGGAATCATATAGTGAGGCAGAATTGTCTCTCGACAGTTATCACGATCGCGACAAAGAGGTCAATATGGCTTTTGACGGCGAATGGCGGCCCTACTTCGAGGCCATTGCCGATGCCCTGAAGCGCTTCTCATCGCACCGCGACAAGCAGAAGGGCGAGGCCTATGTGCATGGCTTCACGCTGGCGCAGACCTGCCAGTCGCGGCTCTACCTGCCCCATTCGGAACTCGATGCGGGGGTAGACCATGGCTACGCCGACATCTACTTAGAGCCGCTTCTGGGCATCTACCCCGACATTGAGCACAGCTACATCATCGAGCTGAAGTACCGCCGTTCCACTGCCACCGATGCCCAGGTGGAGCAGGCCCGCCAGGAGGGCATCCAGCAGGCATTGCGCTATAGTGAATCAGAACTTGTGAAACGAACCGTAGGCCATACTACCCTGCACCGCCTCGTCATCGTGTGGCGGGGTATGGAGATGGCCGTTTGCGAAGAAATTTATGTATAAGCTACTCTACTACACCTGGTATGTCCTCTCGCTCCTGCCCTTGCGGGTGCACTATGTGCTGGCCGATGCCATCTACCTTATATTATATAAGGTGGTGGGCTACCGTACAAAGATTGTGCGTAGCAATCTGAAGAGCTCCTTTCCAGAGAAGACCGGCGAGGAACTGCGGCAGATAGAGCGCCGCTTCTACCACCAGCTGTGCGACTACTTCGTAGAGACGGTGAAGATGATGACCATGAGTCAGGAGCAGATGCGCCGCCGACTGGTGTTCAAGGGCACCGAGACGGTGAACCAGTGTGTGGCCGACGGGCAGTCGTGCGCCGTCTACCTGGGCCACCTGTTCAACTGGGAGTGGATCACGTCGCTGCCCCTGTGGGTGTCGCCCCAGGCTCAGTGCGGTCAGCTATATCATGCGCTGGAGAACCCGCTCTTCGACCGCCTGCTGCTCAGTGTGCGCCAGCGCTGGGGGGCGGAGTGCATTGCCTTGACCGACATCCTGCGCAAGACCGTTGAGTATAGACGCAAACAGGTGCCCACCGTCATTGGCTACATAGGCGACCAGGTGCCCCACTGGAACAATATTCACCACTGGTGCCAGTTCCTGAACCACGACACGCCCGTGATGACCGGGGCCGAGCGTATTGCCGTGAAAAACAACCAGGCGTTGTTCTTCATCGACGTGCAGCGGGTGGGGCGGGGCCACTACGAGGCCGAGTTCAAGCTGATTACCCGCCAGCCCAAGGAGCTGAAGGAGTACGAGTCGGTCGACATTTATTTCCAGATGCTCGAGCAGACCATTCGCCGCCAGCCCGAGCTGTGGCTCTGGAGCCATAACCGCTGGAAGCGCACCCGCGAAGAGTTCGACCGCCGTTTTCAGGTGGTCGATGGTAAGGTAGTACCAAGAGAAGGAGTAGAAGAATGATTTTTGTACGCGATAAGGGCAGGCTTTGCAACAACATCCTGCAGTATGGGCACGTCTATGCCTGGGGGCGCGAGCACGGCAGAAAGACCGTGAGCATGCGCTTTGCCTATAAATACCAGTATTTCCATATCTGCCACACGGCCCATCATCATTTCCTTTCTTACGTCTTCGCCAAGTTTGCGGCCCGGTGGGGCCTGCTGCCCGTGGTCAGTTTCAACGAGTCCGATGCCTCTTACGACCACGAGGAGCAGCTGATGCTACAGAAGCGCCACCTTGTGGTAGAAGGGTGGTATGCCCGTTGGTACGACCTGTTCCTGAAGTACAAGGACGAGATTGTGCAGCTCTTTGCCTTCGACGAGCAGGTGCGCCGCCGCCCCGACGAGCTTCTGGCCCGCATGCCTGCCGCCGACATCTGGCTGGGCCTGCACATCAGGCGGGGCGACTACAAGACGTGGAACGATGGCCGCTTCTACTATTCCGACGAGCAGTACATCAGTTTCGTGCGCCGCTTTATGGCCCTTCACCCTGACAAGCGCATACAGCTGTTCGTCTGTGGCAACGATCGCGAGCTCAATCAGCAGGCTTTCCGGCAGGCCCTGCCCGATGTGGGGGTGACCTTCCCTGACGGCAATCCCGGCGAAGACCTCTATCTGCTCTCTATGTGCGACTACCTGATGGGGGCACCCAGCACGTTCACCCTCGTGGCCTCGATGTATCGCGACGTGCCGCTCTGCTGGGTTATGGATGCCTCGCAGCCCATTACTGCCGAGAGCTTTGGCCACTTCGACCACCTGTTCCGCCACATCATCTAATTTTCCTTGTACGCTTCCACCTTGCGAAGATAGTAAGCGCGCACGTCGGCCCAACGGTAGTAGGGGGGCTGAGACGTGGGCAGGGGCAGCGTGGCCTCGTCTTCATTGAGGAGCACCTTCACCAGCACGTCGGGGTCGGAAGGATCGTGACGGTAGAAGACGAGCTGCACATTGCACGACATAGGGTAGATGCGGTAGTTCACCCAGCCGCGCAGCTCCAGCGAGTCGAGGTTGCCGATGGGGGCATCGTAGCCGTTCAGGCCCATCAGGCAGACCAGGGGCAGCACGCCGGTCTCGTGGCCGAAGCGCAGGGTGGCCCCGGGGCGGGGTAGGGCGATGCACGAGTCGGTCTGCTCAATGATGCGCCGCAGCATGTTGCGCATCAGGTAGGGCTGCTGACTGCCGTTCAGGGGGGGGTGGCCGTAGCCTAAGTACCAAAAGGCATTCTCCATACGCCAGTTGTCGAGCAGCTCCTGCGGCGTGAAGAGGTCGAAGAGGCTGAGGTCGTGGCGCAGCTCGGTGTCCTGCACGCTGCCCGCCAGGCGGAAGAGGTAGTACACGAGACGCTCGCCATTGACGAACTCGCTGACGTAGGTCGTGTCGTTGAAGAGCGATGCCGCCACGCGCTGCCAGTTGCGATGGCGGCGACAGTACTCATCGTAGGCCTGGCGCGAGGGGGCCGACTGCGCATTGTCGAGGAGCTTCTTGTCGGTTAGGTTCAGATAGTACATATCGTGGTACGAGGCATCGTGGCTGATGCGCAGCCGCGGGTTCAGGCGCAGCAGCTCTTGCAGGGCGCTCTCCATCGACAGCACGCTGCGCATCACGGTGGTGCTGCGGGCGTCGACCACGGCATCGCCCCGGAACACCTGGGGGAAGCGCCCGGCCATGCGGCGGGCTATGTCGCGGTGCTCCTGTGCCCCTAAGGGCGTCAGGTCGCCCAGGCGGTTGTGGGCCGCCTGCTCCAGACGGCTCACGCGGCTCAGCACGTCGAGGCCCAGGGCCGAGAGCTTCTGCTCCTTGCTGGCACGCTCCAGCAGCGAGAGCACGTAGTCGTAGTCCTGCGGCTTGGTCAGGTAGCGCGAGCCGTGGCGGCCAAAGTGGCTCAGGTAGAAAGGCTTCTTGCCCTTGGGGGCGGGCGACAGCTGCCGCTGCGGACCGGGATAGGCCATCATATTGCTGGCCGACAGCTCCGGGTGCAGGGCTATCTCGCTGGCAGGCAGGGGCTGCTGGCCCATCAGGGCGATGGATAGAAAAAGTATGGCGATGCTGAGTAGTTGTCGCTTCATAGAACAGGTAAAAATAGCATTCAGGCCACAAAGTTAGGCATTTTCGGCGAATTTTCGGAATTATTTGTCGCTTTTTTCTCGTATATTGGAAAAAACTTCGTACTTTTGCAGAAAAGAAGCAAGCGTATGGCAAAGACGAATGTTTGGCAAGACGAATACTGGCTACCTGTGTTGCAGTTGTATCTGCAGCGGCCCGTGGGGGTGAAGCCCCTGTACCAGCGCGATGCCGTGCAGCTGTGCATGGAGCTGCACGTGGCCCCGAAGACCCTGCACGAGCGGCAGACGCAGATAGCCCAGCTGAGCACGCCCCGGCTGGAGCGCATCTGGCAGACCTATAGCGAGAACCCGCGACGGCTGGCCCGTGCCGTGCGCCTGTGGCGCGAGATGAGGGGCTTTGGCGCTGCCAGCGAGTTCTACGAGGGCGTGGAGGTGCAAGAGACGTTCGAGAAAGACTTCCGCCCCCTGGCCGAAGACGGGCGGCTCACGCCCGTAGCCCTCATCCTGGTGCTCGACCTCTACTTCCAGCTGGTGCCGCAGACCATGGTGGCCCAGACCCCCGAGGTGGCCGAGCTGGCCCGCCTGCTGGGCGTGAGCCCCGGCCTGGTGGAAGAGGTGCTGCACCTGTACCAGCTGTGCGACCCCTACCTGAACCGCCAGGAGGTGACGTTCAGCGCGCTGCTGCTGCCCTGTCAGCAGGTGTGGCAGCGCTTTGCCAACGGCGACACCGGGCAGCTGAACGCGCTGGCCGGGGAACTGAAAGAATACTACCGATAGAAGAATGGCGCAGATTCAAGTACAGGAACAACGACAGGAGCAACGGCTCAGCCAGACCATATCGGGCCAGCAGCTGTTGCAGGCCCAGCTCATAGAACTGCCCATAGCCCAGCTGCAGGAGCGCATCGAGACCGAGATGCACGACAACCCCGCGCTGGAGACCACTGCCGACGAGGACTTTCCCGAATATCAGGAGTACCCCGACGGTCCGTTGGGTGCCGACAACCCCGCTGATTCTGCCGACGACTACGAGCAGCAGCGCGAGCAAGAAGAGCGCGTCGACGCGCTGGATGCCGCCCTCGAGGGCATAGGCCGCGACGATGAGGATCTGCCCGTGTACCAGGGCGGTATGCCTGCCACCGAGGAGCGCGAGGAGATGGTCTACGGCGAGCAGCAGTCGTTCTACGACCAGCTGCAGCAGCAGGTGGGCGAGACACCGCTCAGCGAGCAGGAACGCGACGTGATGGAGTACCTGATTGGCTCGCTCGACGACGACGGTCTGCTGCGCAAGGACCTGGACTCCATCAGCGAGGAGCTGGCCATCTACCACGGCATCGACGTCAGCACGGAAGAGGTGGGGCAGGTGCTGCGCAAGCTACAGGAGTTCGACCCCGCCGGCATTGGTGCCCGGTCGCTGCAGGAGTGCCTGCTGCTGCAGATAGACCGTCGCGACGACTCGCGGCTGAAGGAGCTGATGCAGGAGGTGGTGAGCAACCACTTCGACGAGTTCACCAAGAAGCACTGGGACAAGATACAGGCGGCCATGGGCCTGAGCACGCTGCAGGCCGAGACGCTGCAGAAGGAGCTGCGACGGCTGAACCCCAAGCCCGGGGCCTCGATGGGCGAGACGATGGGCCACGCCATGCAGCAGATTATGCCCGACTTCATCGTCGACACGCAGGACGACGGCACCGTGACCTTCACACTGAACAACGGCGACCTGCCCCAGCTGCAGGTGTCGCAGTCGTTTGCCGACCTGCTCAAGGACTATCAGCAGAACAAGGAGGGGCTGAGCCGCCAGATGAAGGAGGCCCTGCTCTACACCAAGCAGAAGGTCGATGCCGCGCAGGGCTTCATAGAGGCCGTGCAGACGCGCCGCCGCACGCTGAGCAAGACGATGAAGGCCATCATACAGCTGCAGCACCGCTTCTTCGAGGATGGCGACGAGGCCTCGCTGCGGCCTATGATCCTGAAGGACGTGGCCGAGAAGACGGGGCTGGACCTGTCGACCATCTCGCGCGTCAGCAACTCGAAGTACGCGCTCACCCGCTGGGGCATGTTCCCCCTGAAGTACTTCTTCAGCGACGGCTTCGTGACCGAGAGCGGCGAAGAGCTGAGCACCCGCGAGATTAAGGCCACCCTGCGCGACCTGATAGACAATGAAAACAAGAAGAAGCCCCTGAGCGATGACGCCCTGAGCGACCTGCTGAAGCAGCGCGGCTACCCCGTGGCCCGCCGCACCGTGGCGAAGTATCGCGACCAGATGGGCATACCCGTAGCACGATTAAGGAAATGAGCCGAGAACGTAACATCATCTATGTGGCCAGGTTCGTGAGCATGCTGTTCACGCCCTTCTACCTGCCCTTGTTCGGGCTGATCGTCCTGTTCACGCTGAGCTACCTGTCGCTGCTGCCCATAGCCTACCGGCTGCAGATCGTGGCCGTGGTCTATCTGTTCACCATCCTGCTGCCCACCTACCTCATTCACTTCTACCGCCGCCATCAGGGGTGGACGCTCCGCGAGCTGGGCCATCGCGAGCGGCGTGTGGTGCCCTACCTCATCAGCATTCTGTGCTATCTGGGCTGTGTGTGGCTGCTCAAGTCGCAACACGTGTTCCACTTCGTGATCAGCATCGTCATGGCCGCCCTGCTGGTGCAGATTGTGTGTGCCATCATCAACGCCTGGTGGAAGATCAGCACCCACACGGCCGCCATAGGTGGCGTGGCCGGGGCGCTGTTTGTCTTTGCCGAGGTATTTGGCTTCAACCCCGTGTGGTGGCTGTGCGTGGTGTTTGTGCTGGCAGGAGTGCTGGGCACGGCCCGCATGATTCTGCGGCAGCACTCGCTGGCCCAGGTGGTGGCCGGCTTCGGCGTAGGTGCCGTGTGTGCCATAGGCGGGCTGCTGTTCCTGTAAGGCTAATAGGGCCTATAAGTCCTATAGGTCCTATAAGACCCATAGGCCCCATAAGACCTATAGGACCTATAGGCCCCATAAGACCCATTAATCCTAAAAAATAAAAAACTATGACCCCACAAGTAAGCATTATCATGGGCAGCACAAGCGACCTGCCCATTATGGAGAAAGCCTGCAAACTGCTCGACGAGATGCAGGTGCCGTTTGAAGTAAACGCCCTTTCGGCCCACCGCACACCCGATGCTGTGGAGCACTTTGCCCGCACAGCCCAGGAGCGCGGCATCCGCGTGATCATTGCCGGTGCCGGCATGGCGGCAGCCCTGCCTGGCGTCATTGCCGCCAGCACCACGCTGCCCGTCATTGGCGTGCCTATCAAGGGTATGCTCGATGGCCTCGATGCCATGCTCAGCATCATCCAGATGCCGCCGGGCATTCCCGTGGCTACCGTCGGCGTGAACGGCGCACAGAACGCTGCCATCCTGGCCGTTGAGATGCTGGCCCTGAGCGATGAGGCGCTGGCCCAGCGCCTGCAAGCCTACAAGAGCGGTCTGAAGGAAAAAATCGAGAAGGCCAACCGCGAACTGGCCGAGGTGAAGTACCAGTACAAGACCAATTAAGGTTTAAAAAAAACTAATTGTTGGGCCATATTAGTGCCATTGTCAGAAATCATTGCTAATTTTGCGCCCGATTTTGAATAAGTACTTATATTAATATTGTAGAGAAAGACAATGGATAAACTGAGCTATGCCCTGGGACTGGGCATCGGACAGCAGTTGGCACAGATGGGTGCTGGCAGCTTTTTGAATGTAGACGACTTTGCACAATCAATCAAGGATGTGCTTTCGGGTAGCGAGCTGAAGGTAGGCCACCGCGAAGCACAGCAGATGGTGCAGGAATATTTTGCCAAGCAGGAAGAGAAGATGCAGGCCGAGCGTGCCCAGAAGGGCAAGGCCGCACGCGAGGAAGGCGAGAAGTATCTGGCCGAGAACGCCAAGAAAGAGGGTGTGAAGACGCTGCCCAGTGGCTTGCAGTACCAGGTGCTGCGCGAGGGCAACGGCCGGAGGCCCACGGCCAAGGATCAGGTGAAGTGCCACTACGAGGGCTTCCTCATCGACGGCACCGTGTTCGACAGCTCGGTGCAGCGTGGTGAGCCCGCCGTGTTTGGCCTGCAGCAGGTCATTGCCGGATGGACTGAGGGTCTGCAGCTCATGCAGGAGGGAGCCAAGTATCGCTTCTTCATTCCCTATCGCCTGGCCTACGGCGAGGGTGGTGCCGGACAGCTCATCCCCCCCTACGCAGCCCTGATCTTTGATGTAGAGCTGATAGCAGTGGTATAAGGCCTATAGGGCTAATAGGTCCAATAGGGCCCATAAGACCCATAGGACCTATCCCCTCCTAATAAAAAACAACCCAAAAAATAATAAAAACAAAAAAATGAAGAAACTTAGTATTATGGCCGCTTTGGCCATTGCCGCTGGCACCATGATTTCGTGCAACGGCGGAACCCCCACAGCCAGTCTGAAGAGTGATGTTGACACCGTGAGCTACGCCATTGGTATGGCCCAGACTCAGGGTCTGAAGAGCTATCTCGCCATGCAGATGGGCGTCGACACTACCTATATGGCCGACTTCATCAAGGGCCTGAACGAAGGTGCTAACGCTGGCGACAACAAGAAGCAGGCTGCCTACTTTGCCGGTATTCAGATTGGTCAGCAGATCTCCAACCAGATGGTGAAGGGCATCAACTACCAGCTCTTTGGTGAGGACTCTACCCAGACCATCTCGCTGAAGAACTTCCTGGCTGGCTTCATCACTGCCACCACGGGCCAGAAGGGCCTGATGACCATCGACGAGGCCAACGAGACTGCCGAGCGCCTGATGAAGCAGATCAAGGCCCGCGAGATGGAGAAGGAGTACGGCCCCAACAAGCTGGCCGGCGAGAAGTTCATGGCCGAGAACGCCAAGAAGGACGGCGTGAAGACGCTGCCCAGCGGCGTGCAGTACAAGGTCATCAAGGAGGGTACGGGCAAGATTCCCGCCGACACCTCGATGGTGACGATGCACTATGAGGGCCGCCTCATCAACGACTCGGTGTTCGATAGCTCCTACAAGCGCAACCAGCCCTACAGCGTGCGTTGCAACCAGAACATCAAGGGCTTCACCGAGGCCCTCACCCACATGCCTGCCGGCTCTACCTGGGAAATCTACATCCCGCAGGAACTGGCCTATGGCGAGCGCCAGGCCGGACAGATGGTTAAGCCCTTCTCGGCTCTGATCTTCAAGGTTGAACTGCTCGACGTGAAGTAATCCGCGCGTATGAAGAAGTATCTTTTTATGGCACTCGCCCTCGTGGCGGGTGCTTCTCTTACCCCCGCCGAGGCTGGTAAGAAGGACAAGAAGAAGAAGGACGAGCCGGTGGTCGAGGTGAAGGTTCCCGTACAGCTGACCAACGGCAGCGACTCGGTGAGCTATGCCGCCGGACGGGCCATCACCAACGGTCTGCTGCCCTACCTGCAGTCGCAGGGCGTCGACAGCACCCACATGGCCGACTTCATTGCAGGCTTCAAGGAGGCCATTGCCGCCGAGAAGGATCCTAAGATGAACGCCCGCATCAAGGGTATGGACATTGCCAGCCAGGTCATGCAGCGCATGCTGCCCGGCATGAAGAAGGACTTCACCGATACGCCCGACAGCATCGTAGACCAGCTGCTGTTCCGCGGCTTCACCGATGCCATCGAGGGCGATACCACCGTGATGCAGCAGCAGGCTGCCGAAGACTTCTTCAAGCAGAAGCAGCAGGACAACAAGGTGGCTAAGGAAGAGAAGCTCTACGGTGCCAACCGCGAGGCCGGCCGCAAGTTCCTGGCTGAGAACAAGACCAAGGAAGGCGTGATCACCACGCCCAGCGGCCTGCAGTACAAGGTGCTGGTGAAGGGCGAGGGCGAGGTGCCCCAGAAGACCGACAAGGTGAAGGTGCACTACGAGGGCCGTCTGGTCGATGGCACCGTGTTCGATGCCTCGACGAAGCATGGCACCGAGCCCGCATCGTTCCGTGCCGACCAGGTCATTGCCGGCTGGACCGAGGCGCTCACCATGATGCCCGTGGGCTCCAAGTGGCAGCTCTACATTCCCTACGAGCTGGCCTACGGCGAGCGCAACATGGGCAACATCAAGCCCTTCTCGGCTCTCATTTTCGACGTTGAGCTCGTGGGCATCGACAAGTAGGCCTCCACAACTACCGTTTTCAGACAGCTTGTCTGTCTTTTTATCACATTTTGCGCAGGATTTTGAAAAATCTTGCGCAAAATGTTGTTTATATAGATTATTTTCTGTACTTTTGCTATCAAAATGTAAAGAAAAGAGTTTTTGTGAAATGGAAAAAATAGACAATCTCGACAAAAAGATACTCAGTATCTTGTCGAAAAACGCCCGCATTCCGTTCAAGGATGTGGCCAGCGTGTGTGGCGTGTCGCGTGCGGCCATCCATCAGCGCGTGCAGCGGCTCATCGACTCGAACGTGATCACCGGCAGCGGCTTCGACGTGAACCCGCGCTCGCTGGGCTATCGCACCTGCACCTACGTGGGCATCACGCTGGAGCGCGGTTCTATGTACAAAGACGTGGTGAAGCGGCTGGAGCTCATACCCGAGGTGGTAGAGTGCCACTTCACCACTGGCCCCTACACCATGCTGGTGAAGCTCTATGCCCGCGACAACGAGCAGCTGATGCACCTGCTGAACGGTCAGCTGCAGGAGATACCCGGCGTGGTGGCCACCGAGACGCTCATCTCGCTGGAGCAGAACATCAAGCGCGAGATTCCCGTTCACTTTGAAGAGCTTGAAGAGTCATGATGCAGCGTTTCTCACTCGACCATCATCTGGCCGCTACCTACGCCCGCTTCCCCGAGGCTGGCTACCGCCCCGTCATCGGCATCACGGGCAACTATGGCGAGCAGACCTGCAAGCTGGGCGAAGGCTACTACAAGCAGGTGCTGCGGGCTGGCGGCACGCCCATCATCCTGCCGCCGCTGGCCGACCAGGAGGCCATCATCAACATGCTGGCCCACGTAGACGGACTGCTGCTCAGCGGCGGGGCCGACATCAACCCCCTCTTCCAGGGCGAGGAGCCGCAGCCCCGTCTGGGCGGCATCAATAGCGAGCGCGACCTGCCCGAACTGCTCACCACCCGTCTGGCCTTCAACCGCCAGCTGCCCATCCTCGGCATCTGCCGTGGCATTCAGACCCTCGCCACCGCCCTGGGAGGCAAGGTGGCGCAGGATATTCCAGACCCCGCCATCAAGCACTCGCAGGATGCCAGCCGCAGCGAGCCTACCCACAGCGTAGAGCTGGAGCCCGACTCCATCCTGTTCGACCTTTACAAGGAGGAGCGGCTGGCCGTCAACTCGTTCCACCACCAGGCCGTGTGCGAGGCTGGCCCCCACCTGCGTGTGGTGGCCCAGGCCCGTGACGGCGTGATCGAGGCCGTCGAGAGTTCTGAGGTGAAGCCCATCCTGGGCGTGCAGTGGCATCCTGAGTGTATGGGCGACGACGGTCTGCCCCTGTTCCAGTGGCTGGTGGGCGAGGCCTGCCGCTTCCGCGAGACGCAGCGGCTGCACGACCGCGTGCTCACGCTCGACACCCACTGCGACACGCCTATGTTCTTCCCCCAGGGCGTAGACTTTGGCCAGCGTGACGACCGCATCCTGGTAGACCTGCACAAGATGACCGAGGGCCGTCTCGATGCCACCATCATGGTGGCCTATCTGCCGCAGCCCAAGATGGGCGAGACGTTCACCAGCAAGGTGGCCTTCGACGTGAAGGGCCCCAAGGAGTATGCCGACCTGATCTTCGACAAGATCGAGAAGATTGTTGACCAGAACAGCCACTACATCGCCCTGGCCCGCACGCCGGGCGACCTCTACGAGAACAAGCGTCATGGCCGCAAGAGCATCATGATAGGCATAGAGAACGGTCTGGCACTGAACGGACAGCTGCAGAACGTGCGCCACTTTGCCGAGCGCGGCGTGGTCTACATCACCCTCTGCCACAACGGCGACAACGACCTGTGCGACTCGGCCCGCGGCTGCAACACCCATCAGGGCGTGAGCCGCTTCGGCGAGCAGGTCATTCGCGAGATGAACCGTCTGGGACTGATGGTCGACCTGAGCCACGCTGCCGAGAAGAGCTTCTACGATGCCCTGCAAATATCGCAGACACCCATCGTGTGCAGCCACTCCTCCTGCCGTGCCCTGTGCGACCACCCGCGCAACCTCACCGACGACCAGATGCGGGCCCTGGCCCGTAAGGGCGGCGTGATGCAGGTGACGCTCTACCCCGGCTTCCTGCGCAAGGAGGGCGAGGCCACCATCCACGATGCCCTGCTCCATCTGGAGCACGCCATCGAAGTGATGGGCATAGACCACGTGGGCCTGGGCACCGACTTCGATGGCGATGGTGGCATCAGCGGACTGGCCAATGCCAGCGAGCTCATTCTCTTCACCCGCCAGCTGCTGGCCCGCCGCTACAGCGAGCGCGACATCCAGAAGATATGGGGTGGCAACTTCCTGCGCGTCATGGGCCTGGTGCAGCGCGTGGCCGAGCAGTGAACGACAATCTTCATAGTTGTTGCTGTTTTTTGTGAATAATCAGATTTAGTGAGTAATGGGAGCTTCCTGCTGGCAGGAGACTCCCTTTCCTGCGTCTACGGACGGTTCTCTACCGGGGTCTCGCCCTGGCCGGTGTCGCCGCCCGAGGTGTCATCGTCGCCGCCGCCGCCGGTAGTGCCGCCGCTGGCCGTGCCGAGGCCGATGATGGAGAAGGTGGCGCGGGTGGTCTGGGTGGTGGAGCTCCAGTCGTAGGCCTTCGACTTGTCGGCCAGGAAGCGGATGCGCACCCGCAGGATGTCGTCGGTCGAGTAGTTCTCGCTCTTCTCCTCGCCCTTCGAGGTGATGGCCAGGTAGAAGGTGCCCAGGCCGTCGAGCTTCACCTTGTAGCCCTCCTGCAGCAGCTCCTCGATGCAGAGGGAGAAGCGCTGCAGCACGCCCACGATGACGTCCTGAGTGAAGATGGAGCCGTGCTTCTGGATGTGCTTGGCCACGTCGAGCGTGCCGAGGGTCTGCTGGTGCTGGATGCGCCCGTAGGTCTTGCCGTAGGCGTTCGACTGCTTGTTGTTGTTCGTGTACTTCTTGATCTTCAGTTTCATAAGTTCTGTAAAGGATTTTTGTTAAACATGAGGTTTGAGCGTTGCTGGTTGTCGACTTCCAACAATGCAAAGGTACGACATCCGGCGGCTCGGTTTCCCCGCTGCTACCCTCTGGTGCCACATACTGCTCCGTGCTGCTCACACATCGATGCAGAACCTGCGG
>JAFVEE010000065.1 GCA_017478085.1 Prevotella sp. | reverse complement strand
GGTGCTCTACAACCAGCACATCGCCATCATCCGCAACAAGCTGATCGTGAAGGACGGAGGCTACCGGGTGTTCACCATCTTCGGCTACTGGAACGACAAGGTGCTGGCCTGCGGGAAGAAGCAGTACAGCACCATACCCGTGTCGTGGAACGGGCACATCGAGGCGCACCAAGAGCGCTTCCCGAGAGACTACACGCCCTACCCCAACTTCGAAAAGCTGCACCTGAGGGGCCTCGACGGCACCCCGGCGCTGGTGTTCACGGGAACCGGCTACCGGGTGGTGACCTGACCCGCGGGAAGACGGTGTAACAGGGGAATAACGAAAAACCCTGCTCTGTCCGAAGACTTCACAGGGTTCATAATGAAAGGAGGAGTGGTACCTCCAGGAATCGAACCGGGGACACACGGATTTTCAGTCCGATGCTCTACCAACTGAGCTAAGGCACCATTTGTCGGTCGCAATCCTTTCGTTTGCGGGTGCAAAGGTACAAATAAAAAAATAATTGGCCAAACTTTTGGCCAATTATTTTTGTTTTTACTCAAAAAAAGTGCTGATTATTCTTTATTTAGCGGATTCCACCCCTGCGCCTTGAGTTCGAACTCCTGATTGTCGCGGGTCACAAGCACATGGCCGAACTTCTGGTCGGTGATATGCCCGATGAGGTGCACATCGTCAATCTGCTCGATTCTCTCATGGTCGCCGATGGGCACGGTGAACAGCAACTCGTAGTCTTCACCGCCATTCAGAGCGCAGGTCGTGACGTTCATCTCCATCTCCTCGGCCATCACGGCTGTCTGGTAGTCGATGGGGATGTTCTTCTCGAAGATGCGGCAGCCTACCCCACTCTGCTTGCAAATGTGCATGAGCTCGCTGGAAAGGCCATCGCTAATGTCCATCATAGCCGTAGGGCGAATGCCGGCCTCGCGCAGCCGCTGGATGATGTCGCCACGAGCCTCGGTCTGCAACTGACGTTGCAACAGATACTCCTTGCCGCTGAAGTCAGGCCGTTCTATAGCTGAGAGCTGAGAGTTGAGAGCTGAGAGCTTTTGACTATCGCCCTGCTTCTTGGCCTCGGCTATCTTCTTCTGAATCTCACTGATTTGCGAGTAGTAGACACTCTTCTCACGTTCCAGCAGCTGCAGGCCCATATAGGCGGCACCCAGGTCGCCGGAAACGCAGATGAGGTCGGTATCGTGAGCCCCGTTGCGATAGACAATGTCATCCTTGCGGGCCTCGCCAATACAGGTGATGGAGATGGCCAGGCCAGTATAGCTACTGGTGGTGTCGCCGCCCACGATGTCGACGCTCCACTTGTCGCACGCCAAGTACAGTCCCTCGTAGAACAGCTCCAGGTCTTCTACCGTGAAGCGCTTCGAGAGGGCCAGCGACACGGTGAGCTGCCGTGGCGTTCCGTTCATGGCGAAGATGTCACTAATATTGACCATAGCCGACTTGTAGCCCAGATGCTTCAGGTCGATGTAGGTCAGATCGAAGTGAACGCCCTCCATCAGCATATCGGTGGTGACGAGCACCTGGCTGTCGGGATAGCTCAGCACAGCGCAGTCATCGCCTACGCCGTACTTTGTGCTTGCGTTCTTGATTTCAAGATTCTTAGTGAGCCGGTCAATAAGGCCGAACTCGCCCAGTTGTGCTATCTCCATTGCTCAACTTCTTTTAATCATCTCGCGCATCAGCTCAGTCATGATGGGCTGCGCCTTGTTGGCAGCCTCCTGCACCTCCTCGTGGCTCACCTCGACGGGCTGATCGAAGCCGCCCAGGTCGGTGACGATGCTCACGCCGAAGACGCGAATGCCGCAGTGGTTGGCCACGATGACCTCTGGCACCGTCGACATACCCACGGTGTCGCCACCCAGCAGACGGTACATTTTATATTCAGCCGGGGTCTCGAAGGTGGGACCCTGCACGCCCATATACACACCGTACTGCAGACGGATGCCCTTCTCGCGGGCAATCTCACTGGCCAGACGCACCAGCTTCATATCGTAAGGCTCGTGCATATCGGGGAAGCGGGGGCCGGTGGGGAAGTTCTTACCGCGCAAGGGGTGCTCAGGGAAGAAGTTGATGTGGTCGGTGATAACCATAAGGTCGCCAATCTTGAAGCCGGGGTTCATGCCACCGGCAGCATTAGAGACGAAGAGCGTCTTGATGCCCAGCTCGTACATCACACGAACAGGGAAGGTGACCTCCTTCATCGAATAGCCCTCGTAGTAGTGGAAGCGGCCCTGCATGGCCATAATGTCCACACCGCCCAGTTTGCCGAAGATGAGTTTGCCGCTATGGCCTTCGACGGTAGAAACGGGGAAGTTGGGAATCTCAGCGTAGGGTATCTCGAGAGCGTCAGTTATTTCGGAAGCTAATTGTCCGAGGCCCGTCCCCAGCACGATGGCTGTCTTGGGGCTTGTTGTCATTCTTTCCTTTAACCAGGATGCTGTTTCTTGAATTTTTGCGTACATAGCCTATAATATTATCGTTAAACAATTCTTCGTGATCGAGCATAAAAGCAATCTTCACCGGCAGCACATAGATGTTCTGGCGCACCTCATCGCTCAGCTGTCCGCTATCAGACAGGCGGGCGGCATCTTTCTCAGTAGTGATGATAGACTTGGGCTGCGGCAGACGCGCAAAGACCTCGTTGATGCGGCGAATGTCTTTCTTGGTGAACGAGTGATGGTCGGGGAAGCTGAGCGGCGTGAGATGAGGAGTGATGGGCGACAGGTCTTCCATAAGCTGCCGGGGCGAGGCAATGCCGGTGAGCAGCAGCACATGCTCGTCAGGCTTGATGTCAGCCATCGCGCGCGTACCTTTATAATAAAGTAGACGCATAGGCTCATAGTCGAGCATGGTGAAGTAGAGCTGCTGGTAGGGGAAGAGATCCATGGCCTTGGTGATGACCCGGTACTCCATAGGCTTCAAGTCCCTGGGACATTTGGTCACGATGACAATGTCGGCCCGGTTCTTGCCGCTGAGCGGTTCGCGCAGTCGGCCTGCGGGCAGCAGCTTGTCGTAGATGATGAGGCGATGGTAGTCTACCAGCAGGATGTTGATGCCCGGCTTCACGTAGCGATGCTGGAAAGCATCGTCGAGCAGTATCACGTCAAGCTGCTTGTCTTGCTCGGTGAGCATCTCGATACCCTCCACCCGATTCTGGTCTACGGCCACGGTCACACCAGGGAACTTCTGCTTCATCTGGTAGGGCTCGTCGCCAATATCGCGGGCGGTGGTGTCGCTGTCAGCCAGCACAAAGCCCTTGGTCTTCCGTTTATACCCCCGGCTGAGCACAGCCACGCGCACCTGCTTTTGCAACAGACTTATCAAGTACTCAACGTGGGGTGTCTTGCCCGTGCCGCCCACGGTGATGTTGCCCACCGAGATGATGGGCACATCGAAGGAACGGCTCTTCAGCACTCCTATATCAAAGAGGAAGTTCCTGAAGCGCACGCCTATACCGTAGAGCCAGCTCAATGGCGATAGCCAGTCATTGATTTTGATGAAGTCGCCTTCCATTTTTGGGGGGATGGGGCTAATAGGGCTAATAAGACTAATAGGGCCAATAAGACCTATGGGGCATATAGGGCCTACAAGTTATCTCATCTTGGTGGAATAGGGCAAACGGGCCTGCAGGCGGTTGCGCTGCTGATCCATACGCAGCTGCATGACGGGCTCGTAGAGGTCGCCCAGCACGGCGCGCAGCTCGCTGTCGAGATAGCTGCCCTTGTTCTTGTCGCTGTTGAAGAGGTTGTCCATCCAGTCGCTCTTGCCCGGATAAGTGGCCGTGTAGTACTCGTCGTCGAGCTTGGCCAACTCCACAGCCTTCTTCACGGCATCGTCGAGCGAGCCCAGCTGGTCTACCAGCTTGATAGGCAGCGCGTCAGTAGCCAGCCACACACGGCCCTGGGCAATCTCGTGCACCTGGTCGCGGGTCATCTTACGGCCCTGGCCCACGATGCTCAGGAAGGTCTCGTAGCCACGGTCAACGTAGGTCTGCATAAAGCCCAGCTCCTCGCTGTTGTCCTTCGAGAGCACCAGATTCTCCTCGTAGTCAGTGAAGCGGTTGGTCTTCACGCCGTCGAAGGTAACGCCCAGCTTGTCGGTCACCAGCTCGCTGAAGTTGGGAATCAGGCCGAAGATGCCGATGCTGCCCGTAATGGTGGTAGGCTCGGCAAAGATGTAGTTGGCACCCGAGCTGATCATATAGCCGCCCGAGGCAGCCACGCCACCCATCGACACGACCACGGGCTTCTTCTCCTTCAACAGTTCGATGGCATGCCATATCTGCTCAGAGGCGACAGCCGAACCGCCCGGCGAGTTCACGCGGAGCACCACGGCCTTCACGTCGTCGTCATCGGCCAGCTCGTTCAGATCCTTCACCGTCGTGTTGCCGGCAATGCAATGACCGCTCATAAAGCTGCTGGTCACCTCGTCGACAATCTCGCCATAGGCATAGTAGACGGCAATCTTGTCGCCCTTCTCCTTCTTCTTCGACTTCACGTTGAGCATATCGCTCAGCGTCAGCTGGTTAATGTCGTCATCGTCGTCCAGTCCCAGCTTGGCCTTGATTACCTGCTTGATGCCCTCGGGGTACATCATGCGGTCTACCAGACCGGCCTTGATGTAGTCGGCAGGATTGGCAAAGAGGATGATGCTGTCGCTGGCCAGCTGATCCAGCTGTTGTGCCGTCACCTTACGGCTGTCGGCAATGTCCTTCAGCATATGCTGCCAGATGCCCTGCTGGTAGGTCAGACGCTGCTCGCGGTCCTCGGCACTCATATCCTTGCGGGTCTGGCGCTCCACGTAGCTCTTATATTTGCCCACACGCACAGGCTGGTACTTGATGCCCAGCTTCTCGTAGAGGCCCGTCAGATACTCGCTCTTGCCGCCCAGACCCTTCAGGTCGAGCATACCCGTCTTGTTCATAAACACGCTGTCGGCCACCGAGGCCACGTAGTAGCTGGTCTGCATGAACTGGTCAGCGTAGGCAATGATCCACTTGCCGCTCTTCTTGAAGTCGAGCAGTGCATCGCGCACCTGCTGTGCCGTGGCGGGCGAGTCGAACGAGGCGATGCCCCCTTCTATATAGATGCCCTTGATGTCGTCTTCGTCCTTGGCTTTCTGGATAGAGGCCAGGATGTCGTCGAGGCCCATCTCCTCCATATTTGCCTGTCCCAGCAGCGAGCTGAACGGACTGCTGTCCTCTGCCCGCTCGTTAATAGTACCGTTCAGTTTCAGTACGAACACTGAGTTGTCGTCGACCTTGGTCGAAGCCGAGTCGCTGGCGATGATGCCCACCAGCGAGATCATAAACAGAATGCCGGCTATGGCCGACAGAAGCACGATGCCACACATCGTGGCAAATACCATCTTGAAAAATTCTTTCATTGCGCAATTAATTATGAAACGTTTCTACGTGCAAAGATAAGGAAAAAAATTGTATCTGCATACAAAAAGGCCGAAAAAGTGCCGTTTTTTTAAGAATACCAACAGTTTGGTATGCCGTTTACCCATGATGTGCGATTTCCTGCGTACCGCTTTTGCCGTAACTTTGCACCCAGAAACAAAACCACTGAGTATTATGGCAAAGATTTATGTAAACGGAGAAGCACAAGAGGTGGCACTGCCGCTTAACGTGACCCAGCTCATCAAGCAACTGCTGGTAGAGAACCCTGAGATGGTCAGCGTGCAGGTGAACGAGGAGTTTGCCGAGCGCGAGGACTGGAACAACATTGAGGTGAAGGAGGGCGACAAGGTCGATTTCCTGTACTTTATGGGAGGAGGAGCACGATGATTGATTTCACTGAAGAACAAATACAGCGCTATTCGCGCCACATATTATTAAAAGATGTGGGCGTAGAGGGGCAGGAGAAGATTCTCAATGCCCGCGTGCTCGTGGTAGGCGCAGGCGGACTGGGCGCTCCCGTCAGCCTCTATCTGGCCGCAGCAGGCATTGGCCGCATTGGCATCATCGATGCCGACGTGGTCGACCTGTCGAACCTGCAACGCCAGATTATCCACTTCACCAAAGACGTGGGCGTGCCCAAGGTGGAGAGTGCCAAGGAGAAGATACAGGCCATCAACCCCGACGTGAAGGTCGACACCTACCACGACTTCCTCGACTCGTCGAATGCCCTCGACATCATCCGCGAGTACGACTTCGTGGTCGACGGTACCGACAACTTCCCCGTGAAGTTCCTCATCAACGATGCCTGCGTGATGGCGGGCAAGCCCTTCAGCCACGGCGGCATCCTGCGCTTCAACGGCCAGACGTTTACCCACCTGCCCGGCACGGCCTGCTACCGCTGCATGTTCAAGGAGCCGCCCCCCGTGGGTGCCGTGCCCACCTGTTCGCAGGCTGGTGTGCTGGGTGCCATCGCCGGTTTGCTGGGCACCATTCAGGCTGCCGAGACGCTGTAGTACTTCACCGGCGTGGGCGAGCTGCTCACCAACCGCCTGCTCACCTTCGATGCCAAGACCATGCAGTTCCGCACCGTGCCCGTCAGGCACCGCGACACCTGCGCCATCTGTGGCTCCCACCCCACCATCGACCACCTCATCGACTATGAGCAGGCGGCCTGCGATCTTCACAAATGAGTAATTAGTAATGAGTAATGAGTAATTAAAAAAGCGATGAATATACCACAGCGAGTCATAAATGAACTCATCGCCCATGCCCACAAGGATGCCACAAACGAGACGTGCGGCTACCTGCTGGGCACTGCCGACGGCATCGTAACCGAGAACTACTGGATGGAGAACATCGACCACTCGCCAGAGCACTTCGCCTTCGCACCAAAGGACCAGTTTGCCGCCCTGCGCTACTCACGCGAAAAAGGGCTGAAGATCCTGGCCAACTGGCACAGCCACCCCGCCTCGCCCTCGCGCCCCTCGCAGGAAGACCTGCGACTGGCCAACGACCCCACCATCCGCTATGCCATCCTGTCGCTCCACGAGGGCATCCACCTCAACTCGTTCGCCATTCGTGGCGGCGAAGTTGTCGACAAAGAGGTGCATTTTGAAAAGATTGTTGTTTAATTTGTCCTTAATTCACAAAAAATCAGTAACTTTGCAGCCACAATGAAGAAATGGATCGCAATCATAGCGCTGGTCCTGGCTCTGCCAACACAAGCACAGGACGAAGACTCGCTAAAGACACAGACCCTGCAGGAGGTGACCGTCTCGGTTCGCCGACAGGGCACGGTGCGTATGGGTGGGCCTATCAACGGCGTGAGCATAGGCCGCGAGGAGTTGTTCCGCGCGGCCTGTTGTAATTTAGGCGAGAGCTTCACCACCAATCCCTCGGTCGATGTGAGCTACAACGATGCCACTACGGGTGCCAAGCAGATCAAGCTGCTCGGCCTGAGTGGCACCTACGTACAGATGCTCACCGAGAACCTGCCCAACTTCCGTGCCGCAGCCGCTCCCTACGCCCTCGACTACGTGCCAGGCCCGTGGATGCAGAGCATTCAGGTGTCGAAGGGAGCCTCATCGGTGAAGAACGGCTACGAGAGCATCACGGGCCAGATAGACATCGAGTACCTGAAGCCCGATGCCGACGAGGGCATCACCGTGAACCTCTACGGCAACACACTGAGCCGCTTCGAGGCCAATGCCGACGGCAACCTGCACCTGAACGACCGGCTGAGCACCGAGCTGCTGCTGCACTACCAGGACGACTACGCCCACCACGACCAGAACGACGACGGCTTCCAAGACCAGCCCAACGTGCGGCAATGGAACCTGCAGAACCGCTGGAAGTGGCGTGGCGACCGCTACCTGTTCCACGGCGGCATCAGTATGATCAAAGAAGATCGCGACGGTGGACAGACCGAGCACGCCGCCCATCTCCTGCCTCCTACCACCCACCTTTATAAAATAGGTATAGAGACCAACCGCTACGAGGGCTATATGAAGCACGCCTTCATTCTCGACCCTGAGCACGGCACCAACATCGCCCTGATGGGCAATGCCTCGCTCCACCAGATCGAAGCCCAGTACGGCCACAAGCGCTACGACCTAAGCCAGAAGAATGCCTACGCCCAACTGATGTTCGAGACCAACCTCACCGAGCAGCACAACCTGTCGGCAGGCATCTCGCTCAACCACGACTATCTTTCTGCCAATGAGAAAGAGACCACTCCCGGCCTCTACGCCCAGTACACCTACACCCTCAGCGACAAGCTGGTGGCGATGGCAGGTCTGCGGGCCGACCACAGCAGCGTCTTCGGCACGTTCGTCACGCCCCGTCTGCACCTGAAGTTCACGCCTACCGAAGCCATCACCCTGCGTCTCTCGGCAGGCAAGGGCTACCGCACCGTTCATGCCCTGGCCGAGAACCACTACCTGCTGGCCAGTGGCCGACAGCTCGTCATCGACCCGCTGGAGCAGGAAGAGGCCTGGAACTACGGGGCCAGCACCTCCTTCTATATCCCCCTGTTCGGCAAGACGCTGAAGCTGAATGCCGAGTACTACCACACCCGCTTCCTGCAACAGGCCGTCATCGACTACGACAGCTCCCCCACCCTGCTGCACATCGCCAACCTCGATGGCCGCAGCTACTCCAACACCTTCCAGGTCGATGCCACCTACCCGCTGTTCGAGGGTATGGAGCTGACAGCCGCCTACCGTCTGAACGACGTGAAGTGCACCTACGGCGAACAGCTCTTGGAAAAGCCCCTCACCAGCCGCTACAAGGGCCTCGTCACCGCCAGCTACAAGACCCCGCTGGGCCTCTGGCAGTTCGATGCCACCCTGCAACTGAACGGTGGCGGCCGACTGCCCAGGACCATAGGCGAGACCACCTTCCCCGCCTACGAACAAGTATCGGCCCAGATCACCCGCTGGTTCCGTCACTTCTCCATCTATGTGGGAGGCGAGAACCTGACGGGCTTCCGCCAGAAGGACATCATCATCAACGCCCAGGACCCCTGGAGCAGCACCTTCGATCCCACCCAGGTGTGGGGCCCCGTCCACGGCCCCGTGTTCTACGCCGGCCTGCGCCTTAATATCGGAAACAAACTTTAAAACAATAAAAGCAATGAAAAAGTACGTTCTTATGTTATGCTGTCTCACCACCTCCCTTTGTCTGCAAGCCAAGGACATCAAGACCGTGGTGGTGACCACCCAGCCGCAGATGCACTGCGAGAACTGCGAGAAGAAGATCAAGGGCAACCTGCGCTTCGAGAAGGGCGTGAAGAAGATCGACACCAACGTGAAGGAACAGCGCGTCACCATCACCTACGATGCCGAGAAGACCACCCCCACCGTGCTCATCAAGAGCTTCCAGAAGTTCGGCTACAAGGCCACCGAGGTAGAGGCGAAAAAGCCTGCCAAGAAGCCTGCCGACGGCCAGACCGGAGCTACAGAGCAGGTGAAATAAGGGGGTAATACCAAACTTTTGTGACCCGAAATGCCACGCCGATGGTATTTCGGGTTATTTATTTTTGCCGTACCTTTGCACCCAGATAACAATTAGTTCAAAGGTATGAAGAGTTTTCAGATAGCATTAACCACATCAACTTTAGCCATTGTTTCTTGGGCGAAGGCATCGGCTGCTCCCACTGACGGGTGGGCAGCCGATGGCCCCGAGCCTGCCGACACGGCCTGGTGGGACAAGCTGCAAGAGGTCAACGAGGTGGTCGTCGTGGGCTACGGCACCCAGAAGCGGCAGAAGCTGACGGGCAGCGTGGTCACGGTGAGCCAGGATGTGCTGCACAACAACGTGCAGCCCACGGCCGATGCCCTGCTCTCGGGCAGTGTGGCCGGCGTGAGCGTGGTGGCATCGGGTCAGCCCGGTGCGGCATCGAGCATCCGCATCCGTGGCGGCAACTCAGTCAGTGCCAACAACGAACCGCTCTACGTCATCGATGGCTTCATCTATTATAAGGAGGGAGGCTCACTCTCCACAGGCGAGAACGGCACTGGCATCGAGGGAGGTGTCAGTCCGTTGAGCCTGATCAATCCGCAGGACATCGAAAGTATCGAGGTATTGAAGGACGTGTCGGCCACGGCCATCTATGGCTCGCGCGGTGCCAACGGCGTGGTGATTGTCACCACGAAGAAGGGTCAGAAGGGCACGTTCCAGGTCAATTACAGTTATCAGCTCTCGCTCGCCACCGTGGCCAAGAAACTCTCGGTGCTCAACGCTACGGAGTGGGCCCGCTATCAGAAGGACTATTTTTATAATAAAGGTGGCTACACCGATGCCGAGATTGCGGCCTTGGGCAGTGGGACTGACTGGCAGGATGCTGTGCTGCGCAACACCGCCAGCCATACCCACAACCTGAGCGTCAGCGGTGGCGACGACCGCACGCGCTACGTGGTGGCGGGTAACATCGTGCGGCAAGAGGGACTGGTGCTGAACACGGGCTATGAGCGCAGCGGACTGCGCATCAACCTCGACCGCAACGTCAACGACCGCCTGACACTTGGTGTCTCCTCCACCGTGAGCCGCTCGAAGCAGGACGGTATGACCACAACCACGGGTGTCACGTTCAATTCGTCGCCCTTCCAGGGAGGCATCACCAATTCGCTCACCTACGCCCTGCTTATGCCGCCCGTGGTTCCCATTTATAAAGAGGACGGTTCTTACAACTACACCAACCCCTACGAGTATGCCTACTTCGCTATGGGCGACATTGCGGCCAACCCCGTGAGCGACCTGCAGAACAGCGTGGCGCAGACCATCGACGACGATGCCCTGGGCAATGCCTTCCTGCAATACCGTCTGACCGACGAGCTGCGCGCCAAGGCTACCTTCGGCTTCGACCTCGACAACCTGACGCAGAACTACTTTGCACCTCACTATACCGCACTGGGTCTGGCCAATGGCGGCGTGGGCAACATCACCAAGCGGCGCATAGAGACCTGGCAGACGGAGTTCACGCTGAACTACGAGCACACGTTTGGCGAGAGCCATTACGTCGATGCCCTTGTAGGCTACACCTATCAGAGCACCAACCAGAGCTACCTCTCGGGTTCGTCGAGCCAGTACACCGACGAGTCGCTACGCCACAACAACCTCTCGGGCGGCAGCCAGTACTCGGCTCCGCGATCGGGCGAGAGCTCGTCGAACCTGCACTCGCTCATTGCCCGCGCCAACTACACCTTATTAGATAAGTATAACGCCACGGCCACGCTGCGTGCCGACCGCTCATCGCGCTTCGCCAAGCAGCACAACTGGGGGCTGTTCCCCTCGCTGGGCCTGTCGTGGAACGTGGAGCGTGAAGGCTTTGCCGAGGACTGGCAGTGGCTCAGCTCGCTGAAGGTGCGTGCCTCGGTGGGCACGGTGGGCAACCAGGAGATAGGCGACTACCTGTACGGCGACAGCTATACCACCTCGACCACGGGCGGCGTGGTGCACTACACGAAATCGAATGCAGCCAACGACCAGCTGAAGTGGGAGACCACCGTGTCGACCAACGCGGGCTTCGACCTGAGCATCCTCTCGAACCGCCTGACGCTCTCTGTTGATGCTTACTGGAAGCGCACCAACGACCTGCTGCTCACCGTGCCCGTCGACGTGGCCAAGTATGGCGTATCGTCGCAGTTGCAGAACGTGGGTAATGTGGAGAACCGGGGCATCGAGGCAAGCCTGAGCGGAAAGCTCATCGACCG
>JAFVEE010000064.1 GCA_017478085.1 Prevotella sp. | reverse complement strand
CGGCCTCGTCCATCAGGTCGATGGCCTTGTCGGGCAGGAAGCGCTCGCTGATGTAGCGCTCCGAGAGCTGCACGGCGGCGATGCAGGCATCGTCCTGAATGCGCACCTTGTGGTGGTTCTCGTAGCGCTCCTTCAGTCCTCGCAGAATGCTGATTGCCGAGAGCTCGTCGGGCTCGTCGACCATCACCGTCTGGAAGCGGCGCTCCAGTGCCTTGTCCTTCTCGAAGTACTTCTGATACTCGTTGAGCGTCGTGGCACCGATGGCCCTCAGCTCGCCACGGGCCAGTGCAGGCTTCAGAATGTTGGCGGCATCCATGGCCCCCTCGCCACCGCCGGCACCCACCAGCGTGTGAATCTCGTCGATGAAGAGGATGATGCGCCCGTCGGCCTGCGTCACCTCGTTGATGACGCTCTTCAGTCGCTCCTCGAACTCGCCCTTATACTTCGCTCCGGCCACCAGCGCACCCATGTCGAGCGAGTACAGCTGCTTGTCCTTCAGGTTCTCGGGCACGTCGCCACGCACAATGCGGCCTGCCAGCCCCTCTACGATGGCGGTCTTACCCGTGCCCGGCTCACCTATCAGGATAGGGTTGTTCTTGGTGCGGCGGCTCAGTATCTGTAGCAGTCGGCGAATCTCGTCGTCGCGGCCTATCACGGGGTCCAGCTTGCCCTGGCGGGCCAGGTCAACCAGGTTCTTGGCATATTTGTCGAGCGACTGGTAGTTGTCGTCGGCACTCTGGCTCTGCACGCGCTGTCCGCTGCGCAGCTCCAGGATGGCCTGTCGCATGTCCTTCTCGGTGGCTCCGGCATCCTTCAGAATGCGGCTCACGGTGCTGTTCACCGTCAGCAGGGCCAGCAGGATGGGTTCGCACGAAACATACTCGTCGTTCAGTTCCTTCGAAAGGTCCTCGGCCTTCTGCAGCACCTTGTTCGAGTCGTTGCTCAGGTAGGGGTTGCCGCCCTGCACGCGGGCCAGGTGCTGCATCTCCTGTTGGCAGAGCATCCCGATCTGCTGGGCGTTCATTCCCAGCTTCTGGAAGATGAACGTGGTCACGTCCTTGGCCTTGTCCATCAGTCCTAAGAGCAGATGCACGGGCTCTATCGTCTGCTGCCCATTGCGCTGGGCAGTCTGCACGGCGGCCTGCACGGCCTCCTGTGCCTTAATGGTAAACTTGTCTAATGTCATAGTCGTTTCTCCTTTCTTGTTTTAGTTTCTGCTATCTGTGCTTCAAAATGCGTGCCTATGTAGAATATGTGTCAAATTGACATATAGAACCGACGAATTGTCTTGTTTGCAGATTATTTGTAAATAAAAATGCCAAAATGCTTGCTTGTTTCGCAGAAAAACGCTACATTTGTAATCAGAAATCTAAAACGAACGATTATGATAGACGTAAAACAGACGCTGCAGACAGCAGAAGAGAGAATGGAAATGGCGGCTATGTTCCTGGAGGAGGAGCTGAACCGCATTCGTGCCGGACGCGCCAACGTGGCCATACTCGACGGCGTGAGGGTGTCGAGCTACGGGTCGAAGGTGCCCCTGAACCAGGTGGCCACGGTGAACTGCCCCGATGCCCGCACCATCGCCATCAAGCCCTGGGATCGCAAGCAGATCAAGGACATTGAGAAGGCCATCATGGACAGCGACGTAGGCATTACGCCCGAGAATAATGGCGAGGTGATTCGTCTGGCCATACCGCAGCCCACCGAGGAGCGTCGCCGCGACCTGGTGAAGCAGTGCAACAAGATTGCCGAGAAGGCCAAGGTAGAGGTGCGCAACGTGCGTGCCGACATCAAGGACAAGCTGAAGAAGGCCATCAAGGACGGCCTGAGCGAGGACAACGAGAAGGATGCCGAGCTGGAGCTGCAGAAGGTGCACGACAAGTACATCAAGCGGCTCGACGAGCTGATTGAGGCCAAGAACAAGGAGATTATGACAGTCTGATGAAAGGACTCGTCGTTAAGAATACAGGGAGCTGGTACACCGTCCGCACGGACGATGGCCAGCTCCTTGATTGTAAGATAAAGGGCAACTTCCGCCTGAAGGGCATCCGCAGTACCAACCCCGTGGCCGTGGGCGACCGGGTAAGTCTCTCGCTGACCCTCCCCCAAGGGGAGGGGACTACGGCGGCGACGGCCTGGATTGTTGACGTTGAGGATCGCCGCAACTACATCATCCGCAAGTCGCAGAATCTCTCGAAGCAGAGCCACATCCTGGCCGCCAATGTCGACCAGGCCTTCCTCGTTGTTACCGTGAACCGTCCGCAGACCTCCACCACCTTCATCGACCGCTTCCTGGCCTCGGCCGAAGCCTATCGCGTGCCCGTTCATCTTCTATTTAATAAGACCGACCTGCTCGATGGGGACGAAAAGCGCTACCAGGAGGCGATGGTGCGGCTGTATGACACCGTGGGCTATCCCTGCCACCAGGTCTCGGCCCGCACGGGCGAGGGACTGGAGGCCCTGAAGCCGCTGATGGAGGGAAAGATTACGCTGCTCAGCGGCAACAGCGGGGTGGGGAAGAGCACCCTCATTAACCAGCTGGTGCCCGGCGCGCAGCTGCGCACTGCCGAGATCAGCGATGCCCACAACACGGGCATGCACACCACCACGTTCAGCGAGATGATTCCTCTCACCTCTCACCTCTCACCTCCCACCTCTTATCTTATCGACACTCCCGGCATCAAGGGCTTCGGCACGTTCGATATGGAGCGCGAGGAGCTGACCAGCTATTTCAAGGAAATCTTCCATTTCTCGAAAGACTGCCGCTTCAGCAACTGCACCCACACCCACGAGCCTGGCTGCGCCGTGCTGCAGGCACTGGAAGACCACTACATAGCCGAGAGCCGCTACCAGAGCTACCTCTCGATGCTGGAGGACAAGGACGAAAGCAAGTATCGCGAGGCCTACTGAGCCAGAGCATAGAACAGAAAAAATGATGAAAAAGACATTTCTCTTAATGATGGCGCTATCGGTGGCTGCCAGCACCTTTGCGCAAAACAAGACGGTCATTACCGACTTTAACCTGGCTGGCCCCTTTGCGGTGGCCGCACCCGTGGGTATCGACACGGTCGATGTGAATGGCAAGAAGTTCGACGAAAACTCACTGCTCGGCAGCATTGGGCTCAAGGCCAACGCTGCCACGACCGTGAGGGACGGACTGCTGCCCTCGCTCAGCGACTCGAAGTCGGTGGGCGTGCTCAGCTTCTACGTGAACAACAGCAGCTACCTGAAGGGCAAGCTGGAGGTGAAAGGGCTGAAAAACTACAAGCTCTTCATAGACGGTGCCGAGGCTGGTGGCGAGATTAGTCTGGCTCCTGAGCACCACACCGTGGCCATTCGCTATATGACCGAGGCCGGAAGCCAGGACACCGTGAGCGTGAGTGCCGACTTCCCTGAGTCGCTTGCCCCGACGCTCGACACCCGTCATCCCTATATGGTGCACGACCTGACCGATGGTCGTCGCGTGAGGGGCATCTCCCTCTCGGCCGATGGCACCTTCGCCACCCTGTCGTACCAGACCACCGAGCGGGGCGGGCAGAGCCGCTGGGACTATGAGCTGGTGGAACTGAAGACGCGGCAGGTGCTGAGCCGCCCGGCACAGAACGTGAAGTGGATGCCTCGCACGTGTGCGTATATAGAAGAGGTGTGGGAGGGCGACAGCCGTATGCTCTACCAGGTAGAGCCCCGGACGGGACGGCGCACGCTTTGGGCCCGCGACCTGCCGAAGGGCGGCTACACCATCAGCCCTACGGAAGACTACCTGATCATTACTGCCGAGGAGGACGGCCCGAAGGAGGATGCCGATGTGTTTGAGGTGGTGGAGATGGACGACCGTCAGCCCGGCTGGCGCAATCGCAGCTACCTGATGCGCTATGATGTGGCGTCGGGACTGAGCCAGCGCATCACCTTCGGTTCGAAAGGGCAGTTCCTTTACGACATCTCGGCCGACGGCAAGCAGCTGCTTGTTGGCTCATCCTATTCGCGCCTGGCCCATCGGCCTACCGAGGTGGTCGACGTGTTTGTGATGGATGCCCGCACGCTGAAGACCGACACGCTGCTGCGCGGCCAAGGCTTCCTGGCGGGGTGCGACTTCTCGCCCAACGCCCGTCAGGTGCTGTTTATGGGCAACCCCGAGGCTTTCAACCGCATTGGCTGTCAGTTGCCAGCTGATGTCACGCCCAGCATGACCGAGAACGAGCTGTTTATCCTCGACATTGCCACAGGCCAGGTCACACCGCTTACGAAGGACTTCGACCCCTCGGTGAACAGGGGCGACTGGTCGCATGCCGATGGCATGATCTACTTCTCGGCCGAGGATCGCGACTACGTACACCTCTACCAGCTAAACCCCACGACGGGCAAGATTGTGCAGTTGCCTATGCAGGGCGACTATGCCTACCGCTACGAAGTGGCCGAGTATGCTCCCGTGCTGGCCTACCTGAGCTACGAGACGATGGCACCTGCCTCGGCGTGGGTGCAGACGGTGAAGAACCCTGGGAAGCCGGTGCAGCTTTTCGATGGTCGTGCAGCCTTGGGCGATGCCGAGGTGGGCACCTGCCGGGACTGGAACTTCACCAACTCGAAGGGCGACACCGTGTATGGTCGGCTGTACTTGCCGAAGGATTTCGATGCCACGAAGAAGTACCCCATGATTGTGTACTACTATGGCGGTTGCTCGCCCGTAAGCCGTTACTTCGAGTCGCCCTATGCCCCGCAGTACTGGAACTCGCTGGGCTATGTGGCCTATATCTTGCAGCCCAGCGGAGCCACGGGCTTCGGTCAGGAGTGGGCTTCGCGCCACGTGAACACTGCCGGTGGTGCTCCGGTGAATGGTCAGGTGCCAGGCGGCACGCCTGCCGGCGACATCATCGAGGGTACGAAGAAGATATGCGAGGAGCATCCCTTCATCGACAAGGAGAAGATAGGCTGTATGGGGGCTTCGTATGGCGGCTTTATGACGATGTACCTGCAAACGGTGACCGACATCTTTGCCGCCGCCGTGAGCCATGCCGGCATAGCCAACCACACCAGCTACTGGGGCGAGGGCTACTGGGGTTACAACTATAGTGAGGTGTCGATGGCCAACAGCTATCCTTGGAGTCATCGTCAGCTGTACGTAGACCAAAGCCCGCTGTTCAATGCCGACAAGATTCACACGCCCCTGTTGCTGCTGCACGGCACGGCTGATACCAACGTGCCCCTCATTGAGAGCCTGCAGATGTTCACCGCCCTGAAGCTGCTGGGCCGCGAAGTGGCACTGGTCGAGGTGCAAGGCGAGAATCACCATGTGCTGGACTACAAGAAGCGCGAGAAGTGGCTGGCCACACAGATGGCCTGGTTCCAGAAATGGCTGAAGGATGACCCCACGTGGTGGGATGCTCTCTACCCGAAGA
Source organism: Prevotella sp. (assembly GCA_017478085.1). Lineage (GTDB taxonomy): Bacteria > Bacteroidota > Bacteroidia > Bacteroidales > Bacteroidaceae > Prevotella. Next base: position 6,738 of record JAFVEE010000064.1, on the reverse strand, counting down.
AGAACCTTTAAAGACAAGTCGGCAGAGCAAAGGCTTGCAATGAATATTGGCAATTTGTAAAATAAAATCAAGAAATTGTTTGCAAGTTGATAGATTTTTTGTACCTTTGCAGCCGATTTTGTAAGAAAAAGGAGAAAAATATGAGCAAATTAATCAAACCAGTAGGCTATCGGCAGTTGCTTGATGTCAAACAGACAGAACAGGGTATCAAACTGATCAAGGAGTTTTTTCAGCAGAACCTCTCCACTGAGCTGCGCCTGCGCCGAGTGACGGCACCGCTCTTCGTGCTGAAGGGGCTGGGCATCAACGACGACCTGAACGGTGTGGAGCGCCCCGTCTCGTTCCCTATCAAGGATCTGGGCGATGCCCGTGCCGAGGTGGTTCACTCGCTGGCCAAGTGGAAGCGGCTGACGCTGGCTGAGTATCAGATAGAGCCGGGCTATGGCATCTATACCGACATGAACGCCATTCGCGCCGACGAGGAGCTGGACAACCTGCACTCGCTCTACGTTGACCAGTGGGACTGGGAGGCCGTGATTCGCCGTGAAGACCGTACGCTGGCCTTCCTGAAGAACATCGTGGAGCGCATCTATGCCGCCATTCGTCGCACGGAGTACCTGGTGTGCGAGACCTACTCGCAGATTAAGCCTTTTCTGCCAGAGAAGATACATTTCATTCATGCCGAGGAGCTATTGCGCATGTATCCCGACAAGACGCCGAAGGAGCGCGAGGATGCCATCTGCGAGGCCTATGGGGCCGTGTTTGTGATAGGCATTGGCGGCAAGCTGTCGAACGGCGAGAAGCACGATGGCCGTGCGCCCGACTATGATGACTGGAGCACGGTGGCCGAGGATGGCCGTGCGGGCCTGAACGGCGACATACTGATATGGTATCCTGTGCTGGGGCGCTCGTTCGAGCTTTCGTCGATGGGCATCCGTGTGGACAAGGAGTCGTTGCTGCGCCAGTTGCAGCTGGAAGGGCAGGAAGCCCGCGAGCAGCTGTACTTCCACCAGCAGTTGCTGAACGACCGATTGCCGCTCAGCATTGGTGGTGGCATTGGCCAGAGCCGCCTGTGCATGGTGCTGCTGCAGAAGGCCCACATCGGCGAGATTCAGGCCAGCATCTGGCCCAGCGACATGCGCCGCGAGTGCAAAGAACTGGGAATGCCGCTGATTTAAGGGAAAATAAGAGAAAAGTTAAGGGTGAAAAGTCACTCAACTTTTCACCCTTAACTTTTCCGTTTCATTCACCCTTTACTTCACATTGCCCACCTTGATGAGGTATTCGGCAATCTGAACGGCATTTAGGGCGGCACCCTTGCGAATCTGGTCGCCAGAGAGCCAGAAGGTGAGACCGTTCTCGTCGGCGAGATCCTTGCGCACACGGCCTACGAACACATCGTCCTTGCCAGCCGTTTCGAGCGGCATAGGGTAGGTGAGGGTCGAAGGATCGTCTTGCAGCGTGCAGCCGGGAGCTGCGGCAATGGCCTGCTGGGCCTCTTCCACCGAGATGGGACGCTCGGTCTCAATCCACACGCTCTCGCTATGAGCACGCAGCGAACTGACTCGCACGCACATAGCCGAGCACTTGGCATCGGTGTGCATAATCTTGCGCGTCTCGTTGTACATCTTCATCTCTTCCTTCGTATAGCCGTTGGGCTGGAATACGTCGATCTGCGGAATGACGTTGTAGGCCAGCTGGTGGGGGAACTTCTTCACCGTGGGCTCCTTGCCGCTTAGAATCTCGCTGTACTGCTGCTCCAGCTCGGCCATGGCGGCAGCACCGGCGCCGCTGGCGCTCTGGTAGGACGACACATGTATGCGCTTGATGTGGCTCAGCTGCTCCAGTGGCTGCAGCACCACCACCATCATGATCGTGGTGCAGTTGGGGTTGGCGATGATGCCACGCGGACGGTTCAGCGCATCCTCGGCGTTGCACTCGGGCACCACCAGTGGCACATCGTCGTCCATACGGAAGGCACTCGAGTTGTCGATCATCACGGCACCATAGCGGGTGATGTCTTCGGCAAACTCTTTCGACGTGCCGGCACCGGCACTGGTGAACACGATGTCAACGCCCTTGAAGTCGTCGCCATGCTTCAGCAGCTTCACCTCAATGTCCTTGCCACGGAAGTTATACTTGCGGCCGGCCGAACGCTCCGAACCGAACAGCAGGAGCTCGTCGATGGGGAAGTTTCTCTCGGCGAGTATGCGCAGAAACTCCTGTCCTACGGCACCGCTCGCACCTACGATTGCTACTCTCATAATACTAAAGTCTGGATGTTTGTGTTAGAATTTTGCCATCTTGATGGCCACCACGGCACACTCCTCGCCCTTGTTGCCCAACCGGCCGCCAGCGCGGTCGCGAGCCTGCTGCAGGTCGTTGGTGGTTAGCAGTCCGTAGACAACGGGGATGTTGCTGGTTGCGTTCAGCCGGGCAATGCCCTCGGTGACGCCCTGGCAGATGTAGTCGAAATGGGGCGTCTCGCCGCGAATAACGCTGCCCAGGATGATGACGGCATCGTAGCCGTCGTTTAGGGTCATCTGGTGGGCGCCATAAATTAGCTCGAACGAGCCGGGCACCGACTTGACGTGAATGTTCTCGGGCAGTGCGCCAAAACGCTCAAGCGACCGAACGCACCCTTCGAGCAATGGCCCCGTGATTTCCGGGTTCCACTCTGACACCACGATGCCAAAAATCATGTTCGAGGCATCGGGCACATTCTTTAAGTCGACGGCAGAAATGTTGTGCAGTGCTGTTGCCATTACTCCGAAACGCGCTCTATGTACTGGTCGATGGTTTGATACTGCATAGACTCGAAGTACTTGTCCTTGATCTGCTGGTACAGCTTCAGGGCCTCGTCCTTCTTGTTCTGGCTCTCCAGCACCTCACCGGCCTTGATCAGGTAGAGGGGCGACAGGGCATTGTTGTCGGCCTTCTCGGCAGCCTTCTTCCAGGTGCTCACGGCCTTGTCGAGATCGTTCAGGTTGGCATAGGCATCGCCCAGGGCACCGATGACGGCGGGCGTCACCATGGCATCGTCGCTGCCATCGAACTTCTGCAGATAGTCGGCAGCCTCCTGCCACTTGCCCAGGTTGGCATAGCACAGTCCGGCATACAGGCTGGCCAGGTTGCCTGCCTTGGTAGAGCTCTTCTCGTCGGCTATCTTGATGAATCCGGCATAGCCCGTGCTGTCGCCGTTCAGTGCCAGTTCGTACTGCTCACTCTGGAAGTAGTCCTGACCCTTGGCAATGGAGGTGCTGGCCTCGTTCTCGCGGGGCTCCACCACATAGGTCTTGTAGAGGATGATGCCTGCCACAATGATGACAACGGCTGCCACACAGCCGATAATAGCGTTTCTGTACTTCAGGAAGAAAGCCTCTCCCCGGTTGAGCGTCTCTTCAAATCCGAGCGCATTGTTAATGTTTTGTTCTACCATTATTTTATTGATTTTATATTGTCTTACTTGCGAATATTACAAATTGCGGCGCAAAATTACTGAATTTATCGCACATAGTGAAATTTATTTCCGACTTTTTTTGTTTTTAAGCCCTAAAAGCAGTAATTTTGCACGAAAATTGTAAGGAATGATACTGCAGAAACTATCTATTCTGAACTATAAGAACCTTGCGGAGGCCACATTGGTGCTCTCGCCCAAATTCAATTGCCTGATAGGCCGTAACGGGGTGGGGAAGACCAATGTGCTCGATGCCGTCTATTTCCTGTCCTTCTGCCACTCGGCCCATACCACCCAGGACTCGCTCGCCATTCGCCACGACGAGGCCTTCTTTGTGCTCGAAGGCCAGTACTCCGACGATATCAGCATTTATTGTGGCATGAAGCGGGGCGCCAAGAAGCACTTCAGGTTGGGCAAGAAGGAGTACAAGCGGCTGTCGGAGCACATAGGGCTCATTCCGCTGGTGCTCGTCTCGCCCAGCGACACGCTGCTCATTGAGGGGGGCAGCGAGGAGCGTCGCCGGCTTATGGACATGGTCATCTCGCAGATGAACCGTAGCTACATAGAGTCGCTGAACCGCTACAACAAGGCCCTGCAGCAGCGCAACACCATGCTGAAGCAGGAGGATACCGAGCCCGACCCCGAGCTGCTTGCTATCCTTGAGGAGCAGATGGCGGCCGAAGGCGAGGCCATCTACGCCCAGCGCAACCAGTTCGTCGGTCAGCTGGAGCCGCTCTTCCAGCAGTTCTACCAGACCATCTCTGGTGGTTGCGAGCGTGTGTCGCTGTCGTACGTGTCGCATTGCCAGCGCGGCCCGCTGCTCCAGGTCATCCAGCGCGACCGGATGAAAGACCGCGCCGTGGGCTATTCGCTCCACGGCATTCACCGCGACGACCTGGAGATTCTGCTCGACGGCCACCCCATGCGTCGCGAAGGGTCGCAGGGGCAGCAGAAGACCTTCGTCATCGCCCTGAAGCTGGCCCAGTTCGACTTTCTGAAGCGTGCGGGCCGTCAGGGCACGATGCCCATCCTGCTGCTCGATGATATTTTCGACAAGCTCGATGCCCGCCGCGTGGAGCAGATTGTGCAGCTTGTGGCAGGCGACCAGTTCGGGCAGATATTCATTACCGACACCAACCGCGACCATCTGGACCAGATCCTGGCGCAGGGGCATTCAGACTACAAGCTGTTCTATGTAGACGACGGGGTGGTGACCGAAAAACAATAGCAGATTATCTTATGTTCAAGCGCGACGTATTTCAGATCAAGGACCTTATTATGCGCAACCTGCGTGTGCAGGGGTTGGAGACGCCCCTGTTGCAGAAACGGTTGGTGGAGGCCTGGCCCACGGTGGCAGGCGAGGCCATTAGCCGCTATACCACCAGTGTGCAAATCTACAACCAGACGCTTTTTGTTCGCCTGAGCATTCCCGCCCTGCGTGCCGACCTGAGCATGCGCCGCCGCGAGTTCGTTCAGAAGCTGAACCAGCACGTGGGGGCGCAGATCATTGCCGACATCCGCTTTATGTAATAAAGGAGTGCCCAGTTGCGTCAGCGCACCATCACCTTCCTGCCTTGCTGAATATACAACCCCCGCTGCGGCTTCTGCGTGAGGCGGCGACCCTGCAGGTCGAAGTAGTCCTGGGCAGAATGGTTGCCGATGATAGTGCTGGGATTCAGCCCATCCACTACGGTGGGCGCTACCATCCAGTCATACAAATATAGAAGCTCATCACCCTTCCAACAGGAAGCGACAAGAATACTAATCCCCAGTTTTGGCTTTTCCTGTGCGAATTCCTTTTCAAATGGGTTACTCACATGGCTGCCTACGCCTTCTACCCAAGTACCAAGTCCGTTGGTTGTAACGGCTTCCCCATTCTGGGCCTCATGAAGTACAAATCCCCACAGCTCCACTGGTGCCCCCGACACTCTATATCCAGTTCTGGCAAACTGCCTGCCATTGCGGGTGAGAATGAGGGTTTCTTCTGGTGAGTTGAAATCATACAAGAACTCCTTTTCTTGCGCGTCAGCCTCAATACGGAAAACGCGGCTTGCCTCCTCTCTTGCGGCACAATAATAGTGCTGTTCGGTATCGCCATAGTAGCCTTCAAACATAAAGAAGACCTTTTTATATTCCTTACTGTTTATCAGCGTGTCGCCACGCATAGTAAAGACACAATCTGCCCGCCGTCCTAAAGGATCTCGCAGCGGTGCATCGTTTTTGTAAGAGTCTGGGGCCATGCAATACCACATTTTCCCTTCTTCCACAAATGGGCAATACTTACTATACCCTTCTTGAGCCACAGCTCTGACTGTCCCTATACAGCACAGCAAAAGAACCATTACGGTATGGCTCACCCGCCTAAGTTGAATGAATACGCTTTTCATACGCTTAATTGCCTTTTAACTATTTCACCATCACTTTTTTACCTTGCTGAATATACACCCCCCGCTGCGGCTGCTGCGTGAGGCGACGGCCCTGTAGGTCGAAGATGGGGCCACATACGCCACTTCGTTCCACACCTTGCCTTCCTTCAGCAACGGGTGGTAATCCTCCTGTGCCCACGCCCCAACAACAGAGGCAGACAGCAGCATCATCAGTAATAGTCGTTTCATAGCACTGCTTGTCTAATGGTTGTTAAAAAATAGGTTCCTGTCTCAATCAAGCTCTACGAGCCTGATGTTAACGGTTACATTGACGTTTCCTTCTTCGAGTTTGGGATACAACGCCCAGAATGTTGATAATTGAAGCATAGCGAACTCTGCATAGTCTTTGGGCCGTGTGTGGATGGCATTTACAACAAGGTCGTATCCCGATTCGGCCTTCGTTAGAACCATAGACTCCACCGTTTCCGCATGGGGGGTGAGTTTTCTGCCCAGCAGAAGAGTGTATTTAGAGAAGTCAATCTCTGGCAGGGCCACATCGCCATGATAGTATGTTTGCAGCTGTTCATTGCTATTGACGAAATAGCAGAGATTGGCAGGATAGAGCTCTTGGGCCGTCTGTTCGTCGGACCACGTCTGGTCACCATCGAAGAAAGCCGTTTGGCCTTTCAACGGATATTCGTTCTCAAAGAATGCCTTCACGTTTTCCGATGGAGTAAAAGCATTTATAATCCCATTGTTGGCGGGCGTTTCTGTAATTTCTTCCTCCAGATCATCACTGCTGCAAGAGCTGAGCGGACATAGAAGGAGGAATGCAGGCAGCAGAAGGGTTGCAAAATGCCTGTGGCTGTTGTTTTTGTGTAGTCTTCTTTTCATAACGATAGTCTTATAAAATTG
>JAFVEE010000063.1 GCA_017478085.1 Prevotella sp. | reverse complement strand
TACGGAAGCCCACCAGGTGGGTACCGCCCTCTATGGTGTTGATGTTGTTCACGTACGAGTGGATGTTCTCCGTATAGTCGGTGTTGTACATCACGGCCACCTCGATGGGCACGCCCTGCTTCTCGGTCTTCAGGTAGATCACGTCGTCGAACAGGTGGGTGCGATGACGGTCCACGTAGCGCACGAACTCCTTCAGGCCCTCCTTGGCGTGGAACACCTCTTCCTTCAGGTTGCCCTCCTCATCGGGACGCATATCCTTCAGCGTGATGGTGATGCCGGCGTTCAGGTAGGCCAGCTCGCGCATGCGCTTGGCTATGATGTCATACTTATATTCCGTCGTGGTGAAGATGCTGCCGTCGGGCCAGAACTGCTGGCGCGTGCCGCGCAGCTCGGTCTCGCCCACCACCTTCACGGGGTAGAGGGGCTTGCCCTTTTCGTATTCCTGCTGATAGATCTTGCCGTCGCGGAACACTTGCGACAGCATGTGGGTAGAGAGGGCATTGACGCACGACACGCCTACGCCGTGCAGACCGCCAGAGGCCTTGTACGAGCCCTTGTCGAACTTACCACCGGCGTGCAGCACGGTCATCACGACCTCAAGGGCGCTCTTGTGCATCTTCTCGTGCTCGTCAACGGGAATGCCTCGGCCGTTGTCCTGCACGGTAATCGAATTGTCTTCGTTGATCGTTACCTCGATGTGGGTGCAATAGCCCGCCATCGCCTCGTCGATCGAATTGTCGACCGTCTCGTTCACCAGATGGTGCAATCCTTTCTCACTAATATCGCCGATGTACATAGCGGGGCGCTTGCGCACGGCTTCCAGGCCCTCGAGCACCTGAATGTTACTCGCGGAATAGTTCTGTTCTGTAGGGTTCAGTTCTTCTGCCATTTTTCTATTATATGCTAAATAGGCTGCAAAGTTACGAAAAAAATGCGACTTTGGCGAATGAATAGCCCATTTATTTCAGCCTATTTCAGTTTATTTTGCACTCTTCAAGCCCTTGTCTTTGCCTCACGGCCTCGAAGAGCAGGATGGCTGCCGAGACCGACACGTTGAGCGAGTCGAGCCGCCCCAGCATGGGTATGCGTATGTGGGCCGTGGCAGCCCTCCGCCACTGGTCGGTCAGGCCGGTGCTCTCGGTGCCCATCACGATGGCCGTGGGGCCGGCCATCGGGGTGTCGTAGTACAGGCGCGAGTCTTGCAGCTGGGCGGTGAGTATACTGATGCCGCGCTCCTGCAGGAAGCTGATGCACGCCTCGCTGGTGCAGACCACGGTGGGCACGGTGAAGATGGCGCCTATCGACGAGCGAATGAGGTTGGGGTTGTACAGGTCGGTCAGCGGGTCGCACACGATGACGGCATCGGCCCGTGCGGCATCGGCCGAGCGCAGCACGGCGCCCAGGTTGCCGGGCTTCTCTACGCTCTCGAGCACCACGATGAGCGGGTTCTGGGGCAGCCGCAGGTCTTCCAGCCGGTGCTGTCTGGCCCTCACAATGGCTATCACGCCCTCGGTGCTACCACGGTAGGCTATGCGCTCGTAGACCCCGGGAGTGACGGTGAAGGCCCTGCCCACTCCCTTCCCAGCAGGAAGGGGTTGGGGGCGGGTCGCATCTTCCCTTAGAAACGCGCTCTCCACCTCATAGCCAGCCTCTATGCAGTGCTGCAGCTCGCGGCGGCCTTCCACCACGAACAGACCCTCCTCGCGGCGCAGCTGCGATTTCTGCTGCAAGGCCAGCAGGTGCTTCATGCGGGGGTTCTTCACGCTCGATATTACCAGTTCTTCCATATTCTGCAAACTAAAAGACAGGTCGCCATCCTCGCGGAAAACGACCTGTCACACCATTTTTTATCTTTTGTTGCTATGAGTACGCTTGTGTAGAGTTTTATCCCAGCTTGTTCACGTGCAGGGCAAGGCTCGACTTCAGGTTGGCAGCCTTGTTCTTGTGAATGATGTGGGTCTTGGCAAGCTTGTCGAGCATCTTCTGAACCTTCGGGTACAGGGCCACGGCCTCGTCCTTGTTGGTCATTGCGCGCAGCTTGCGCACGGCATTACGCATTGTCTTGGCATAGTACTTGTTGTGCAGTGCCTTCTTCTTGTCCTGGCGAATTCTCTTCACCGATGATTTGTGATTTGCCATTTTTTTGATTTTAATTTTTTAATTGTTATTTTTTCAAAGCCTATGGGTCTTGTGCCTGGCGGGCTGCCCTGGGCAGGTCCTTTCACGGGGGAAAGGCCTTCTGCCACCGCTTCCCCCTCTGTAGCGGGGTAGCGCATCACTGCGCAGATGACAGATTTAAACTTCTTTGGTAGTCCCTAGGAGAGTCGAACTCCTCTTTAGAGAATGAAAATCTCTCGTCCTAACCGATAGACGAAGGGACCGGGCTTCTCGTAAAAGCGGGTGCAAAATTACAGCTTTTTTCCCGTTCTGCCAAATTTTCTCGCGAAAAAATGCTGAAAGACGCTGGTTTTTGTGTAATTTTGCACTGATGTTAGTGAAAACCGAGGCCATCGTGCTCCATTCTTTCAAGTACGGCGAGCAGAAACTCATCGTCGATATGTTCACCCGCCAGCAGGGGCGGCTCAGCTTCGTGGTGCCCCTGCCCCGCTCGGCCAGGGGCAGGCTGAAGAAGCAGTACTTCCAGCCGCTCACGCTGCTCAGCATCGAGTGCGACGTGCGGCAGCAGGCCCAGCTGCAACGGCTCAGCGAAGCCGCCATTTCCTGTCCGCTGCCATCGCTGCAAGCCGAGCCCGCCAAGCTGGCCATCGGCCTGTTTGTGGCCGAGTTCCTGTACCACGCACTGCGCAGCGAGCAGCAGAACGAGCCGCTCTACGCCTACGTGCGGTCGGCCCTGCAGTGGCTCGATGGCTGCGAGTCCGGCTACGCCAACTTCCACCTCGTCTTCCTGCTGCGCCTCAGCCGCTTCCTGGGCTTCTTCCCTAACCTCGACGATTATGCCCCGGGCTGCTATTTCGACCTGCGGGCGGGCACCTTCTGCACCACTCCCCCACTCCACCGCGACTATCTGCTGCCGCAGGAGGGCCAGCTCATGCGGCTCATGATGCGCATGGATCTGCCCACGATGCACCTCTTCCGCATGAACCGGCAGCAGCGCAACCGCTGCATCGACGTGGCCCTGCTCTACTACCGGCTGCACCTGCCCGACTTCCCCGAACTGCGCTCCTTGCCCGTGCTGCAAGAGCTGTTCAGCTGAGGCTGTTTCTGCACCGTTTTCCAACGGAGGCTCCGTTACGCCGCAACGAGGCCTCCGTTGTGTTGCAACGAGGGCTCCATTACATTTCAACGGAGCCTCCGTTTCAGCACAATGAGGCCCTCGTTGTAAAAGTCAGGAAAGTTGATTGCGAAACAGCGCTGTCTGCACCACACCACGGGCGAAGAGGTAGGCCAGCAGGGCCACCCACAGGCCGTGGTTGCCCCAGACGGGGCCCAGCAGGAACCAGAGGGCAAAGAAAACAAGCGAGGCCGTGAAGCAGGCCAGCAGCATGCCGCGCGTGGCGGTGATGCCTATGTAGATGCCGTCCCACACGAAGGCGGCCATGCCGCACAGCGGTATGAGCAGTGCCCAGCCGTAATAGTCGGCAGCGGCCTGTACCACGGCAGCGTCGCTGGTGAGCAGGTGCAGGAAGGTGTTGCCGCCCAGCCAGTACAGCAGGGTGAAGAGCACCACCATCAGCCCGCCCCAGCCAAACAGATGGCGCACCACGCGCCGCAGGCTGTCGCCGTCGCCTGCCCCGTAGTAGCGGCCTGCCAGGGCTTCGCCCGCGTAAGCAAAGCCATCCAGGAAGTAGCTGAACAGCAGGTACAGCTGCATCATCAGCGTGTTCACCGCCAGCATCATAGCGCCCTGCCGTGCCCCTGCCGAGGTGAAGTACAGGTTCACCGCCACTAAGCACAGCGTGCGCAGGAAGATGTCGCGATTAATATGGAAGAACTTGCTGGCTGAAAGACGTTCGTCATCACCACAGGGCTCGGCCGCCCCCCTTCGTCCATAGACCTTCCAGCCCGTCCAGCAGGCCCCGGCAAATCCTGCCCACTGTGCCACCACGGTGCCCAGCGCCACGCCCTCTACCTGCATGCCCAGTCCGAAGACGAACACAAGCGACGCCAGAATGTTCACCACGTTCTGCCCGATGGCAACGGCCATCGGTATGCGGGTGTTTTGCATGCCCACGAACCAGCCCGTCAGGGCATACAGCCCCAGCATGGCCGGTGCGCCCCACACGCAGATGTTGAAGTAGGGAATGGCCAGCCGCTCCACGTCGGGCGTGGCACCCATCAGCCAGAAGGCCACGTGGCGCAGCGGCCACTGAAGAAGGATGATGAGCAGTCCCGCACCGAGGGCTACCTGCAGGCTCTGCCTGAGCACGGCGCTCGTCAGCCCCGCGCGGCCCGCCCCGTAGGCCTGGGCGGTAAGCCCGCTGGTGCCCATGCGCAGGAAGGCAAACAGCCAGTACATCACGTTGAAGATCATCGACCCCACGGCAATGGCCGCGATATACCGCTCGTCGCCGATATGTCCCACAATAGCAACATCGGCCAGCCCCAGCAGCGGCACCGTGACGTTCGACACGATGCTGGGCAGGGCCAGCCTCAATATTTCGCGGTCATAAGTATTCATCAGCATCGTTTATCAGCCCCATCGGGAAAAGCCTGTCGCGGGGAAAAGCCGCCGTGGGGAGGGCTTTTCCCCTCCCTCACAGCCCCTCCCCCTACGGCTGCAGCATCCTCCGGTACTCCTCCGGCTCGCGCAGCAGCCGTTCTGCCTCGCGCAGCTGCTTGTCGTACTGCAACCCGGCCCGCAATGCGCCAGCCTGGTAGTGATAGGCAGCCACGATGTCCAGCTCCAGCATCTGCTGAATGGTGGCCCGATGCTTGCGCAGGTCCTCCGTCACATCGTGCTTCAGCCGCTCCGACAGGGCGTCGAAGGCATCCTTGGCCTCATCGTAGTAGCCCTCAAACTGGGCCGTCTTCACCAGCTCGTCAAACTTCTTCCGGCTCACGTTGTCATAGGCAAAGCCGCTCTTCACCACGCGCTGGCAGAAGTCGTCATAGTCGGCATCGGTCAGGTGGAACCGCGTGGGGTCGTCGTCTATCGACTCGTGCTGGCGAATGTAGTCCACCACATAGTCGAACATCACCTCCGTAGAGTCCAGCCCGCCTATGCTCAGGTAGTAGGCTATGTTGGGCATCGTGTCGTTCTTCAGCTCAATGTCGGGCTTGATGCCGCCGCCATCGCGCACCTCGCGGCCCGCACGGGTGTGGAACACGTGGGTCAGCGAGTCGGCAATGCGCTCCTTGTAGCCGCCCTGCCCGTCGCGCTTGTAGTTGATGGCCTGAATGCAGCGGCCCGAGGGAATGTAGTATTTCGACGTCGTGATCTTGATGTTCGTGTTGTAGGGCATCTCGAGTGGCACCTGCACCAGGCCCTTGCCATACGTGCGCGTACCTATAATAATTGCACGGTCCAGATCTTGCAGCGAACCTGCCGTGATCTCGCTGGCCGAGGCCGTCTCGCCGTTCACCAGCACCACCACGGGCATCACCGTGTCGATGGGCTCCAGCCGCGTCTTGTAGGTACGGCTGGCCTGGGGCACCTTGCCCCGGTTCTCCACCACCGTCTGCTCCTTGGGCACCCACAGGCTCACGATGTCCACGGCCTCCATCTCCGAGCCGCCGCCATTGCTGCGCAGGTCGAAGACCAGGCGCTCGGCCCCCTGCCGGCGCAGGTCTATCAGGGCGTTGCGCACGTTCTTGGCACAGCCCTCGGTAAACTGGTTCAGGTTGATGTAGCCAATGTGTCCCTCGCCTTCCATCATCCCGTAATAGGGCAGCTCGGGCAGCTTGATGTTACGTCGCGTTATCTTGAACTGCATCTCCTCAGCCCCCTGCGCACGCCCCTTCTTGTCGAAGGTCACCTCCGAGAGCGTCTTCTGCGGACGGGCCACGCGCACCACAAAGCTGGTGCCCGCATCGCCACGCAGGCGCGACGAGACGTAGGCCACGGGCTTGTCGGCCATCAGCGAGTCATCGATAGACAGGATGATGTCGCCCTTGCGCAGCCCCACCTCGGCGGCAGGCATACCCTCGTAAGGCTCGTCGATCACCACGCGCTTCAGCCCCTGGTGATACTTCACCATCGCACCGATGCCCGCATACTTGCCCGTAATCATCTGCTGCAAGTTCTTCGTCTCGCTTTCGGGGTAATACTCGGTGTAAGGATCCAGCGAGCGCACCATCCCGTCGATGGCCGCCGTAATGGTCTGTCCCGGGTTCAGCGTGTCCACATAGAACAGGTCCAGATTCCTGTACACCGTATTGAAAATGTCGAGGTTCTTCCCCACCTCCAGGTTATGGTTCTGCTGTTCCTGGGCCAACAGGCTCAGAGAAGAAAACAGCATCAGCCAGCAAAAAATGTTCCGTTTCATCATACCACATTCACAGTTTAGTACTGCAAAATTACATCTTTCCCTCCGTATTACGGCACTTTTCGCCGAAAATTTGCACTTTTTTCATATTTTATCAAAAAAAATCCCCAAAAAGTTTGCATATCTCATTTTTTCGCCGTACCTTTGCACCCGCAAATCAGAAATGACGCGCACCCAATGCTTCAGTAGCTCAGTTGGTTAGAGCACCTGACTGTTAATCAGGGGGTCGTTGGTTCAAGCCCATCCTGAAGCGCCCAAGAAAGAGTCCTGTAAATCAATGATTTACGGGACTTTTCTTTTTCTCACATTTCAAAATTGC
>JAFVEE010000062.1 GCA_017478085.1 Prevotella sp. | reverse complement strand
TCAAGACGGTAGGTGCGCTTTTGCCCTTTCAGGGCGTATTTACCCACCTCCTTGTACCCAGGGCGATGCCCTGGGCTGAGTGCTTCCTGGCCTTTCAGGCCGTTGCTACGCGTTGTTTTCATAACTTGCGAAACTTGAATAGTTTATTTTTCTTTGTGATTGCAGTGTCATTAGCATACGCAGTAGGTTGTTGGGGTAGAACCCGTAAAATAGGATTTGGATTAGCATTTGTCCTTTCATTGGTTAATTTGCTTGTAGTCATTATTGCCGTAGCATGTTCGAAGAAACTTGATAACAACAAATAAAAAGGAGAAAGAAGTATGAAAACAGCAGGTTGGATATTTATCGTGATTGGAGCACTGGCATTCCTGGGCGCAGCCTCCAAAGGCAATAGTGTGTTTGGTCCATTGTTCTGGATCGGGATTGGCGGATTCTTGCTCTACCTGAAAAGGGAACGTGAAGAAAACAAGGAAGAAAGTGCAAAAGATGTTCCTGCATCAGCGAAGGCTATTGTTGATTCCACAACTACGGAAAAAAGAACAGATACAAAATCTATCGAGCAAAGTTCTCCCGTTACTTTTGAACAAAAGGAAGCTGCCCTATGCCTAATTGCATTTTTTGCTGGCTATAATGAAGACCTCGCTACAGATGGCGCAGCATACATGCTCTCATATCAGTCTTCAATATTCTTTGACATTTGGGATTACAAAGAAACCCTTACTGCAGCTTTACCCAAATTTCAAGATGCAGACAAACTAATAGACACGGTGTTGACCATCAAGGACAGAAAAACAAGAGAGTTCATCCTGCTTACTTGTTATGATCTAACTGAAATGTCAGGAAAGGCTGAAGCTTATGAATTCTTGTATAACATCGCTAATGAGATGGGATACAATAAGGAGAGATTTCGCAAATTGGTCAACCTGCATTCGGTAAGGCTATAATTAATGGATAAAAGCATATACTTGCAGACATTGCTAGGTCTCTTGATTCCTGGATGGGTTGTTGTGAAACACTCCATCCTTTTTCAAATACAGTTCCCTTACTTTTTGCGCAAAAAGTTATAAAAAAACTTCATCTTTATGCAGATAATTGAGAAGAAAAATGTATTTTTGCAGGCAGAAACTCAAAAACGACAACGATTATGGATGCAACGAGCCAACTTGGCAGACCGCTGAACGAGGCACAAATGAGTGTTTTGCGGCTACTGGGGCACATGAAGACCGTTGAGGAGGTCGAAGAACTTCATCAAGTGATTAGCGACTACTACCGTCGCAAGATAGACGAGGGTATGGACAAACTTTGGGAGAGCGGCGAATGGAGCAATGAACGAATCGACGAAATCCTAAACGAGGACATTCACACAAAGTTTCGCCCTGAATATGCAGACTGACCGCGTGGTGCTTGACACCAACAGCCTGCTTGTCTCGCTTGCAAGGCAGGGCAAGGCTTACCCTGTCTGGAAAGGATTCCAAGATGGGCGATATATACTTTGCGTATCCAACGAGATTATTGCTGAATATGAGGAAGTTATAGCACAGAAAACTCGCCCAGAAATTGCCCGCAACGTGGTGGACTACATTCTGCAACAAAGAAATGTGGAAATGATAGACCCGTATTTCCACTTGGAACTTATCACTGCAGATCCTGATGACAACAAATTTGTAGATTGCGCCTTTTCGGCTAATGCGACTTACATCGTTTCGAATGACAGCCATTACGATGTCTTACGAGATATTCCTTTCCCACAACTCCTCGTGTTGAAGCTACAGACTTTCCTTGAAAGGTTGGCTACTGATAGTATCTGATTCGTCATCAATAATTGATTCTGTTTTTTCCTACTTTTGAAAGTAAAGTAAATCATAGACTTATTGACGCTAATTTTGCGTTTATTCCAAATTTAACATTTGCCTTGCTCGAGCGGAATGCCCATTTTTTTTCAAAAAAGACATACATTGGAGAGAGAAAAGGATGAAAATTATTGTCAAAACTCTGCGAAATCTCAATTTTTTAGGTACATTTCGCAGAGTTTTGAAAAATATTGTTTACCTTTGCAAGCATAAAAACATATTGTTATGATTATTGGTAGAGAAAAGGAACTTCAGCAACTTCACGAAGCCTATAACGACGAGTACTCCCAGTTCGTTGTGGTCTACGGGCGTAGGCGTGTAGGCAAGACTTTTCTGGTACGTGAGGCATTTAACTACAAGTTCACATTTCAACATACTGGCATCGCCAAGGCACCGAAAAACATCCAGTTGGAGGAATGGAAAAACTCGCTTTCTAAATATGGGATGAAAATAGATAAGGCCCCCAAGACTTGGTTTGAGGCTTTTTCGCTTCTGGATGACTTAATCAGGAAATCAAGGGCAAAGCGAAAGGTAATCTTCGTTGATGAGCTTCCATGGATGGACACACAGGCCAGCAATTTCGTACCGGCCTTGGAGCATTTCTGGAATGCATATGCCTCTGCTCGTAAGGATGTCCTTTTGGTGGTATGTGGTTCTGCCACCTCCTGGATTGTGGATAAAATCTTGCATAATCACGGTGGCCTACATAACAGACTCAATCTAAAAATCAATCTCCGCCAATTCACTCTGCATGAATGCGAGCTATACGCTAAGAGCCGGAAGCTTGGGATGCAGCACAGACAACTTCTGGAATGCTATATGGTAATGGGTGGCATACCTTTCTATTGGTCTTTGCTGAAAAGGGAGTTGAGCCTGCCGCAGAATATAGATGCCATTTTCTTCTCAGAAGATGGAGAACTGAGCGACGAATTTGATGCATTATATCATTCTCTTTTCAGAAAGCCCGAAGCCTACATATCCGTTATCAATACACTTGGCAAGAAGCGAATAGGAATGCCGAGAGAAGAAATTGTCAAAGAAAGCGGATTAGAGGAAAATGGTAAACTCTCAATGGTCTTGAAGGATCTGGAGCATTGCGGCTTTATACGCAAATATCATCAAATTGGGAAGGTGAAAAAGGATGCCATCTACCAGCTGTTAGATTTCTATACATTGTTTTATTTTAAGTTTGTCTTGGAGAACAAGCGTCACGACCCTTGTTTCTGGTCCAAGAGTGTTGGAAGTAACTTTTACAACAATTGGTGCGGACTTGCCTTTGAACGAGTGTGTCTTGCCCATATTCCACAGATAAAATATGCGCTGAGCATTGGAGGGGTTACCTCCAATGAATACTCTTGGTTTGTCCGTAAAACGGAAGAACGCCCCGGGGCACAGATTGACTTGCTGCTTGATCGGAGTGACGAGACCATCAATATCTGCGAAATCAAATATGCATCTTCTGGTGAATACACGGTCACTGAAGAAGAAGAACAGAAAGTCCTGAATCGTCGCGAACGTTTTTTGGAGGATACACGAACAACCAAGGCAATACATTTGACACTGATAACAACACGTGGGCTGATTCATAATGCTCATGCCGACATATTCCAGAATGTCGTAACGGCAGAATCTTTCTTTAGGATTGTTTAAAAGCCTTTCTTTTTGCACAAAACTGCACATTTGAGCAAGATTTGAGCAATTTTTAATTAATTTTTGTTAAGTCCGTGTGCCTTAACAGCGTGGTTTGGAACAATTCATATACCTTTGCAGCCGAATTTTTTAAGATTTGTTTTAAAGGATATGAAAAAATTAAAATTCATGATGGTCGGCGCAGTGCTGACTGCAACAACGACCACCGCTCTGGCCGGTGGCATTCTGACCAACACCAACCAAAGCATTGACTTCCTGCGCAACCCCGCCCGCGATGCCGCCATCGGCCTCGACGGTGTCTACTCTAACCCTGCCGGCGTGGTCTTCATGCCCGAAGGCTTCCACTTAGGCATTAACTGGCAGTATGCCCACCAGACCCGTACCATTAAGTCTACCGATCCCGTCTTTGCGCTGGGCAAGAAGAACGAGGGAAACACGACGAAGAGCTACGAAGGCGTGGCCGACGCTCCCTTCATCCCCTCGGTGCAGGCTGCCTACAACACGGGCAACTGGAGCTTGCAATTCAACTTCTCGATGCCTGGCGGTGGCGGCGTGTGCGAGTTTGAGAACGGTCTGGGCTCGTTCGAGCGGGCCGTGGGCAGCATTGCCGGACTGCTGATGCAGCGTGGGCTCGACGTGAAGGGCTACGATATGGATGCCTTTATGCGTGGCCGCCAGTATTACTTCGGCTTCCAGCTGGGTGCCGCCTATAAAATTAATGAGCACTGGTCGGTCTATGGTGGCTTGCGTGCCCTCTATGGCGATGCTTCCTACCGTGCACGGCTGAGCCACATTGGCGTGGTGACCTCTACCGGTACTTACGACTTCGGCGAGTTCCTGGAGAGCAACATCAACGACATCAACCAGCAGATAGGCGCAGCCCAGACGCAGCTGCAGATGGCTGCCCAGTCGGGACTCTATACGCAGGAGCAGCTGGCCGCCATGATGGCCGGTGCCCAGCAGCAGCTGGCCTCGGCCAACGAGGGGCTGGCTCAGCTGTACAAACTGCACAAGTATGGCAACGGCGTGAACCTGCAGAGCACGCAGACGGGCTTCGGCATCGCTCCCGTCATCGGCGTTGACTACAAGGTGGGCAACTTCAATTTTGCCGCCAAGTATGAGTTCAACACCGAGATGAAGATGAAGAACCACTCTACGCTGGAGCAGCCGCTGAAGCTGGAGGGCGACCTGGCCAATTTCCCCGGCATTGACAACATCAACAAGTTTGAAGACGGCACCGATGTAAACGAGGATGCCCCCGCACTGCTCACGCTGGGTGCTCAGTGGAGCGCTCACCCCGACGTGCGCCTGAACCTGGGCTATCACCACTATTATGACAAGAACGCCCACTGGTATAACAACGCACAAGACAAGCTGGACCACGGCACCAACGAGTATCTGGGCGGTGTGGAATGGGATGCGTCTGACAAGGTGACCATCTCGTTCGGCGGACAGCTGACGCGCTACGGACTGACCGACGACTACATGAACGATATGTCGTTTGTGGTGAACAGCTACAGCGTGGGTGCCGGCCTGAAATATAAAGCCACCGAAAAGCTGAGCCTCTCGGTGGCCTACTTCCAGACCAATTACGATGATTACAACAAGGTGTCGGCCACTGATGCCGCTGGCGTTATGACTAAGGGCGACACCTTCACCCGCACTAACCGTGTGCTGGGTCTGGGCTGTCAGATTGACTTGTAAGATTTTACTTGACGATTACCTTTTTTCCACCAATAATATTGATGCCCTTGACCGGCGACAGCGTGCGCTGACCCGTCAGGGTGAAGATGGCGGACGACGCAGAACGGGCGGCATTGGCAACAGGGCTGATGCCGCTCGTTTTGGCTGGCGTGGCACCGTGCCACTCGATGAAGTCGAGATCGGCGCTGCCAGTGGCTCCGTTGGCGGCAGCAATCTTGTCGGCAATGGCCGTGGTCAGGGTGTAGTAGAGACGGTCGCCATCGCTGAAGGTGGCCACGTTGTACTTGCCGTCGACGGCCTCGACCCGCTTGAAGCCCACCTTTCCGGGCTGGTTCTGGAACTTGTAGATCATGCGGCTGGCCTGCGTGCCAGTGAGCGTCTTGCTGTCCTCGTCGCTCCAGGTCATGCCCGACGAGCGGGTCTTCATAACGCCCTGCGACTCTGATACCTTCAGCGTGTAGGTGCCGGGCTGGCCAATGGCAATCCACGGGCCCTTGATGAGCAGGAGCGAGTCGCCGGGGTAGTTGTAGTAGCCCAGGTCGGTCGTCTTGCTGTTGTTGGTCACGTTGACATAGCTGAACGTCAGCGCGCGGGGGCCACAGAAAGGCTTGTCGATATTGACGGCCACATAGCCGCTCTCGGGGATGACGAGCGAATAGTCGCTGAGGCCCGATACCTCGCTGCTGTAGGAACGGGGGGCCAGGTCGGTGGTTGAGACGAAGTCGAGGCTGGAGTTGTTGGTGTCGAAGAGCACCGTGCGGCCATCGCTCGTGACGAAGGCCGTCTTGCGCACCACAGCCTGGGCGTTGTAGTTGTCGGCACTCTCGGTGCAGGTGAAGCCGGCATCATAGTTCTCGCTGATGCGCTTGTCGTCGGCAGAGGGTGTCTTCTGCTTCACGATGTCGACGCAGTCGATGGCCTTGAAGCAAGGCACGATGGTGTACTCGCTGCCCGTGGTCTTGCCCTTGGCAAAGGTCTTGGGGCACTTCTCCAGATTGGTGTCGGCGGCCAGCAAGACAACAGCCGAAGGACCGCCGTTGAGCATGTTGATGAAGTCGGTGGTGCCAAAGGTGCTGATGAGCTTCAGCTCGGGCACGGCCTCGTTGTGATACTCGGCGTAGGCCTTGTTCTGGCTCTTTGCCTCGAAGTCGGCAGTGCTCAGGTCGACGCCGCCTTCGGCTATCTGACTATGGTCGATGGCCGAGTTGGTGACGACGATGCTGCGCCCGGGGGCCAGCAGCGTGGTGGTCTCGGTGGGCAGCTGGAAGATCTGCTTCACCACGATAGAGTCCTTGTGCGCCTCGGCCATGGCGGCTGCCGTCCAGGCGTTAGCCGAGGCATCGCTGTTGGCGAAGGCCACATAGAGGCCCGTCACGTCGAGCGTGTCGGCCGAGTTGTTGTAGAGTTCTACGTAGGCGTTCAGCCCGTAGTTCTTGGGCGTGGCCCCGTTCAGGCGGGTGCTGCCGGCATAGAACACCTTGCCGATGACGAGGTTGGCGCTCACCGAGCCGCCACTGGGCTTCTGGGGCTTGGCCTCACTGGCCATGGTTCCGGCCAGCAACATACCAGCCACGAGAGCCAGCGTCTTCACAGATGTAAGAATTTTCATAGTTTCTTTGGGTTTGATTTAAATGAGTACTCAATTGTATATTCCGAAGCCGATGCCGATGGTCTGCCGGCTCAGGTCGTTATCAGTGTGCAGATAGCTGCCGTAGAGCTTGGCAAAGAAGGTAGAGCGGTGGCCCTTGATGCTCAGGGGGAAGAGATACTTCAGCTGGGCGTGGGCCTGCCAGTAGTTGGCGCGGTAGTAGCTCATGTCGGGCAGGAGCACCTGCTGGGCATAGTCGGTCGTGGGGTCGGCCAGCTGCATCGAGGCCCGCGTGGCAGCGTGGTAGCCGCCGCTCAGGTCGAGCCACAGGCGGTGGTGCAGCCAGCTGTAGCCCCCCTCGGCCTGCACGTCCAGGTGGTCGTACTTCAGCTGCGACTGGGGCAGCAGATGCTTGTTGCTGACGGTGGCCAGCTGCATGCTCAGGCCCAGGTAGCCATCGGTCAGCTGCCGTTCCTGGTCTACCAGGTTGGCCCTGTAGCGCAGCGTGGCATCGAAGAGCTTCGACTGGTAGCGCTTCTTATACTCGATCAGCGTCTCGTAGCTATAGGAGGTATAGCCATGCTCGGCATCGCGCTCCTGCAAGAGCTGCTGGCGATACTCGTCGGCGTAAGCCTGGGTGAGGCTCACGCCGAGGTCTATCTCGTGGAGCAGCCGCCCCGCGCTGATGCGATTGCGGGTAGAGGCACTCAGCACCAGCTCGCGGTACAGGCCGGGCTCGTACTTATACGTGCCGTAGACGTGCTCTGTGCCACTGGTCAGCCCCAGGGTGGTGACGGAGTTCAGCCGTGGTCCCTTGTAGCCATACTGCAGTTCGAGCACACCGCGCTCCATAACCCACTCGCGGTTGAAGCCGCTATAGCCGCCCACGATGCCCGTGGCCTGCTCCAGGCCCGTCATCTGGTAGTACTTCAGGTTAGGGTCGGTCTGCACGGTGGTGATGCTGGGCACCTTCTCCTTGCGCCGCTGGTAGTAGCCCGAGAGGCCGGCGTGGTGGCGGCCCTCCTGGCCGATGGTGTAGACGAACGAGGGGCCGATACGGTAGTCGAGCAGCTGCGAGCGCGAACGGGGATCGCGCAGGCGGCTCAGGTCGCCCACCTGGTAGTCGAGGCGCAGGCCCAGCAATACGTTCTCAGCAAAGTTCTTGTTGGTGGCGATGGCTGCCGTCATGTCGAAGTCCTGGGTGTCGTACTTGCCGCTGACGCTGCTGCCCGAGATGAAGGGATTGCTGTTGTAGGGTCGCAGCTCGTCGGCCCAGGCACGGTCTTTGGTGCGGTCCATGCCGAAGAGGAAGCGGCCATAGCCCACCAGATACTCGCCCACGCGCTGATAGCGCTCGGTGAAGAGCTGCAGCTGGTTGCGCTGGCCGCCCTGCTGCACGCGGCGGTAGTCGCCCTCGCGGTGTTCGGCCTGCAGCTCGGCATAGCCACGGTTCTGCGTAGAGTCGAGCGAGAGCCCCGCCGCATTGTCGGTGAGCCGCCACAGCTGGGTGGCATCGTCAT
This sequence comes from Prevotella sp., assembly GCA_017478085.1. Classification (GTDB taxonomy): domain Bacteria; phylum Bacteroidota; class Bacteroidia; order Bacteroidales; family Bacteroidaceae; genus Prevotella. The sequence continues at coordinate 8,506 of JAFVEE010000062.1, read as the reverse complement.
AGCGATACTCGGCCTCCTGGGCCAGAAGCCCCAGCGGGAGCAGAGACGCAGCAAGAAACAGAAGTGCACGAAGGGGTGTCTTATTCATCATATTCACGGGGCTTGATAGTCGTTGATACTTGGAAGTCGTTGCTCGAATTGTTGGTGTCGGTCAGAATGGCGTGGCCGTCGGCGGCATGCTTGGCGGTGGTGCGGTAGACCACCTCGCCGTTCCATCCGGCAGCGGCGTTGATGTAGGTGTAGCCCGCATCGATGTCGTCGTACAGGCGCTTCGAGCTCACCTCAACGCCCGTGGTCTTGTTGCGCAGCGCCTCAACGCCATCGATGACGTAGCGCTTGGGCAGCAGCAGCCACTGGTTGCCGCTGGTCTTGCCGTAGCCGTAGGTGCGGGGCCAGGCCTCCACCTCGTCGGCGGTGCGGAAGATGACCACCGAGCAGGGGCCGCTCTGTACCAGGTTCATGATGGAGATGGAGGGGTACATGGTGTACACCAGCTCCAGGGCCGGGGTGGCGGGATTGTTCTGCACGGGTCGCGAGCTGTAGTCCTTGGCCTCGAAGTCGGCATCTGTCAGGTCGGGCTCCAGCTCGGCATCGTTGGCCGTGTGGTTCACGGCACTGTTCACGATGAGCACCGTGCCGCCGGGAGCCACCCGATGAGGCTTGCTGGCCGGAATGCGGAACACCTGCTTCAGCAGCACCACCGAGTCGGCAAAGCTCTCGTGCAGGTTCTGCAGCGTGTAGGCCTGGGTGCTCTCGGCCTCGACCAGCCCGATGTAGATGCCTGCCACGTCGACCGAGTCGTCGCTCTGGTTGTACAGCTCTACGTACTTGCCTGCCGCATAGCTGCGATTGTTCACGTCTTTCGAACCGGCATAGTATATCTTGCCAATCAGGATGTCGCGGTTGATGCTGAGCTGCGTGGGCAGCTGGATGGTCTCGTCGGCCTTGATCAGGCGCGAGTTCAGCGAACCGGCCACGGTGCCGCCGCTCACCACCTGGGCATCGCCCGTCTGCGCGTGGTACTCCTCGGCAGTGAGCTGCCACGAGGTCGAGATGTCGTACACATCGGGCACCAGGCCGCTGAAGGTGGCCACGCCGTCGGCATCGGTGGTGGCCACCATGCGCAGGCCGCCGTTCATTTGCAGCACGATGTCGTGGCCCTGCAGGGCCTCGGCCTGCGTGATCTCGGCAGGCAAGGCGAGCTGCACCTGCACCTGCACGGCCTGGGTGGCATCGTCGTAGTCTATGCACGAGAAGAGCGTGCAAAGGCTTATTAGATAGAATATTTTCTTCATGCGATCATAGGTTGAGTGAAAGCTCGGCCCCGAACTGGAAGGTGCCAGTGTTACGCTGACTGAGCGTGTTGGTGTTGTTGCCTTTGAGGAAAGGCTCGTAGAAGAGGGCGTTGTTCACATAGAGCGACAGGCTGCCCACGCTGCCCAGCTCCTTGGTGAGCCGGGCCTGCAGGTTCCAGGTGACGGGCGACTTCGAGGGGTCGTTGTCGCTCACTCGGACCAGCAGGTCTTGCACGGCCACGCTGCTCTGGCCCACCGGCTGCTCGGCATAGTACTGGGCGTCCATGCCCAGATAGCCGCTGAGCATGCTGGCCGAGAGGTCGTGGCGCTGCAGGTCGGTGCCTATCCAGCCTATGGGGTCTTTGTCGGCCGTGTAGCTCTGGTTCCAGTTGTGCCAGATGGCCTGTGCCGTGAGCGAGGCAACCATGCGCAACTCAGGAATGTGGGTCACCGTGCGCAGGGTGGTCACGAAACGGCGGTATTTCGAGTAGTCCAGGCCCGAGGGGTAGACGACCTTGAAGGGCGTGAGCCCGCGCGAGGCGTAGCTGGCAGGCAGGAGCGAGGCCTTGACCGACTGGCTGTTCAGATCGGTGCTCCACGTCTTGGTCTCCTGCCACGCACCGCTCAGCAGGAACTGCGTGCGCAAAACGCGCACCGAACCCAGGTCGAAGTCGGCCTCTACACCCCGGTTCACGGTGGTGTTGGTATTGCCGATCTCGCCCGTGGTCATCATGAGCAGGTCGGTGTATTCGGGGTTCTGGTAGTCAATCTGCGTGGGCTGTCCGGGCGCGATGATGAGGCCCTGGTTCTGCGAGTAGTAGTTGGCCTGATAGGTCAGATAGTCGGTAGCGGCCCCAAAGCCATTGGGGGTCTTGTCGCGATAGGCCAGCAGGCTGAGCTTGCGGTCACCCGGCAGCTTCAGGTCGACGCCCAGCTCTATCTTCGTGGTGGTAGCGTTCTTCATATTACGCGAGTAGGCCACCTCGTAGACCTGCGTGTGGTAGGCCAGCAGCTGAGCGGCAGCATCGTCCTGCGGCATGTAGTTGGCCGCTACGCGGTCGGCATACTTGCGGTCGGGGTACAGGTAGTTCAGGCCCGGCGTCTTCGAGTTCATGCCGATGCCGCCCCGCAGGTCGATCCACTTGGCCACCGTGAACGACACGTTGAGGCGGGGCGAGAGCGACGTGGTGGCCACATCGCCAAAGGGCTGCAGGGCCGTGAAGCGCAGGCCCGCCGTGGCCCGCAGGCGGTTCACCTTGTTGAGCTGCCACGTGAACTGATCCTCGGCAAAGGCGGCCAGCTGGTGCAATCCGGGAATATCGCTGAACGCACGCGGACGGCCATCGCTGTTGGGGCGCAGGGGGTAGCGCTCGTCTGCATTGTAGTAGCCCTGGCCGCTGTTCCAGTCGTAGTGGTAGTCGGCACCCAGCTTGAACGTCTGGCGCGTCTTGCCCCAGCGGAAGTAGAACTGGTCGGAAATCTTGGCAAACACATTGCCAGGACGGCTCTCGGTGATGCCCGTGGCCAGATAGGAGCGTGTTTCGAAGGGCACCACGTAGTAGCCCGTCTCGCGGGCGGTGATGATGGGCAGCAGGCCCGAGCTCACGCTGACGTACGACGAGTTCTCGGCATCGGTCTGGGTGGTGCTGATGCCCACCGTATAGGATATGGTACGCGCGAAGAGCTTCTCTACCTGTATGCGTCCGTTGTGGGTGAGCGACAGGGTCTGGTTCTTGTTCTCAGAGTAGGTGCCGTCGTCCTGGGCATCGGGGTCGTTGCCCGTCCAGTCCTTGGCCTGCATGTAGCGCAGCTTGGTGTTGGTGTGCCAGCGGCGGGTGGGGTCGTAGCTCCAGCCCAGCGTGGCGGTGTAGCGGTGGAAGGAGCGCGTCTTCATGCGGGGATCGCCCCAAGCCTGGGCATAGTCCAGGCTGCCGTTCACGATGCCCCAGCGGCCCAGCCGCTCGCCCTTGCCCAGCGAGTAGTTCATGAGGCCGGGGTTCACCTTGCCCTTCACCTGCCACGGGGTGACGCCCGCCTTCGAGTGGACGACCACCAGACCGCTGGTCAGGTCGCCATACTCGGCCGAGGGAATGCCGCGTATCACCTCTACCTCGTTGATGTCGTCGGCTGCCACCTGGCGCAGGTCGGTGCCGGTGAAGGCCGTCGACGAGAACGAGCCCTGGCTCAGGGCACCGTTGTTCGACATGGGCACGCCGTCGACCACGATGCTGGCACCGAAGGCCGACGTGTTGTTGTTCACCAGCTGGCGCAGCTGCAGGTTCGAGGCCGAGGTCAGGTCGCTGTTGCCCATCAGATGGCCAGGCACCAGCTGCATGACGTCGGCCAGCGACGTGGCCTGCAGGTGGTCGATGGCCTGGCGGCCAATGATGCTGCTGGTCGACGTGCCGCTGACGTTCTGGCGGGCCGTGACGCTCACCTCGGCCAGCGAGAGCGAGGTATCCGTCAGCTCTACCTTCAGGTTCAGGTCCCTATCGGTCACGGCCAGCTGGAGCGTGTGCGTCTGACAGCCCACGTAGCTCACCGTGAGCGTGTAGCGGCCTGCGGGCACCTGGCCTATCGTGGCCCGCCCGTTGGCATCGGTCACGGTGGTCTGCCCCAGCGGCTGCAGGGCTACGGTGCCCATGATGATGGGCTCGTGGCTCTTCTTCTCGGTCACCACCAGGCTGATGGCATAGGTCTTCTCGCCAGGCCGCTGCGCCCGGGCCGTCTGCAGCCACTGCGGCAGCAGCAGGAGGGCGGGCAGCAGCAGGAGTAGTCGTAGTAGTGCATGCTTGCTCATAGGGCTTCTGGCTCTTGTTTTGCTTCCTTGCACTCGTGGGGGGCGGGCACCACGGCCTCTATGCCGGCGGCCTTCAGTTCGGCCTGCAGCTTCTCGAGCGTGGTCTCGGTGTTCACGTAGGTGATGGCCAGCGACTGGCGACGGGCGTTCACGTTGGCATCATCCACGCCGTCGAGTGCCAGTGCCTCGTCGATGGTGGCCTGCGTGGCTGCCTCGGCCGGAATGTTGAAGTAGGCAAAGCTGATGTCCTTGCTGTTGTAGTAGGCTACGGGGGTGTAGCCCAGCTCGCCAATGGCCTGCCGGATGTCGGCCTTGCAGGTCTTGTTGGCATCGTAGCGCACGAATATGTAGTGCTTGTCGGTATGGGGGGCCAGGCTGTCAATGCCCTCCATCTGCTCCAGCCGCTTCATGATGCGCTGGGCGCAGCGGTCGCAGTGCATGTCGGTCATCTGCAGGCCCATGCCCCGGCGAATGACCTCGGTGGCACTGTAGGGCACCGACTTGTAGCGCCCCGTGGCGGCCAGCTTGGCCCTGAGGGTGTCGGCACTGACCACCTGCGGGTTGTAGGCAATGGTGGCCGTGCGGCGCTCCAGGTTGTACTGAATGCCCTCGATGCCGCCGCCCTCGCGCAGCAGAATGCCCACCTTATGGGCACACTCCTCACAGCGCATGCCCTTGATGCGCACCACCAAAGTGTCGGTCTCGACAGCAGCCCAGATGGCACTTGTCATCATGAGGGCTGCAAAAATAAAAAATAGTCTTCTCATTGTTAGTGATTCAAGAATTCCATATTGTGGGGTGCAAAGTTATGCATTTTCCCCGAATTTTGCAATCACAAATACTAAGTATTTTTAGTACAGAACAACTTTTTGGTCTGTTTTTTCACTTTTTTATCCAAAAATTCGGTTGTTTGAAGAATTCTTTGTACCTTTGCGCCCATCATAAACCATTGTACTTCAATATGATGAAAAGAACCAACATGCTCGTCACCGCTTTCTTCGGCTTTGCAGCCGCAGCAAGCGCGGGTGGTCTGATGACCAACACCAACTATCACATTGCCTTCGACCGTATGATGGCGCGCGGAGCCTCGTTCGATGTTGATGCCGTCTACTCGAACCCTGCCGGACTGGTTTGGTCGGAGCACGACGGCTGGCAACTGTCGTTCAATGCGCAAAAGCCCTTCCAGTACCGCGACATCGAGGCCACGCTCAGCCAGCCATACGCCACTGCCATTGGCTTCGAGCAGCATAAGTTCAAGGGAAAGGCATCGGCCAATCCCTTTGTGCCCGCCCTGTTTGCCACCTATAAGCACGACAACTGGGCCGTGGGCTTCATGGCAGGCATCGTGGGCAGTGGCGGCAAGTGCACCTACGACGATGGCGTGCCCCAGTTTGCAGTACCCGTAAGGGGTATGATGGGCCAGGTGGCGTCGGGCATCAATGCTGGGGCGGGGGCTGCGGTCGTTCCTGCCGACTTCTACCGGCTCGACGCGTTTATGGAGGGCAAGCAGTACATCTATGGCATTCAGGCCAACTTTGCCTATCGCTTCAACGACCACTGGTCGGCATCGGTGGGCCTGCGGGCCAACATCTACGATGGCTACAATCGCGGCCACGTCATCGCTACGACCGACAATGCCATCGTCTCCGGAGCCATGGGAGGCACGGGCGAACTGCTGCGCCTGAACCTCGACGTAGACCAGCGTGGCTGGGGACTGTGCCCCTTCCTGAGCGTCAACTACAAATACGACCGTCTCGTCCTTACGGGACGCTATGAGTTCCGCTCGAAGCTGAACATTCCCAACGACACCAAGACGCTCGAGATAGGAGCCGCCCCCGCGCTGCAGGCACAGCCCGCGTTTGCTTCTGCAGCCACCCTGGCTGCCCCTTATCAGGACGGGGTGAAGACGCGCTACGACATGCCCAGCCTGCTCTCGCTGGCCGTGGGCTACGAACTGACCGACCAGCTGCGCGCCACGGCCGAATACCACTTCTTCGACGACAAGCACGCCAAGATGTCGGGCAACCGCCAGGACGAGCTGGAGCACGGCACCCACGAGTTCCTGCTCGGCGTGGAGTACGACATCAACGACAGGCTGACCGTCTCGTGCGGCGCTCAGCGCACCGACTACGGTCTGAGCGACAACTACCAGGCCAACACGTCGTTTGCCTGCGACAGCTACTCCATTGGTCTGGGTGCCGCCTACCGCCTGACGGAGCAGCTGCGCATCAACGCCGGCTATTTCTGCTCGCTCTATAGCGACTACAGCCGCGAAGCCAACTATCTCAGCATTCCCGTCACAGAGACCTATTCGCGCACCAACAACGTCTTTGGCCTGGGCATCGACTACCGGTTCTGAAACAGGTCCTGACGACCGCACTTTCCCCCTCATTTTCAACGGAGGCCTCGTTGCGTTTCAACGAAGCCTCCGTTGCATCGTAATTGAGCCTCCGTTGTATTGTAATGAAGCCTCCGTTGTCTTCTAACGGAGCCTCCGTTGCAAAGCGCGAAAAAATCAGACATTTTCTTGTCGCTTTCTCAATATTTTTGATTAATTTTGCACACGCGATGAATATACAGCAGAGAGTTCTTGTGTGGATCAGCAGGATGGGCCACTGCCGGGGCTTCGGCATACAGTCGCCCACCGACTACCAGTTCGTGCGCCATGTGGTCAACGAGCACTGGCCCTACTATGCCTATGCCCGGTTGGGGAAAGACGACGACTGGCTGACGCGCAAGCTGGGGCTGCTCTACTTCCGTCTGGCCAACTGGCGGCAGCCCGCCGTCATCGTCGATGGGGTAGGGGCAGGCAGCTATCTGCATGCGGGGTGCCGGCGGGCGCAGCTGGCCAGGCAAGTGGCCGAAGGCACGGTAGAGCTGGCCCTGCTGCCCGTAGAGGCCCGCTGTCAGGCACTGCTCGACCACTGCGACCGGTCGTCGGTCATCGTCGTCGAGGGCATCTACCGCAACTGGGCGGCATGGCATGAGCTGGAGGCCGACGAGCGCGTGGGCACCACCTTCGACCTGTACTACTGCGGCATCATCTTCTGCGACATAGAGCGTTTCAAACATCATTATATCATTAACTTCTAACCTTACTATGAAGACAATAACTAAAGTGTACACGCGCACGGGCGATAAGGGAATGACCAGTCTGGTGGGCGGGGTGAGAATCAAAAAGACCGACGTGAGGCTGGAGGCCTACGGCACCGTAGACGAGCTGAGCGCACACCTGGGACTGCTGGCCGCCATGCTGCCTGAAGGCGACGACCGCGACAACATCATACGCGTGCAGAACAACCTGTTCAACGTCTGCACCCACCTGGCCACCGACCAGAGCAAGACTCCGCTCTATCCCTCAGCCTACCTGGCCGAGGGCGAGACGGAGTATCTGGAGCAGCTGGTCGACCAGACTATGGCCCTGCTGCCCGAGCGCCAGGGCTTCGTGCTGCCCGGCGGCTGTCAGGCTGCCGCACAGTGCCACGTGGCCCGCACCGTCTGCCGTCGCGCCGAGCGGCGCATCGCCGCACTGGCCGAGGTGGCCACCGTGGGCCCCGAAATGCAGCAATACGTCAACCGTTTGAGCGATTATCTGTTCATTTTGGCAAAAAAAATAAACTTTAACAATGGGCAGCAAGAAATAATATGGCAAAATGCTTGCAAATAGAAAATAATTTACTACTTTTGCGCCCGAATTTCACAAAACTAATAATTTAACGACTATGTATTGGACACTTGAATTAGCATCAAAACTGGAAGACGCTCCCTGGCCAGCAACCAAGGACGAGCTTATTGACTATGCCATACGTTCGGGCGCCCCGCTCGAGGTGCTCGAGAACCTGCAGGAAATAGAAGACGAGGGCGATGTCTACGAGAGCATCGAAGACATCTGGCCCGACTACCCCACCAAAGAAGACTTCCTGTTCAATGAGGATGAGTATTAGGAAGTTGAGTTTAGTCTAAGTAATTAAATATCAGCGAGATAAGTGGTTGCTTGTCTCGCTGATGTTGTAAATGAGGCAAATGTATGAAACGATGGGCAACATAAAGATAATAAGAGGTGTGTTCGACACCAAGTTGGAGCTGGAACATGCCAGCGTGGCGGCAGGTTTCCCGTCCCCGAGTGATGACTATCGGCATGAGACGCTGGACTTTAACCGGGACTACATTCGGCATCCAGAAGCGTCGTTCTATGGTGACGTGGAGGGTGACTCGATGAAAGATGCGGGTATCTTCAACGGCGACCGTGTCATCATCGACAGGGCGGTGGAACCGCACGACTGTTCTATCTTCATTGCCTGGGTTGGCGGCGAGGGCTTCACCATGAAGTATCTTGACCTGAGACACAAGAAGGACGGCTACATAGAGCTAAGGCCAGCCAATCCCGCCTACCCTGTGTTCAAGATTGACG
>JAFVEE010000061.1 GCA_017478085.1 Prevotella sp. | reverse complement strand
GGAGAAGGCTACTCCCGAATACGACGAGGCCAAGAAGTCCATGAAGGCCAGCCAGAAGGAGTTTGCCAAGACGCTGGCCAGCTATGCCGACTGCTACGTGATGGATGCCTACGGCACTGCTCACCGCACGCACGCCTCTACCGCCGTGATCGCCGACTACTTCGATGCCGACTCGAAGATGCTCGGCCTGCTGATGGAGAAGGAGGTGCAGGCTGTTGACAACGTGCTGTCGAACATCAAGCGCCCGTTCGTGGCCATTATGGGTGGTTCGAAGGTGAGCTCGAAGATCGGTATCATCGAGAACCTGCTGGGCAAGGTCGACAAGCTCATCCTCTGCGGTGGTATGACCTATACCTTCTCGAAGGCTCACAATGGCGAGATTGGCAACTCGATCGTGGAGCTCGACAAGCTCGACGTGGCCCTGGGCGTTGAGGAACTGGCCAAGAAGAACGGCGTGGAGCTGGTGCTGGGCACCGACTGCACCGCTACCAACGGCCTGGACTTCGGCACGATGAGCGTGAAGGAGGGTGCCGAGATCATCACCTGCCCCGCCACGAAGGTGCCCGAGGGCTTCGAGGGTGTCGATGCCGGTCCTGAGAGCCAGAAGGCTTTCGCCGCTGCCATCGCCGGTGCCAAGACCATCCTGTGGAACGGTCCTGCCGGTGTGTTCGAGTGCGACGCCTTCACCGCTGGTAGCCGCGCTATCGGCGAGGCCATCGCCAAGGCTACGGCCGAAGGAGCTTTCTCGCTCATCGGTGGTGGCGACAGCGTGGCCTGCGTTAACAAGTTCGGCCTGGCCGACCAGGTGAGCTACATCTCGACCGGTGGTGGTGCTCTGCTCGAGGCCATCGAGGGCAAGGTGCTTCCCGGTGTGGCTGCCATCAAGGGCGAATAAAATCCTGTGATTCTGCTACTTGCCTCGTTGTTATACTTCACGGCTCTCTTTGCCATCAGCCGACTGACGTCGCGCCAGGCAAACAACGAGACATTCTTCCGAGCCAACCGACGGTCACCATGGTACATGGTGGCCTTCGGTATGGTAGGGGCCTCTATCTCAGGCGTCACGTTCGTCAGCGTGCCGGGCATGGTGCTCAGCAGTGGCATGACCTATCTGCAGCTGTGCATGGGCTTCATTCTGGGCTATCTGGCCGTGGCGTTCATCCTGCTGCCCGTCTACTACCGGCTCAACCTGACAAGCATCTATGCCTACTTAGGACAGCGGCTGGGCCGCAGTTCCTACCTGTCGGGCGCCTGGTTCTTCCTGCTCTCCAAGCTATCGGGCTCGGCAGTGAAGTTCTACGTGGTGTGCATCATCTTGCAGCAGTTTGTCTTTCAGGCCTACGGTGTGCCTTTCCCGCTCACCGTGGCCTTTTTGGTTTTGCTCATCTGGCTCTACACCCGTCGGGGCGGCATTGCCACGCTGGTCTTCACCGATACCTTCCAGACGCTCTGCCTCTTTTCGGCCCTGCTGCTCATTATCTATAAGGTGATGGGAACGCTGGGCATGGCCGGCGTAGGCGAAGCCGTGAGTGCCATAGCTGCCGACGGGCGTAGCCGCATTTTCGAGTTTGGCGACTGGGCCTCGCCACAGAATTTCTGGAAGCAACTGGTCAGCGGAGCCTTCATCGTGGTGGTGATGACCGGCCTCGACCAGGACATGATGCAGAAGAACCTGACGTGCCGCACGCTTCGCGAGGCACAGAAGGATATGTGCACCTATGGCATGGCCTTCCTGCCTGCCAACCTGCTGTTTCTGGCCCTGGGCGTGCTGCTGGCTCAGCTGTTCGAGATGCAGGGTGCGCCACTGCCCGCCCGTGGCGACGAGCTGCTGCCAGCGTTCGTGGGTCAGTCGGGCCTGCTGGTTGGCATTCCTTTCGTCATCGGCATCGTAGCGGCCTCGTTCAGCAGTGCCGACTCGGCCCTTACCTCACTCACCACCTGCTTCTGCGTAGACATCTGCCAGCATCCTGCCGACGAGCGTCTGCGACGGCTCACGCATCTTGCCATGTGTCTGCTCTTCGTGCTTTTCATCGTCATTTTCCACGCAGCCAACTCTACGAGCCTCATCGATGCCATCTACACCATGGTCAGCTACACCTACGGCCCCTTGCTGGGGCTTTTCGCCTTCGGCCTCTTTACGCGCCGACAGGTGCTGCCCCGCCCAGTGCCCTTCGTAGTGGTGGCCTCTCCCCTACTCTGCTATGCAATCGAAGCAGGAGCCCGTAGCCTCTTCGATTATCACTTTGGCTACGAGCTCCTGCTTCTTAACGGTCTGCTTACCTTCCTTGGCTTGCTGATGTTCTCGAAAGCTACGAGATAAGCTTTCGTGGCATGTAGTGGGTGGTGTGGTAGCTACCACGGTTGTCGGCCACCTTCTTCAGCGCTTCGTCTGTGGCAGGAGCCTGCGGAAAGGCGGCACCGGCCTTGAAGAGGCGAAGGGCCTCGCGAATGGCAGGATCGTCGCTGTTCAGGTATTCTATCCACTGCTGCTCCTCAAGCACGTTGTAGATGATGCGGCCAATGAGGAAGGACTCAAGCAGCTTGTGCGACTTCTGTATCATCAGGTTGCGGCGCTTCAGCCCCTGCTTGTCGGCGTAGGTGGCAAACTTGTCGACGATGTTCTGCTTCTTCAGGTACTGTTCCAGCGGCTTCACTTCGTCGTAGGCGGCGAGGGCCGAGCGGTTGTTGTCGGTGTATTCGTAGGCAAACTGGAAGATCAGCCCCGACATGGTGGCCTCTTTATAATAAGAGGTGTAGTTGGTCGTGTCCTCGCCCACGAAGATGTCGGGCGTGATGCCGCCGCCGCCATAGACGGTGCGGCCATTGCTGGTCTTATACTCAGGCCCGGTGTGCTTGATGCTGTCCTGCGAGAAGAACTCGCCGTGCTGGTAGCGCAGCAGCAGGTCTTCCTCATAGTCCTTGTCCTGTCCGCTGGTGTAGGGCTTCTGTATGCAGCGGCCCGAGGGCGAATAGTAGCGGGCAATGGTGAGGCGCATCATCGAACCGTCGTTGAACTCGATGGGCTGCTGCACCAGTCCCTTGCCGAAGGAGCGTCGGCCTATGATGGTGCCGCGGTCGTTGTCCTGTATGGCACCGGCCAGGATCTCGCTGGCCGAGGCCGAGCCTTCGTCGATGAGCACCACCAAGGGCAACTGCTGATAGCTGCCTCGCCCGTCGCTGCGGTACTCCTGCCGCTGCGAGCGACGGCCCTCGGTATAGACGATGAGCTGGTTCTTGGGCAGGAACTCGTTGGCTATCTGCACGGCCGAGCCCAGATAGCCGCCCGTGTTGCCGCGCAAGTCGATAATTAGGCTGCTGAAGTCTTCCTGGGCCAGCTGTGCCAGACCGATGAGCAGCTCGGGATAGGTGTTCTCGCCAAAGTTCTTGATGCGTATGTAGCCCGTCGCATCGTCAAGCATATACACGGCGTTCACGCTGTGCATGGGTATCTCGCCACGGGTCACGGTGATGTGGCGCAGCTCCTTGTCGCCCCGGCGCACGATGCCCAGCTTCACCTTCGTGTCCTTGGGTCCCTTCAGTCGGTGCATGGCCTCCTCGTTGGTCAGGTCCTTTCCCACGAAGGCCGAGTCGTCCACCTCCACGATCTTGTCGCCCTCGAGCACGCCGGCACGCTCTGAGGGGCCGTTCTTGATGACGCGCTGCACGCGCAGGGTGTCCTTGCGGATGGTAAACTCAATGCCTACGCCCGAGAACGAGCCGCGCAGGTCGTCCTCGGCCATCTGCTTGTCCTTGGCCGAGATGTAGACGGAGTGCGGGTCGAGCTCGCTGAGTATGGTGGGCATGGCCTTCTCCACGAGGTCGTTCACGTCGACGGTGTCCACGTACTGGTCATCGACGATGTGCAGCAGGTTGTTCAGTTTGTTGGTGCCCGAGTTGATGATGCTCAGGCGTGTTCCACCGAAGTGGTTGGCATAGAACGTGCCAATGAAGATGCCCACCACGGCGGCCAGTGCCAGCCAGAGGGGCGAGAAACGGTTCTGCTTTGTCATACTTCCAAATATACTACTTCCACTCCTGCTCTTTCCAGCAGTTCTATCCCATCGGTCAGTCGGTACTTCTCGCCATAGACCACGCGCTTGATGCCCGCCTGTATGATGAGCTTGGCACACTCGATGCAGGGCGAGGCCGTGATGTAGATGGTGGCCCCGTCGCTGTTGTTGCCCGAGCGGGCCAGCTTCGTGATGGCGTTGGCCTCGGCGTGCAGCACGTAGGGCTTCGACACGTTGTTCTCGTCTTCACACACGTTCTCGAAGCCCGTCGGCGTACCGTTGTAGCCGTCGCTGATGATCATCTTGTCCTTCACCACCAGTGCGCCCACCTGGCGCCGCTGGCAGTAGCTGTTTTCGGCCCAGATGCGTGCCATGCGCAGGTAGCGGCCGTCCAGTTTACTTTGCTTTTCGTTTGATTCCATTGCGTTTCAATAGTGCGTCGATGGTGGGCTCACCACCACGGAAGCGTTTATAGAGCGTCATCGGGTGCTCTGTGCCACCCTTCGACAGGATGTTATCGCGGAACGACTGGGCCGTCTTCTCGTCGAAGATGCCGTGCTTCTTGAACACGGCGAAGGCATCGGCATCGAGCACCTCGGCCCATTTGTAGATGTAGTAGCCAGCGGCATAGCCCCCGGCCATAATGTGCGAGAACTGCACGGTCATGCAGGTGTCGGGCAGCTGCTTGCCCAGGATGGCCTTCTTCCAGGCCTGCTTCTCGAAGGGAATGATGTCGTCGGTAAACTCGTCCTTCTGCGTGTAGTAGGCCATATCGAGCAGACCGAAACTCACCTGCCGCAGACAGGCCGTGGCACACATGAAGTTACGGCTCCTCACGATGCGGCTGATCAGCTCGTCGGGCAGCGGCTCGCCCGTCTGGTAGTGGAAGGCGAAGGTGCGCAAAAAGTCCTTCTCAACGGAGTAGTTCTCCATAAACTGCGACGGCAGCTCCACAAAGTCCCACCACACGTTGGTGCCGCTCAGGCTCTCGAAGCGGGTGTTGGCAAACATGCCGTGCAGCGAGTGGCCAAACTCGTGCAGGAAGGTCTCTACCTCGCCCAGCGTCAGCAGGGCAGGCTTCTCGGGCGTGGGCTTCGTCAGGTTCATCACCACGCTCACGTGGGGGCGCACATTCTCGCCCTTCTTATCGATGCACTGCCCCTGGTACTCCGTCATCCAGGCACCGCCCTGCTTGCCCTTGCGGGGATGGAAGTCGGCATAGAACACGGCCAGGTAAGAGCCGTCCTTGTCGAACACCTCGTAGGCCTTCACATCGGGGTGGTACACGGGAATGTCCTTGTTCTCCCGAAACGTGATGCCATACAGGCGGTTAGCCAGACCGAACACACCGTCGATGACCTTCGACAGCTCGAAGTAGGGCCGCAGCATCTCGGCATCGATGTTATATTTCTTCAGCTTCAGCTTGTGGCTGTAGAACGATACGTCCCACGGCTCCAGCCCCTTGCCCAGCTCCTTCAGTTCCTTCTCTGCCGTAGGCTTGTAGGCATCGATCAGGTCGTTCAGTAGCTTGTAGACGTTGCGGGTGTTCGTGGCCATGCGGCGCTTCAGCACATAGTCAGCGTAGGTCTTGTAGCCCAGCAGCTGGGCAATCTCGCGGCGCAGGTTGATGAGCCGCTGGCAGATCTGCACGTTGTTCTCGCTGTTGTCGTGGGTACACACCGTGTTCTTCGCCATATACAGCTGACGGCGCAGGTCGCGCTGGGTGCTATAGGTCATAAAGGGCGAATAAGAGGGATAGTCGAGCGTGAACACCCAGCCCTCCTTGCCCTGCTGGCGGGCCTCCTCAGCAGCGGCATCGATGGCCGTCTGGGGCAGACCGTCGAGCAGTGCCTCATCGGTAATGTCGAGCGTGTAGGCCTTGTTCTCCTTCAGCAGGTTCTGCGAGAACTGCAGCGAGAGCACCGAAGCCTCCTCGGTGAGCTGACGCAGGCGCTCCTTGTCGCCCTTGCTGAGCAGGGCACCACTGCGCACGAAGCCCTGATAGGTGTTCTCCAGAAGCATCTTCTCCTCGGGCGTCAGCTTGCGGTGGTGGCGGTGCACATACTTGATGCGCTCAAACAGCCGCTCGTTCAGCCTCACGTCGTTGGCATGCTGCGTCAGGATGGGCTGCAGCTTCTGCGCCAGCGCGTCCATCTCGTCGTTGGTCTCGGCCGACAGCAGGTTGAAGAACACCGTGCTCACGCGCTCCAGCAGGTCGTAGTAGCCCTCGGTCTCGTCCTCCTTGTCTATGATGGTATTGTCGAAGGTGGGCTTCGCGGGGTTGTTGATGGTCTTCTCTATCTGCTCGTTGTCGCGCCGAATGCCCTCCATAAAGGCTTCCTCGAAGTCCTCCAAGCGTATGCGGTCGAAGGGCACCGCATCGTGCGGCGTGCCGTAGGGCACGAAAAACGGGTTCTGTCTCTTCTCTGTATTCTCGTTCATTTTTGCTGTTTAACTGTTTTTGAGTGCAAAGTTAACTATTATCTGTCACAATCACTCAAAACCCATTAAACTTTTCCACATTTTTAAGGAGCGGGGGGCTTTGAAGGGTTATCCAAGAGGGGAATCGGCTACCTGTAAACCTATTCGGCGACCGCCCGGACGGGGAAGCCAAGCGTCCGATTGGTGTTGATCAGGAACCAACCGTCCAAGCCGAAGTAGAGATAGCTCCCACGGGTGCCGCCATTGGGCGTTGCCGACCAACAGCCACCGTAGCCCCCAACGCTACCGAGCGTACCATCGTCGTAGTGACGATAGCCAGCGGTTGGGAAGAAAATGGAAGCACCATTCGGCCCAATGAAGATGGCACCATCTACGCCGTCCAGCGTCATCAAAGTGTAGGTGCAATTATCTGTCAGCTCCTGTATCTGTTCTAACGTCGGCATCTTCCACGATGTTCCCCAATTCATTGTGGCAGCATCATACTGTGTGCCTGCGATACTTTCGCCGAGGTCAGTACTCTTGTATGAATACGATTTATAAGTATCGCCTTCTTTGAAGGGTGTCGTCTCACCCCAGCGGAAATAATCGCCATACTCCTCTGGCTTGGTGGCACCAATGTTCATATTGGCCCACTTCGTGCCACTGGGCAGACCCAAATCCACGGGCACCGCACCATAGGGGGCTTTATTCCTCGCATCAGTCTGTTCTATAGAGTTATTGGGCACAGCTTCTGACGAATCATCAGCATCGTCACATGACACGAGAACGGGGTTGGCGGCCACCAGAAGTAGCCACACTAAAATCAATCTAATTTTCTTCATAATGATTTTTATAGGTTAAGTTAAATAAACGTGAATAGTTGGACTATACCTCTTCCACCCGCTCCCACGTGTAGCCACGCACTTGGGCGATGATGAGGTGCAGGCGGGTATCGCGGATGTAGTGGCGTACTTTCTTGTCCTCGGCGTAGTGCTTGATTTGCTCCACGGCCTCTGCCCACTGTTGCTGGGCATCCTGCTCGGTGGCATCTTGCTTCAGGTACTTCAGTTCTACGATGTAGGAATGCTGCACCATAGGGTAGCGGGCCAGGTCGGGCATCAGGAAGAAGTCGCAGTAGCCGTGGGCCAGCTCCGTCTCGGGCTGTGTCATCCAGTAGGGGGTAAGCGTCAGGTAGGCATTCATAAAGCCCTGAAGATTACGCTCACCCTCAATCAGGCTTCGCACCGCCGTGGCATCGTGGTAGGCCTGACCGATATAGTCGAAGAGCGGATGCCAGTCGCCATCAAGGGCAGCGTAGTGAAACAGCATGCTCAATTGTGAAAGATCCACGGGGTGAATGAACTGATATTCCTCCATCAGATAGCCGTAGTACTGCTGACGCACATTGTTGTTGGGAATGATAAGCTTCAGCATCGCACCAATGGTGTCACCGATGGTGAGCATACCATAATAATATAATAGGGATACGAAAAGGTGCTGGTCCGTCAACCGCTCGGCGGGGAACGACTCTTCCACCGTGCCAATGATGTAGCCCTGCTCGGCAATCCTATTGATGATGCTGGCGCGATAGGTGCCCGTGCCGTCCAGACTGATGAGCTTCTTCATCTTCTTATAGTCCGTACGCGTGTTGGGGTCGATGATTTCTTCCGGCCGATTGCCGTGGTCTATCACGTTGTTCAAATAGTACAGCACCATATCGCTGTTGAACATCTTTGGGTCGCGCTGCAGCGATGCCCGTGCGAAGCAGTAGTTGTCGTACCACGGACGCATATCCTCCACCAGCTCATCCTCCGATTGCCTGATGAGTCCTGCCTGCTGATAGTAGCGAATGATCTCGCGTACCTCGGTCTCTGAGAAGCCCAGCATCATATTGAAGCGGTCATCCATCGTAATGGCCCGGGCAATGTTATAGCCCGAGGTCAGGTCATCCATTGTCACGGGGCTCACGCCCAGCATCAGGATACGGTCGAAGTTAGGCTTGAACTTCTTGAAAAGGTCGCGGTAGAAGCCCGTGGCATGGGTAAGCTTATGATAGACGGCTTCGCCATACTCAGCCAAGACATTGTTGGTGAAATTGTCGTATTCGTCGATGATGAGATACAGGGGATAGCCATGCTCACGCGCCTGTGCACCGATGTACAGCAGTTTGTCGTTGAAATCCTTACGCCGCTCGTAGTCCTCCAAATAGCAATCATGGTAATAGTGGGCATACTTACGCACGAAGTTGTCCATAATGATGGCCATGTAGGCATCCAGACGATTGTACAGGGAATCCACGTCGCCACTGGCCTGCGAAAAATCGAATTTCAGCACCTGGTACTGCCCCCGCTCGCGAGTGGGATGCTCGTGCACGTAGAGCCCGCCGAACAGCTCATCCCACTGCTGCTGCCCCTCAATGTCGTAGTAGGCGGCCAGCATATTCAGAAAGAGGCTCTTGCCGAAACGGCGCGGGCGAATGAAGAACAAGAAGTGACCAGCCTGCTCCAGCCGATCAATATACATCGACTTGTCTACGTAATAAAGGTTCTCACGGCGCAACTGCTTGAAGTCGCTCACGCCATAGGGAATCCGCTTGATATCGCTGTTCATAACCATAGCATCCGATATTTGACTGCAAAAATACGAAAAAGCGGGCAAACCGCCAAACGATTCGCCTGCTTTTTGCTTACCATGTGCAAAAGACCTCAGCCACTTTTTTGTCCCACTCAGAAAGTAGCCCTTGAGGGCCCGCCCCACCGCAGGGCCAGAATAACGATAAAGGCGAGAAGCGAGTTTTTTCGAGTTTGGGAAAGGATGCACTCAGTTCTAACGCACGGGGCGCACGGATAGACCGACGACGCGGTAGAGGTCGTAGTCCCAGCTCGGGTAGCTCGAAATGAAGTCCAATACGTAGGCGTAGTACTCATCGTAAGGCGTAGACGACCAGTAGACGCAGCCCGAGCCAACGTCGTACAGCCCGCCATGCCAGCGGCCGCCCGCAGCGGGAAGAAAGATTGTCCCCCCATTGACCCTGCTCCTGAACTTACGCCCATTTACGCCGTTCTGTGTTGTCCACACAGAGGTGGTGTAGCTCAGGAACTCCCTTATTTGATCAAGTGTCGGGGCAGAAGCCACCTGTCCGAAGGTGTAATAGCCACCATAGGCCTCGGGCGTGGAGGCACCTTCGTTGCAGCAGCGCCACTTGGTGCCGCTGGGCAGGCCCAGGTCTATCCAGTGCGGGTGGCTGCTGTCGGGGCAGGTGGTCTCGCCCTGATACTCCAGGGGGTAGTCGTGCGGCTCGCCGTAGACGGGCTCGTCGCTGCCCACATATTTCACGTAGCCATAGAGCGTGCAGGTGCTCTTCGGCTGGTTGCGGTAGTAGGCCCAGCGGGTGTCGGTGTAGCTGTGACCATTCAGGGGAATAAAAGCCTCCTTCCCATTAGGGTCAAGATAGACGTAGCCCCACTCGCTGACACCCTCGGCATCAGCGTCGAGCGTGGCCGTCACGCTCACGTTGAAGCAGTAGTCGTACTTCTGCCCATTGTGGGTAAACGCCCCTTTCTCATGCTGCGACCTGGTGACGCGGAAGTCGCTCAGCGTCACGGGGAAATGCATGTCAAGTTCGGCACTGGGCGTGGCAAGCACATTGTGCAATCCGAAGAGGCGCACTGTGGGAAAGACCCTGTATTTTTTGTCTGTTGCCAGATCACGGAAAGTCGTTTCGAATGGAAAACCGAAATCTTGATGCAGACGATATTGCTGCCCGTTCCATTGCGGCTCGCCTATACGATTGTTGTTTTCGTCGAAGAGCGAGAAGCCTATGGTGCAGGGAATGATGCAGTCGTTGGTGATGTTGGCCGATGCCTTGGCAGAAGAGCCACTTGGCGTGGCTTTGGTATCACTGAAGATG
Organism: Prevotella sp.; assembly: GCA_017478085.1. Taxonomy (GTDB): domain Bacteria; phylum Bacteroidota; class Bacteroidia; order Bacteroidales; family Bacteroidaceae; genus Prevotella. The sequence continues at coordinate 5,552 of JAFVEE010000061.1, read as the reverse complement.
GGCAGGAGGTTCCAATTGATCCTTCTGCCTCCAAAGTCATAGTCGTCTCGTCCAAACTTTGCACTCAAACGATCTTTCAGCCCCATCACGCAGAACTGTGCTCCTCCGTATGACATTTCAGACAGATTACTGCTCTTGAGCGCATCATAGAAAGCGGTACCGGTCTCAGCCTGCTCTATGGCGTCAAAGTCAACATTCAGCTCTGCATCCACTCTCTCGCCAAACTGGAACTCACCACCAAACCAGGCAATTTCATGTTTCGGGACTGGCAAGCCCACGCGTGCTTTGAATCCCACCTTTGCCGAGCCTCGCAATGCAAAATACCGCCAGTCCATGCCGAAGCGAGTAAACTGGGTGGTCTGATCGACCCTATTGAACAACGTCTGCGTCACAGGGTTTAGAGAAGCCGCTGGGTAATAGGTTATATCTTCTATGTGCCGGACATCAGCCTGCAAATTGAAGCCCAAGGCAACATCGCCCTCTATTTCAAGCATTGGGCCAAAAGCAAGATATAAAGGATAGCCCCAAGGCATAGGCACATCCCGGTCGAACCACCAGTTCACAAACTCGCCCTTTGCACCCCCGGCAACGTCAATGACACCTTCGGTCTTCAGGTCTGTCACTATATGTATCTCATAATGAGTGGGAACGAGCCAGTTGTCAATTACATATACAGCCCTGCCGGTGAGCGTGGGAGTGATATGCATGTTGGCCGATGCCTTGCCTTCATAACTCTTAAACACCTTCTTAGGCGAAATAACGCCTTCGAGAGAGACAGGAAGATCAAAGTCTCGCAACTGAGGATTGAAAGTATAGGTATGAGTGGCAACAGGTGCCTTTCGAGGCAGGTAGCGGCGCACCTCACCATCTTGCTGCCGGCTAACAATTTCCACTACACCATAGAAACGGCTGACGGCCTCCTCGAAAGCCAGGCTGTCGCAATAGACGGTTATAACATCGCTATTGCCCTCTACGAGCCTCACCTTCCCGGAAAAGCCACATGGCAGTATATCGGTAAGATTCATGGTTGCAAGTTTATCACCGACTTTAGGAATCAGGGAAGGAGGTACAGAGGAGCTAAATGTGAGTACCAAGCTATCGGCAGAGACAAGATAGTCGAACAGATTGCCAGACAGCTGCACCACATCGTCCTTATACACCGTCTCCGGCTGCACGAAGCCGATGCTGTCGATAGCCGCCAGCGGAATGCGGTAGAGGCTGTCGGGGGTATAGACGAGCTGGGTGACGTTCTCGTCGTAGTAGACGGAGTCGAGGTCGTAGTGGGAGTAGGCCATCGAGTCGACCTCGTCGCGGAAGAAGGCGTTGAACCCGCCGTCGTTGCGGTAGATATAGAAAGCCTCGCCAATGGTCTGGGCCTGCGCTTCGCTAACGAATAGTGAACAGTAAAGCGTGAAGAGTGCCACGGCCAGCAGCAGCCGGTGGGGCCAGCGATGAAGACGTATTGTTTTCATGGCTTGGTGAATTTAGAGGTACGACCATTTACTGAAAGCAGATAGACACCTTGGGGAATCTGCGAGAGAGGAAGCACGGCATCGGTTCCGTTCAGGGCGATGCGCACCGGCACACGAATGCCGTTGGGCTTGTAGACGGCCACACAGTCGGTTGCCTTGATGCCGTGGAACACCAAGCGGTCGGCCTCGCGACTGTAGTCGGCTTCAGCCTTGGGGGCTTGGACCCCCAGCGTACTGCCACGGTAGGTGAAGCGGACAACCTGCTCCTTGGGGTACTCCATAGAGAGCACAGTGGAGGCAATGACCACCTTGTCGTTAACGAACTGGACAGTAGGCTGAGTAAACAACTCCACATCGGTTGTGGTGCCATCGGCATGATGGAGCACCAACGTCTGGGCCCGCAAGCCAAAGGCCACGAGCCAGAGCGCACAGAAAGCTAATAGTCTTTTGTGCTGCATAGAAAAAGGATTTAAAATATAAAACGTTTAGCGCAGGCACGCGCAGCGCGCCTATGAAATGGTGGGGTGGAAATTTTAAGATTCGTATTCATCGTTCTACACGTGTGTCTACTTGCATGCTATCACTTCATACTGCTCAATGGTGCGGTAGTCCTGACTGATGTTCAGCCCGACGGCGTAGACGGGGCGTGGGTCGGCAGCAAAGCGAACCGCATAGTCCTTCTTCAGTATTTGCTCTGTGGCCTCCTCGGCGGTGCGGTTGAACTTGAACTCCAGAATGTAGATAGCTTCCTGCAGTTTCAGCGCGATGTCGAAGCGGCCATCGCTGGTCTGCCCTTCGGCCTCCACGTCGGCACCGATGCCCACCATCAGCGAGTAGAACAGCGACTGGTAGAACTGTTCGTTCTGGTTCTTGTCTGTGATGCTATAGGGGATGCCAGCGTACCACTTGCGCACGCTTTCAAGGAACTGCTCGAAAGCGATACGCTTACGCCGCAAGTTCCAAAAGGTGATGTACATCTGGTCACGACTGCCATAGTAGTCTGGGGTGTAGTAATTATACAGAGATTCACCGAAACCTTCGCGCACTTCTGCATTGGGGAAACCCAAGGCGAACGTATTTGTTTCGTTGTAAAAGTCCTTAATAGTCAGGTAGCCGCTCTGGAACAACACAGGGACGGGATCGGTAATGCGCTCAGTGGGGGCGTTGAAACGGCTCATCTTAACCTCAAGTCTCTCCAGTTCGGGCATCACCATCTGCCTCACCCGCATCAGGTTGATAAGCGACGAGGGCGTGCCCGTAGAAAACCAGTAGTTGTCTATCAAGCCTGTCTCAAAAGCATAAAAGAGGCTCCAAGGGTTGTAGATGTCGGTCATCTTTTCTGAGAAGTGGTAGCCATCGTACATGCGCTTCACCTCCTGCACGCAGTCGTCGTAGGTCCAGTTCTTACGCCGGCGTTCGTTCATACTCTCGGTGAGCCACTCCAGGTCGGGCTTCAGCGTGGTGAAGAGCTCCTCCTCGGTGATGCCGCAGATGCCCTCGAACTCTGGCATGAAGGTCAGGTCGCTAAGGTTGTTCAGTTCGCTGAACACCGAGAGCTGGGAGAACTTCGAGATGCCCGTGAGCAGCACGAACTTCAGGTATTGTGCCTGAGCCTTCAGCGGCGAGAAGAGGTCGCGGACACGCTCGCGCAAATGGTCCTGGAGGTCAGGCTTGTGGATGCTGTCGAGCATCGGGGCGTCGTACTCGTCGATGAGAATGACCACCGGCCGCCGGGTCTGCTCGTAGGCGGCCAGAATGATATTCTTCAGCCGCCTGCTTAGCTTCTCCCCTTCCAGCACAGGCAGGCCATACTGCTTCTCGTAGGTCTCAAGCAGACCGCCGCAGATGTCGTCCACACTCGTCTCGTCGTAGTACTTACCCATACTCAGGTCCAGACGAATCACGGCGTAGGGTGTCCACTCCTGCTCCAACTGCTCAACGGCCAGACCTTTGAACAGCTCCTTGCGTCCTTCGAAGTAGACCTGCAGGGTGCTCAACAGGAGCGACTTGCCGAAGCGGCGCGGACGACTCAGGAAATAGTTTTTGCCCCCATGGTGGGCCAACTTGTGCACAAAAGCCGTCTTGTCCACATAGATGGTCTTCTTCTCAATAATATCGGGAAACCATTGCAACCCGATGCCGTATCTTCTCTTCTCTGCCATAAAATCGACGCTTTTATGTTAATTGTTTGCAAAGATACAACAAAAAGGGCGAACCGCCAAACATTTAGCATCCTTTTTCAGAGCAGGAAGAACAGCGACACGCCGATGACTGAGATGACGGCACCGATGACGGCGCGGGGGGTGACGGGCTGGTGAAACAGCCAGCGCGAGGGCAGCAGGATGAGGATGGGCGTCATCGCCATGATGGTGCTGGCGATGCCGGCGGCGGTGTACTGCACGGCCATCAGCGAGAAGCCCACGCCGATGAACGGACCCGAGAAGACGGCCACGACCATAGCCAGCAGGCCCTTCTTGTCGCTCAGACTGCGAGCCATACGCCCCGCCTGTCCGCTCGCTATGAGCCAGGTGGAGAAACACACCAGACCCGCCACGCAGCGTATCATATTCGAGGCGAAAGGAAGAACGGTGAGAGCCGATGGGTCGCCCGTGAGGGCCGCCTCAAAGTCGTGGGTATAATAGTCCAGCCCAATCTTGCTGAGCACCAGGCCCACACCCTGCCCCACCCCGGCGCCTATGCCGAAGAGCACGCCCTTCAGTGGCAGGCCGAGCGACACGTGGTGACCCTCGCCACGCCCCAGTACCGAGATGGCGATGCCCAGCAGCGTGACGGCCATAGCCAGCAGGGCCGACCACGAGAGCGTCTGCCCAATCATCACCCAGGCCGAGAGGGCGGTAAACATAGGGGCCAGCGTCATAAACAGCTGCCCGTAGCGCGAGCCAATGGTGAGGTAGCTGTTGAACAGGCACCAGTCGCCGAAGAAATAGCCCACCACGCCCGAGGCCAGCAGCCACAGCCACGCCTCGGTGCCCGCATACAGCGGATAGGGCACGCCGAAAGCCCACCACAGCAGCAGGGCCGAGAGCAGCAAGGCCAGCGCCATGCGCCACACGTTCATCACGAAGACGCCCAGATGGCGGCTTCCTATCTCACTGGCCAGGGCGGCCACCGTCCACGACATGGCCACGCCCAGCGAGATGAGTTCACCCAGATACATCATCGTCCAGACTTTCTGTCATAGAAAAAATCCCGACCGCTATGGGGCAATCGGGATTTCCTCATTATAAAAATTGTTTTACAGCAATTTTATTCTGCGTTTTCTTCTTCTGCGGGAGCCTCCTCGACGGGAGCCTCAACCTCAGCTACGGGAGCAGCCTCCTGGACAGGAGCCTCCTCGGCGGGAGCATTCTCGGCAACGACCTTGACGGGAATCTCGACCACTACCTCCTTGTGGAAGTGCACGAGAGCCACAAAGTCGCCCACCTTCTTGATGTCGCGCATGGTGATGATCTTGCGATCCACCTCATGACCCAGCTTCTTCAGCTCCTCAGCCACGGTAGCGGTGTTCACCGAACCGTAGAGCTGACCCGTGGCGCTCACCTTGGCGGCGATGCACAGAGCCACGCCTTCCAGAGCCTTGCCGCGCTCTTCGGCGGCAGCCTTGATAGCGGCCAGCTTGTGAGCCTGCTGCTTCAGGTTCTCGGCCAGCACCTTCTTTGCCGAAGGCGAAGCGATAACGCCCTTGCCCTGGGGGATGAGGTAGTTGCGGCCATAGCCCGACTTCACGTTCACGATATCGTTCTTATATCCCAGACCGATAATGTCTTCTTTCAGTATAATTTCCATTCTTGCGTCCTCCTTTTAGATTATTTCATCAAATCGGTTACGTAAGGCAGCAGTGCAATCTGGCGTGCACGCTTCACGGCCTGAGCCACGCGGCGCTGATACTTCAGCGAGGTGCCGGTGATGCGACGGGGCAGGATCTTACCCTGCTCGTTCAGGAACTTCTTCAGGAACTCGGGATCCTTGTAGTCAATGTACTTGATGCCACTCTTCTTGAAGCGGCAGTACTTCTTCTTCTTCGTGTCGATAGAAGGAGCATTCAAATAGCGGATTTCT
>JAFVEE010000060.1 GCA_017478085.1 Prevotella sp. | reverse complement strand
GTAGAAGCCGCTGTGCAGCATCTGGCGGTCGCGCTGCTGGTCGAAGATCACGCCGTCGACCACGATGAGGGGCTGGGCATTGCTGTTGAGCGAGTTCAGACCGTCGATGAACATCACGCTGCCTATGCCGGGCGTGCCGCTACGGCCGATGGTGTGGACCTGGGCGCCCAGCTGCTTCTGGATTTCCTCCTCGATGGTACCCGACGGAGAAACGCCGGGCACGACGGTGGTGACACCCGACGGAGATGCGCCGGGCACGGCGGCCTGGCCCGACGAAGGCACGGCGGCGAAGGGCTTCAGGGTGGAGGGGTAGAGGCGCACGTCGGGCAGGGTGGTCTTATGGCCAATGCCCTGGAGCGTGGTGTTGAAGTCGGGGGCGCTGAAGCTCAGGGCCGAGCAGAAGTCGGGCACGACGATCTCGTAGCAGCCTTCCTCGTCGGTGAGCGAGCTGTAGCCCTTGATCTGGTCGCTGCTCACGAGGGCGCCTACCAGCGGCTGGCCAGTAGAGGCATCGAGCACGCGGCCACGCAGCGTAACCGTTTGGGCCTGGGCCATGCTGATGCCGCAGGCAATGCAGAGGATGCAGAGGATGTATCTGATATTGTTTTTCATCTTCTTCACTTTTTTCAATGTTCAACGTTTTATTCTTCCTCGTGCGGCTTCAGGATGATGCAGTCGAGCCGCAGGGTGCGGGTGTAGCGCGATGACATGCTGCTGGTGATGTTGCTCTGTATGCGCAGCGTGACTTGCGGGTCGTCCAGATCGAGCGCACAGGTGGGGAACACGTAGTTGCTGGCCACGAGCACCGAGTCGACCACGTCGGGGTGGGTCTCATAGTTCACGCTGTTCTCGGCAGGGGTGCGCATCGTGGCACTGATGATGGAGTCGTTCTGGTTGCGATAGGTCAGCGTGAAGCGCACGCGGCAGGGCAGGCGCTCCTCGTCGGATGCATTCTCGTTGTAGGCAATGGCCGGCACGAAGACGGCATAGATGTCGTAGCCAACGTTGGAAAGCTGGTCGGGGATGTTGTAGGTGACGCTGGTCGACGATACCGAGCTGAGCGGCTGGGCCTCGATGAAGCTGTTCTCTGACACCTTGCCGTAGAAAGCATTGGTGAGGGGCACGGCGCGCTGGCTGAGCGGCTCGCGGGCCTGGACGATGGTGTCGACGTTGCTGGTCTGCTCGCACTCTACCTTGATCTGCTGCAGGAACGACTGGCGCTTGGCTATCTTCCACTGGGGCTGAATGCTCACCAGGCCGTTGCTGCACTGCGCCGTCTCGGCACCGTTCAGGGCACCGCCCTCGTCGTAGGGACGATAGTACACGTAGTAGCGCTCATCCGTATAGTTGGGACGGTTGCGGTAGAGCAGCTCGTAGGCCGTAGAGATGAGCGAGTCCTGGGGCGACCGCTGGGAGTTCAGGTTGAAGATGGTGCCGTCGGCAATGGCGCGGCGGGTGTGGGTGAGCACCATCGAGTCGCGATTCGACGTCAGGTCGTTGTAGTTGAAGTAGCTGACGTACTCGTCGAACATCTGGCGCCAGGCCTCGTCGGTAGGCACCACGGCCAGGTAGCTGGAGTCCTCGCGGTTGATGAGGCCGTAGGTGCGCAGCATGGGGTTGGTGAGGTGGAACACGGAGTCCAGATATTCCGTCTTACCGTTCACGATGTCGCCAGCGACGCTCTCCTCGGGGTCGAACTCGTAGACGTTGTAGCTACTCAGGAAGCGGTAGAGCGAATCGGTGCGACCGTTCTGGGCCAGGTATTCGTAGACGTTGGCAAAGTAGGTCTCGGGCTTGCTGATGGTGAAGAGCACGCCATTGCCGCAGTACTTGTTCTGACTGAGCAGGCTGGTGCTGCCGAAGTGGCTGTTGGTCAGCACGGCATACTTGCCGTTCATCATCTTCAGCGAGTCGTGGGTGAGCGACGACACGCTGCGGTTGAACAGCGCGATGTGGTTCTGCACGAACTGGCGAATGACCTGGTTGTCGGCATCGCGGGTGCCAGCCTGGCGCTCGGCCTGGAAGCGGCTGATGAGGGCATCGGCCTCGGCCTGCGAGAACTGGTCGTTGGTGGGGGCGAAGACGGTGAACATCTGGCTGCTGCTGAGGCGGGCATCATAGCCCGTGGCCTGGAGCACGCGGCAGAAGTTCGACAGCTGGTCGTCCTGCTGCATGGCCGACCACAGCGTGCCGCTGAGCTCAGCGTCCTCGGTGTAGTGGTCGTCCCACTTATCGGCGCAGGAAACAAGCCCACCCCCTACCCCTCCCCAAGTGAGGGGGGCTAAGATAGTACAGAGCCAAAGGAGCGAACTCTTTATCTTCATTTTCAACAATTGTATATTCATATTCATTTTTATTATTATATTACAACTCTATTCAAGCTCCCCTCCCTTGGGGAGGGGCTGGGGGTGGGCTTACAGGTCATCCTCCGGCTCGCCCTCGTCGGTGACGCCATAGACGCTGCGAGGCACTATCTCGATGAAGTCGAGCATCAGCTCGCTGGACCCGTTGTTCGACACATTGCGGAAGCGCAGGTAGTGGTCTTCGTCGGGGCTGATGTGGACGGTGCAGACGATGCGGCGCACGCTCTGCGCGTGCAGTCCCAGGAAGTAGTGGGCACCGCTCTGCAGCATGTAGGCTCCCATCGGGCCACGATAGTAGCCCTGGTTCTTCAGGGCCTTGCGCTCGGCCACCTTCTCGTCCTTGGTCAGCAGGTTGTAGTTGCTGGCCAGGGGCACACCGAGGTCGTTGAGCGACTTGGTCATGTCGATGGGAATGCCCTGCGGCTTGTCGTCGAAGTAGACCTGGCCGATGCCGCGCGTGGCGGTGGGAGCATAGCCCAGGCGAATCTGGTATTCGCCCTCATCGGGCACGGGAGGCAGACGGAACGTCACGTCGTAGTCGCCCTGCAGGTTGAGCTCGTCGCCCTGGAAGCAGCGGTAGTGGTTGTGCGGACGGCGGTAGAGCAGGTAGCCATTCACCTTCACGCCCTTCAGGTAGCCCTGGGGGAAGTAGTAGTTCTTGCCATAGCGCTCGGCCTCGTCGTGGCCGTGGGTGGGGTCGCCGTTGAGGCGAATGCCGTTGGTCATCATCTCGGGGAACAGGGTTGAGAAGTCCATGCGGATGCGGCGGTTCTGCACCTGCTTGATGGTGGTGAGGTCGAAGGCCACGAGGTCGTTCACATAGAAGTAGATGCCGTTCAGGGCAGCGCTCTTATAGCCCGTTACCTTGTCGACCTGCTGCCCCTCGTGCTGGAACTGCGAGTCGTAGCGGCGGTTCACGTAGTGGGCATTGCGGGTGCCCTGGCCCAGGTACTTGCCCACGGTGAGCTTCTGCACGTTGATCATGGTGTGCGCGAGCAGCGTCTCGTACCAGTCCTCGGGGTTGTTCTGCGTGGTCTCGATGCCAATGTCTACGAGGCCGTTGCTGTTGAGCACGTTGTAGGGCGTGAGCTTCTCCTTGCTGAGCACGTTGCAGCGCAGTATGTGGTAGCTCACGAAGCGGTTCAGCGGGTTGCGGCGGTCGGTAATCTGGTCGGGGGCGAAGGCGTGCCAGGGCTGGGCCACATCGTCGGGATAGACGGGGTCGTAGATCTCGCAGGCCTTCTGGTAGAGCTGTTCGAGCGTGGTGATGCCATACTTTTCGCGGAAGATGGAGTCGGTCTCGGCAAAGACGGTGAAGCCATAGAGCATCTCCTGGGGCACGGTGGCGCTCTCAGAGTTGATGTCGCTGGAGTAGTACCAGCGCGGGTAGGGCTTGGGATCCCACTGGGCATCCTTATAAAGGTAGAGCGAGTCGGCCACGCCCGTCTGCATCAGTGCCTCGATGAAGAGCGACACGTTGGGGTTCAGCTTCATCAGGTCTACAATCATGCGGTTCGAGCTTTCCAGCACGTGGTCAACGGGCTGCATAATGCCGTTGTCGACCGAGTCGTCCTGCAGCTCGTAGATGATGTGGGCATCCTCGTTGAGGAAGACCACGGCATTGTTGTTGTCGTCGACGCCATGGCTTATCTCCAGGTAGCGGCGGTTCATATTGGCCGTGGCCAGCACGCCGTCGCCCATCTCGGCGGTCGAGAAGACGTTGTTCACCAGATGCGTGCGGGCAATGGTGTCGCAGTCGGCATCGCTCAGCTGGCTGATGTCCTGCAGACCGCGGCCCTGCAGGAAAGCATCGACGGCGCTGTTGGTGGGGGCAAAGCAGGTGTAGGTGCCGTAGGCCGAGAGCAGCTTCATCATACCGGCCCGCTCCACGATGGCGGCATACTTGCTGAACTGGGGGTTGGTGAGCAGGTACTCGCTCATCATCTGCCCCTTGTAGGTGTAGAAGTTCTCGGCGTCGGGCTCGTCGGAGCAGGAGACCAGCCCACCCCCTACCCCTCCCCAAGTGAGGGGGGCTAAGACAGTACAGAGCCAAAGGAGCGAACTCTTTATCTTCTTTTTCAACAATTGTATATTCATATTCATTTTTATTATTTTATTACAACTCTATTCAAACTCCCCTCCCCCGGGGGAGGGGCCGGGGGTGGGCCCCCTATTGTGTCACTTCGAAGATGGAGTGGTCGCTACTGCCGAAGGCGGGATTCTGCACCAGGTTGGTGTTCACCTTCAGCTCTTCCTCGTTGTAGGGCCAGAAGATGGCCTCCAGGCGCTGCAGCTTGCTCTCGGCAGCCGACTTGTTGTTGGTGTACTTGCGGCCGGCCTGGCTGATGAGGTAGTTGGTGTTGCCCTCGCGCAGGGAGCGGCGCACCAGGTCAAACCAGCGCTTGCCCTCGAACATGAGCTCTCGGTTGCGCTCGTCGTAGACCAGGTTGAGCATGGCGGTCTTGGTGGTGTAGCGCGAGTAGGTCAGTGCCGAGGCCGTCTGCGACTGACCGTAGGAACGGCGGTTCACGGCATCGACCAGCATAAAGGCCTGGCGCAGGCGGGTGTTGTCGTCGTCGCTCAGCGTGCCGCTGCCCGTGGGGTCGGCCGACAGCACCAAGGCCTCGGCCTTCATCAGCATCACGTCGGTCAGGCGATATACTATCCAGTTGGCGTGGCAACGGTCCTTGGGCCAGCGCTGTCCGTAGCTGCTGGAATAGGGGCTGGTGGTAATGTTGACTATAGCATCCTGGCTGGCATACTTGGCCACCACCTGCGATGCGCCGTTGCGCTGAATGTTCTCCCAGGAGCGGGTGTCGTAGCGGTTGTTGTAGATGGCAAACTGGCCGTCGCTGATGTCGTTGGCCACCACATCGGAAGGACAGAACGAGCCATTGCCGCCGTCGTTGCTGCCGTAGCGAATGCTGACGCCCTTGTTGGGGAAGCTGGCATCGTCGGTGTTATAATAGAGCTCGAAGATGCTCTCAGACGAGTTGCCTTCGCAGAAGATGGAGTAGAAGGCACGGCCAAAGCTGTTGCCGCCCGCATAGACATCGGCAATGAGGGGGTAGCCATTGATCAGGCGGTCTATGCGGCCCGACGACACGCCACCCACGCGCTCAGACTCCTCGTTGTAGGTGCGCTGCTTCGACAGGATGACGGCATCGGCATGCTCGATGGCCTTCTGGTAGTCCTGCTTCCATAGGTACATGTCGCAAAGCATGGCGTGGATGGCATCCTGCGTGATGCGGCCCGTCTGGTAGGCAGGCTTCGTAACGGGGTAGAACTGCACGGCATCGCCGATGATGCGCTCCAGGTCGATGGTCAGCGAGTCGAGCACCTGGTCGAAGGGCGTGGCAGGCAGGTCCATGGTCTGGATGTCCTCGATGAAGGGCTCGAAGGTGTAGGGCACGTCGCGGAAGGCGCGAATGAGGTAGAAGTAGCACAGGTCGCGCAGGGCCGATGCCTCGGCAATGGTGGCCCGCAGCTCGCTCTGCGTGTAGTTGGGGTCGCTCTCAGCCACCTTCGGGGCGTAGAGCAGGATGGTGTTGCAGCGGTTGATGACCTCGTAGAAGGGCACCCAGGTGCAGTAGCCGTTGTTGGGGTTGATGTTCTCCAGGGCAATGTTGCTCAGGTTGGTATCGTCGCTGATGCGCTCGCCGCCCATCAGGTTCTCGCTGCGGGCCTCGCCCCAGATGATGGCGCGGTCTATCCACTCCTGCGACTGCATACTGAGGTAGCAGCCGGCCATCACGTTCTCCACGTCGCTCTCCTCGTTCCAGAAGTTGCCTAAGACAATCTGGTCGAGCGGCTTCACCTCGAGGAAATCGGAGCAGGAGGCAAGCCCACCCCCTACCCCTCCCCAAGTGAGGGGGGCTAAGATGGCACTGAGCCAAAGGAGCGAACTCTTTATCTTCGTTTTCAACAATTGAATATTCATATCACGTTCTTTATATTTAATATTCTTTACAAGTCTATCCAAACTCCCCTCCCCTGGGGAGGGGTTGGGGGTGGGCCTTCCTTTAGAAGTCTACCGTCAGGCCGAAGGTGTACGACTTGGCCCTGGGTGTCTGGGCCTGGTCGACGGCGGCACCGTAGCTGCTGTAGCTGATCTCGGGGTCAACACCGCTGTACTCCGTGAGGCAGAACAGGTTGTTGGCACTCAGGTAGAAGCGCAGACCGTGCAGGCCGATGCCCTTGAGGCTCTTCTCGGAAATGGAGTAGCTGAGCTGCGTGTAGTTCAGGCGCAGGAACGAGCCATCCTCTACGAAGCGGTCGCTGACCAGCGTGTTGTAGTTAGACGACGAGCCGTACATGGCACGCGGCACGGTGGTCACGTCGCCCTCCTTGCGCCAGCGGTAGTTCACGGCCTGGCTCTGGTTGTTGTTGGTCACCATGGCCTGTCCGTCGAGTCGGGCCAGGTTCAGGATCTTGTTGCCGAAGCGGTAGTTGAACTGGGTGTTCAGGCGCCACTTGCCATAGTTCAGCGTGAAGCCGAAGCCACCCGTCAGCTTGGGCAGCGACGAACCCAGATAGACGATGTCGAGCTCGTTGATGTTGCCGTCGTGGTTCAGGTCTTCGTAGATGGCGTCGCCACCCTTGAAGCGATAGTTCTTGCCGGGAATGTCGTCGCTGGTGGTGAAGGTGTACATCATGCGCAGCGGCTGGTCCTGGTCATCGTAGATCACGGTGCCGTCGTCGGCAATGGCCACGGGGGCCGTCTTGCCGTCGGCCAGGAACTGGTCTTGCTCCTGACGGCTCATATTGGCAAAGGTGGAGTAATTATACTGGTAGACGCCCTTGTAGCGGAAACCGTAGATGGCACCGAAGGGGTTGTCGAGCTGCACGCGCTGCAGCACGCTGCGGTTCTCCTGGGTGAACTTGATGTTCATCGTCTCGAGCGTGGTGGCGTCCATCGTCAGGATGCGGTTGCTGTTGTTGCCGAAGGTGGCGTTGAAGTCGGCCGAGAACTTGCCGGCCTTGATGATGCGGTTGGTCGAGATGTTGAACTCCCAGCCCGTGTTGCGCATCGAGCCAACGTTCTTATAGGCCAGGTTGGTGAAGCCCGTGTTGGTAGGAATCTTCACCGGCATGAGCATGTTGCGGCGGGTGGCCGAATACCACTCCAGGGCAATGTTCAGGCGGTCGTCCAGGAAGTGAATGTCGGTACCAATGTTGAACTGGTCGTTGGTCTCCCACTGCAGTCCGCTCAGGCGAATGTTGTTGGGATACATCACCGACATGTCGATGTACTGGTAGGGGCTCGCAGCATACTTGCTCTCATACAGATAGTCGGCCGAGGGCTGGTTGCCCACGCGACCCCAGCTGGGGCGCAGCGACAGCATGGACAGCCACGAGCGCACGCCCTTCATCCACGGCTCGTCGATGATGTTCCAGCGCAACGACACGGCGGGGAAGTAGCCCCAGCGGCGCTCCGGGCCGAACTTGGTGGTACCGTCGACGCGGATGGAGAAGTCGGCCATATACTTGCCCTGATAGGCGTAGTGGGCCGAGAAGGTGTAGTACATGGAGCGCCACTGGCTGAAGGCGGTGCTCATCTGCTGGGTCATGCCGTTGGCACCCTGGCTGGTGATGCCGCCCGAGGGCAGTCCGTAGGCCTGGGTGACCTGGCTGTTAGACTCGCCGCTCACCAGCTCGAAGCGTCCCAGCATCATGAGCGAATGGTCCTGGTTGTTGAAGTGGGGAATGAGCGTCAGCGTCTGCTTGGTGTTGAAGGCCACGCTCTTCGACGAGCCGGTGTAGGTCTTGTTCACACCCGATGTCCAGGCCACGGTCTCCAGCTCCGAGGGATAGTAGCGGTCGGTAAAGTTGTTGAAGATGTTCATATTGGCGCGGGCCTCCCAGTTCAGCTGCCAGCTGTCATCGCTCATGCCCAGCAGCTTGTATTTCAGAATGAGCTCGGGCGTGATGTCGTAGGTGCGCTCGTTGTTGCGGGCCAGATTGGCCGAGGCCACGGGGTTCACCAGCGACTTCTGGTTGCCGTTGAACACCGTCGAGGCCGTCTGCAGCATCTCGTAGTAGCGGTCGGTGTCCTCGCCCGTGGCGGGGTCTTGCTCGTAGATGCCCATATTCGGCATCTTCTTGTGGGCTATGGAGAGCAGCTGGTCGTAGTTCTTGCGGTTCTTGGTGTAGGTGAGCGAGAAGTTGGTCGAGATGGTGATGCGGTCGCTCACGAAGTAGTCCAGGGCCACGCGGGTCGACATGCGCTGCAGCTTCTGCTTGATGACCGAACCCGACTCGTTGTCGAAGCCGCCCGATATGCGGAACGTGGCCTTCTCGCCACCGCCGCTCACCACGAGGTAGTGGTTCTGGCGCAGGCCCCACTGGGTCACGGCATCCACCCAGTCGGTATTGTTGTTGTACTGCTGGTATTCGGAGAAGGTGGGGTCGTAGTTCAGCTCGCGGATGTTCGAGGCCACGTCGCTCTGGCGGGGGTTGAAGTAGCTCTCCTTGAGCAGCATGGTGTAGCCGTCGCCGTCGAGCATCTTGTAGCCCTGGGGCTGGTAGGTGCCGGTCAGTCGGAGCGAGTAGCTCAGCCGGGGAGCACCGCGCACGCCGCGCTTGGTCTTGATCTCGATGACGCCGTTGGCACCGCGCGAGCCATAGATGGCGGTGGCGGCGGCATCCTTCAGCACGGTCACGTCTTCAATATCCTCGGGGTTCACGTTCAGCAGCTGGGCGAACTTCTCGTCGTTGGCCGTCGACACGTCGAAGTCGCTCATGTCTACGTTCCACTCGTTGCCGTTCACCACGATGAGGGGATTGGCATCGACGGCACTCGAGATTGAGGCGGCACCGCGCAGGCGCATCGTGCTGCCCGAGCCCAGGTTGCCGCTGTTCGACACGATGTCGAGACCGGAGATGCGGCCCTGCAAGGCCTCGTCGACGGTGGTGAACGACATACCCTCTACATCCTTCATCGACAGGCTTTGCTGGGCCATCGAGGCCTCGCGCTCAGGGATGGCCAGGCCACCGCCGTTCACGCGGCGCTTGGCCTTCACGGTTACCTCCTGGATCATCGTGGCCGACGACAGCTTGATCTTATAGACGGCGCGGTTCAGCGGCAGCGTCTGCGTCTGGCAGCCCACGTAGCTGAAGCGCAGCTTATTCTTCTGGTCCTTCACCTTCATCGTGAAGTGGCCGCCGGCATCGGTCAGCGTGGCATTGATGATACGCCCCGTGGCATCGATCTCGCACACCGAGGCTCCCATCAGCACGTCGAGGTCATCGCTCACGGTACCGCTTACCGACGTGATGGTCTGCGCCTGCGCTTCGCTAACGAATAGTGAACAGTGAAGAGTGAAGAGTGCTATGCAAAGTGCCCTCACGATCACGTTCAGTCTTCTTTTCCTTAAACTGTTATTGATTAGTTGTTTCATTCTGTCTGTATTTTTTATGCCACATAAAGCGGTAGCAAACTATTCACTATTCACTTTTCATTAGGCGCGAAGCGCCGTCCGCGCCGCCTGCGCCGCCCGGGGTCCAGTCGAAGGGCACCAGCTGACTGTCGCTGTAGAACAGCGGACCGTCGATGAGGTGCACCACGGCGTAGGACGAGCTGTACAGGTTGCCGTTGGCAGCCGTCTCGGGATCCTTGCTGGTGAAGAGGTACTCGCGACACATATTATTATATAGGCCGGCATCGCTGGTCAGCACGTGGCGCTCGTTTCTCAGGGCGTCGACGACGCTGATGTGGCTGTCGTCGGCATTCACGGCCAGCGAGAAGAACTTCTTGTTCTCGGGGTTCAGCTTCGAGGTCTCGTAGCGACCGCTCAGCGAGCCCTCGCCCATATACACCGAGTAGTCCTGAATGTGGTAGCGCAGGAAGTCCAGTATGCGCTGGCGTATCTGGTACTTCATCCGCTTGGCAGCGTCGCGGTCGCCGCCCCAGGCCTCGTCGGTCTGTGCGTCCAGGTCTTCCCAGTAGGGCAGCACGCCCTGCTGGTGCAGCGCGTCGAGGCTCTCGTTGGTGGGCACCCACACGGTGTAGTGGTAGTTGTCGAACAGGCGTATGTTGAAGTCTACGCACGAGTAGCTGTTGTCTATGAGCGAGGCCGTCAGGTTGTACTGGGCCGAGTCGGGGTCGCCGCCGCGCAGCAGGTCGAAGAAGCGGGCGTACTCGGGATGCTCGCTCAGCGTCTTGTAGACCGACTTGCGGCCCGACTGGGGCACCTCGCTCTCCACCACGTAGGCCTTGCCGTTGCCACGGGTCGTCTGGTCGTATATCTGGGTCACGTAGACCGAGTGTTGCTGCTCTATCTGCAGGCCGCCCTCAACGGTCATCGAGCCCACCTGGCCGCCGTTCCTCACACGCACGGTGGCACCGCCTTTGGTGCGGTAGAAGGTGTTGCCGTCCTCTACGTTGCCCACAATGATCAGGTTGTCGAGCACGTCGGTCAGGCGGTTCTCCATCTGGGCCGTGCTGGCATCGCTCAGCGCGTCGCCCTTGGTGCGCGTCTCCAGGTCGTAACGGTAGCGGTGAGCACCTACCTTGCCGCTCTCGTTGCAGTAGAACTCATAGAGCACCGTCTGCGACGAGCCCAGCGAACAGGGGTCAATGTAGTGCAGCAGGGCATCGTTCGTGGGCAGGAAGAAGCTGTAGTACGAGTCCATCGAGTTCAGGTAGGGCTTGAAGCCCAGTTTGTCGATGCCGTAGTAGATGATGTTCATCGTCTCGGTGTGAACCAGTGCGGGGAAGGCCACGCTCGAGTAGGTGGCCGGGGCAAAGACCTTGTTGGTTAGGTAGACCACGCCGTTGCAGCCCATAAAGCACGAGTCCACATCGGCCTTCTTCACACCCATCGACACCTTGGCATCGTTCACGATGTTGTCGAACTTCGACGGTACGGTGCTCACGAACTCGGGTATCATGTTCACGTTGAGCAGCTCCACCAGCACCTGGTCGGGCACGTTCTTCCACTCGTGGTACTGGTCTTGCAGGGCCAGGCCGTCGTGGTTCCACCAGTAGTTCAGGGCCTCGTTGCTGGGCACCAGCAGCGCGCCGCAGTCGTAGTGCAGGTCCTTGCCGGCCGTGTTGGTGTACATATAGTGGTTCCAGCCGGGGTCGAAGGCCAGCATGGCGTCCACATCCTTCTTGTCGGGGTCCTTATCCAGCTCCTGCTTGTTCTGCGAGCTGAAGTAGCGCAGCACGTAGACCGAGTCCTGCGTGCCGTTCAGGCGGTTGTAGTCTTGCGTGGCCTCCTCGCTGTAATAAGGGGCGCAGAAGCGGTCCATCAGCGTGCTCCACTGGCTCATGTTCTGGTGCGTGCGCAGTATCTGGGCCATATTGTCGCTCGACAGCAGCACGCCGTCCATGCGCTGAATGTAGCCGTTGCGGCAGGTAATGTCGCGCTCGGCTATGCGCTGGCCGTTCACCCAGGCCTCCTGGCGCGATGCGCTCTGGCCGTTGGTCAGGATCTGCAGGTCTTCATCGGTAATGTTGTTCAGCTGCATGAAGCGGGGCAGGAAGTGGATCATAGGCTGCGAGTGGTCGTCCTTCAGCAGCACGATGCCCTGCGTCTTGTGGCGGTGGGCATCCCAGTAGCGCGTCTGCGGCATCTGGGCAGGCACCCAGCGGGCCACGCTGTCGTACTGCGACACCGACGACTCGCGCCTCATACACTGACCCTCCAGCGGGTCGGGCTCGGCCTCGACATTCGACAGCAGCTCCACCAGGTAGGCGTTGTTCACCATAGCCGAGCCTAAGAGCAGCTTCTTCTGGGCGGTCGACAGCCCGCCATAGCTCTTCACGCCCCAGGGATTGTTCTGGAACCAGGCGGCAAAGGCATCGTCGTTGGCCACGAAGAGCGTCTTCGAGCCCGTCTGCCTGAGCACGTCGGCATAGTCCAGGTCGTCAATCAGCTGCAGGGTGGTCTTGAAGTTCCCTTCCTCCTGCAGCCGCTCGTAGATGGAGTTGCCCAGCCACGAGGGCTGTCCCTCCAGGTCTTCGTTGTCGCACGACGGCAGCAAAAGCCCGGCAGCCAGCACGGCAGCGGGCCAAAACAAGGATTGTTTGCGAAATCTGCGATACATAGTTAGTGTTAGCATTTGTAAAGATGTGGTGCAAAATTACGCAAATCCCGTTGCCCCTACGTGCAAAAATTGTTGCTATTGGGGTACAAATTGCTTCGCGGCTAAAAATACGAGCCGCCCACCAAATATGTCGCGTGGCATTAATTCACTCTTCTTCATCGGGATCATATCCCTCCGATGCAGCCCAGTCGGCCTCGTCCAGCTCGTACACTTCCTCCTCATCATGCAGATACTCGTCCATACTGGCATACTTGCAGTAGAAAGGTGTCTTGCGGCCGTTCATGACGCTTTCCAGTTCCTTCACGCCGCCGGTCAGGGTCATCTTGGGGAAGTCCAGTTCGGTGAAGAGACGGCGCAACAGGGGCATGGTCTCCTTGATATGGGCGGTGGCGCAGCCTATGGCATAGTGCTCGATATTCATGGGCGAGGCCCCCTTCTTGCAGATGTCAAGGCAGTGGCCGAGGAACTTCACCAGCATGGCCGCAATCTGCAACCGCCGCTCCGGGTGGCGCAGGTACACCCATACCAGGGCATTGAGCACGATGGGCTTGGCATCGGGTATGATGCCCTGCTCGTAGAGGAACTTCTCGAGCACGTCGGTCTGGTCTTTGCCCAGCTGATAGACCACTGCCGATGGCCATTCCATGAACCCCAGGAAGTAGTTGTGAAAGAAATGGGCATCCTGGCGCAGCGCCTCGAGCACCAGGTCGAGGCAGTCGGTCATCTGCAGCCGTTCCATCATCCACAGCGGACCGTATAACCGCCAGTGGTTCTCAACGTCGCCGGGCTCAAAGCGATCAAAGAGCCCATATAGGTAGCCGCGCATCTCCTTGCGCATAAAATCGGGTGTCAGCTGCTGCACGCGTATGTCGCTCTCCACAAACTTGCAGAGCATCAGCTTGTCGTCGTCGTTCTGTGCGTTCCAGAAGGGTCCCAGCCACCTGATCACACTGGTGGCCATCTTCGCGTAGTCGGGTCTCTCGTAGGTGTAGAAGCGTTCGTTCTCTATGTCGGGCAGGCTCTGCTCGCCACTCATCAGTCTGTCGAACTCTTCGCGCTCTTCCGTGGTCATTTGCTTCAGCATCTTCTCCATTTCATCCATAAGATGGAAGATACTCTCCTCGTCGTTCTTCTTCTTTGCCATAGTCGGGGGTATGATTTGTTTATAATTTGCAAAGGTAGCAAAAAACTTGATACCATCAAGAATAAAGCAGCCTTTTTCTTCCCCCTCCCCTCAAAACTTACGCCAAAGAATCGCCAATGGCCTGCCCTCGCAGTGAGAGCAGGCCATCGGCCATAGGCGAAAAATCATCGTCGCTGATTGTTATCAGCCCTCCCTTACAAATAGGTAATTAAACGTTACGCCCGTGCTGGAAGTGCCTTTCCAAGTCATTTTATCACCACTAATAGACATTGTCACCATAAAGGTGTCACCACTTCCGCTCTTAGCTGTTATAGTATTTCCCTTTATCGTATATGTGCCAGAATAGCCAAATGTGCGGGCAGTCGAAGTATACGTACCATCACTCTTTATGCTAACTTGTGCTCCTACAAGCAAGCCCTGACTGGTATAGCCCCGATAGCTGTCGGTACTCTGCGTGCACATCCAAGTGCCAATGGCTTTTGCTAAAAGTGCATCATCTTCACTTTCATCGTCATCACTTCCGCATGCCATTATCATGGGCATCATCATTGCCATTAGCATCAATATACTTAAAGTTTTCTGAAAGAATTTCATTGCGTTTTAGATTAAGAAAAAGGCGGAACCATTCGATGCTTATCTAAACCCTGGTTACCGCCAAGTGACCATATACGAAAACAAGCACGGAAGAGTCCACGCCTATAAAGCGTGAACTTTCGACTGCTTGTTCTTTTCGTATCGAATGTTTTGGCGGTATTCGGGTCTAAAGAACAAGAGCAAAAGCTCAATATCTAAAATAAGAGTTCGAACAGAAACGCTGATCTGTTAGTTAATATGATACATATCCTGCCACCGACGGAGCGGTGGAGATGAGAGGATGATTAAGCCGACACAAAGTCCAGCTGATTACGCTTCATAATAAGCGGATAACGCTCTGGATGATTGAGGCTCTCTATTTCAAGGTCAACATCGAGGTCGGGCCATTCAATGGCTCTGGAACCAGACATCTGCACGTTGAGGACGCTACGAATAGGAGCATCCTGCATCCAAGGAATACGATTGTAGGAAAGGAAATAGTCGTTTCCTAACACGGACAACATAATCCCCTGGGCATTAATCATTAAGACGCTTACCGACGTGCTGCTTGTATTGCTCTTTGAATCTGTCTGCATTTTTCTCTATGATTTTCTTAATCATACCTACCATGCAATACATGGATGTGCATTCTATCCTCCTCATTGGAATAGACTTTGAAAATGTACTCGCTCTCGCGTCGAAATACTGGACTCATAACATTATAAGTAAGGTTGTGAGGCTCTTCAGTCCTCACAACCTTATTATTAAACGTTTAGTCGGCCAGCTTAGCCTTGATCATCTCGCGGTTCAGGCGGGCGATGTTGGCGATGGTCTCGTTCTTCGGGCAGACGGCTTCGCAGGCACGGGTGTTGGTGCAGTTGCCGAAGCCCAGCTCGTCCATCTTGGCGATCATGTTCTTCACGCGGCGGGCGGCCTCTACGCGACCCTGGGGAAGCAGGGCCAGCTGGCTGACCTTCGAAGAGACGAAGAGCATGGCGGAGCCGTTCTTACAGGCGGCGACGCAGGCGCCACAGCCGATGCACGATGCGCAATCCATAGCCTCGTCGGCATCCTCCTTGGGGATGAGGATGGCGTTGGCATCCTGGGCCTGACCCGTGCGGATGGTGGTGTAGCCACCGGCCTGGATGATCTTGTCGAAGGCGTTGCGGTCGACCATACAGTCCTTGATCACGGGGAAGGCAGCCGAGCGCCAGGGCTCCACGGTGATCACGTCGCCGTCGTTGAAGCGGCGCATGTAGAGCTGGCAGGTGGTGGCGCCACGCTCGGTCTTGCCGTGAGGCGTGCCGTTGATGTAGAGCGAGCACATGCCGCAGATGCCCTCGCGGCAGTCGTGGTCGAACACGAAGGGCTCCTTGCCCTCGTTGATGAGGTTCTCGTTGAGGATGTCAAGCATCTCGAGGAACGAGGTATCATCGGGAATGTCCTTCATCTCGTAGGAGTCGAAGTGGCCAGCATCCTTAGGGCCGTTCTGTCTCCAAAATTTGATGGTAAATGAAATATTTCTTGCCATTGTTGTTTTCTTTTTATGGGTTATACTTGGAGATGCTGCGGCAGAACCGCAGCACACACGAACGGTTTAGTTCTTGTAGTTACGGGTTTGTACCTTGATGGCCTCGTACTCCAGGGGCTCCTTGATGAGCGTGGGCTCGTTGCCCTTGCCCTGGTACTCCCAGCAGCCTACGTAGAAGTAGTTCTCGTCGTCGCGCTTGGCCTCGCCTTCCTCGGTCTGGTACTCCTCGCGGAAGTGACCGCCGCAGCTCTCGTTGCGCGAGAGGGCGTCGAAGGCCACGAGCTGACCCATGGTGAAGAAGTCGCGCAGGTGGATGGCCTTGTCGAGCTCAATATTGAGACCCTCCTTCGTGCCGGGCACGAACAGGTTGGTGTCGAACTCCTTCTCCAGCTCGTGCATCTTCTTCAGACCGGTCTTCAGGCCCTCGGCGGTGCGACCCATGCCGACGTACTCCCACATGATGTGGCCCAGCTCCTTGTGGATGCTGTCCACAGAGCGCTTGCCCTGGATGCCCAGCAGGCGGTCCAGCTCGGCGTCGACCTTCTTCTCAGCCTCGGCAAACTCAGGCAGCTCGGTAGAAACCTTCGGCCACACAGCCTGGTCGGCCAGGTAGTTCTGGATGGTGTAAGGCAGCACGAAGTAGCCGTCGGCCAGACCCTGCATCAGGGCCGAGGCACCCAGACGGTTGGCACCATGGTCAGAGAAGTTGCACTCACCGATAGCGAACAAACCAGGGATAGTGGTCTGCAGCTCGTAGTCCACCCAGATACCACCCATGGTGTAGTGGATAGCGGGATAGATGAGCATTGGCTTGTAGTATTTCACGCCGTTGATTTCGTTGGCAACATCGCCGGGGAACACATCAGTGATCTCCTCGTACATCTCGAAGAGGTTACCATAGCG
>JAFVEE010000059.1 GCA_017478085.1 Prevotella sp. | reverse complement strand
GGTGACGTAGAGATCCTCGGGGTTCAGCTTCAGCACGTTGACCAGATACTCCCAGGCCATATCGATGGCGCCCTCCTTGAAGTAGTCGCCAAACGACCAGTTGCCCAGCATCTCGAACATAGTGTGGTGGTACGTGTCGTGGCCCACTTCCTCCAGGTCGTTGTGCTTACCGCTGACGCGCAGGCACTTCTGCGTGTCGGCACGGCGGCGCGGCTCGGGGTCGCGGGTGCCCAGGATAATGTCTTTCCACTGGTTCATGCCGGCGTTGGTGAACATCAGCGTCGGGTCGTCCTTAATCACCATCGGGGCCGAGGGCACGATGGCATGTCCTTTCGACTCGAAATAGCTCTTGAACGAGTCGCGGATTTCTTTTGCAGTCATCATTTTTTATTTACTATTTGACAATTTACGATTTTACAATCTTCTATATCACTCTTTAATTACCATCCTTCACGTAGAGAGTCCTATACATGCGCAGCGTGTCCTTATAGGGTTTACGCACTTCATTAGCTGTGAATCCACAATGCTCATAGAAGCCTACGGCACTATAATCTTTTGTAGCCAGTGCATCTACTGTAAGAAACTGGCATCCTGCGAATTTTTGCGAGCGTGCCTGTTCCGCAATTAAGTGAATGATGCTACGCCCAATGTTCTGTCCTCTATACTTTTCTTGCACAGCAAGGTATGCTATGTCAAGTGCCGGATACCTTGACTTGGCATAGAACGTATCCTTATAGTTCCAATCTACATTAGGAACACCGGTCGAAGCGATGCCGCTTTCCAATTCTTCTTTGTCATCAGTATCAAGGTCAAGGGAGTCGAAGCTAAGCGCATAAATAGCCACCAATTCGTTTCCCGCCCATATTCCATAGGCAGTACAATAGTGGTGCTCTATGCTCAAGCGGAAATCACCTTGAATAAACCTATCCATTGCCTCGACGCCTGAATGGAATGCCTCAAGGCAATGATAATCGGCAATTGGCTCAGAAGTGAACTGCAAATGGAATCGTTCTACTTCCATACAATCTCTATGAATTTGCTTGCCTCACGTTCTTTCCTAAGAGCTTCTTTTTCTCTCTCAGTCAAGTTGCCTGTCGTACTGCGCCACAAAGCCTCTCGAATTTGTTTTGAAAATTCGGGGGTGATGGGTTCTCTGGGTGAATTGACTCCTAACATAACTAACTCCTTACTTTACAATTTGGCTGCAAAATTACTGCTTTTTTCCCGAACAAAAGAGAAAAAAGCAGAAAAAGTGAAGTGGGGGGTGTTGTTTTCCCTCCATTGGGCAGTACGGATGAGTTATGAACTATTTTGACAAATGCCCTGCTGAGAATCGCACGGAGGTCAGCAAGTGGGGAGGCGGTCGATTTTGAGCGAAATATGGAGGTTTTCGGAAGTCGCTGACAATCAGGAGCTTGTATTTTCGAGGTGCTTAGAAGAGGCTAAGTCAGGACGGAATGAAGGGCGAATTGCAGCATAAAACAGCCTCCGTTGCGTTGTGACGGAGGCTGTTTCGTGTGACAATTAGCTGTTCGTTAGGTGAGGGAACACGCTGTTTTCCAGTAGAAAGGAGCATCGATGCCCTCAGCTAACAGCGTTTTTGCCCGAAGAATTGCCTTGTTTCACCTCCTGCAATTTCTAATTGAGGTGGTGCGGAGAGGCCCTTTTTCTATGAAGAATCTTGACAAAACAGGTGCTATCGTGCCCGCCACATGAGCCAGGTGAAGACAAAGGTGACAACCAAGATGAGGGCCACCACTGCGAAGATGGGCCAGATGCGGAACGGAGGCATGAGCGAACTGGCGGCGATGGCCACCGTGAGCAGCAGGAACAGGATGGCCAGGATGCGCATCAGGCGCATACCAAGCGCTATCTGGCGGGGCGTCTCGATCTTGAACGGCATGTTGATGGTGCCGGGGAAGTAGGCACCTGCCAGCATAGCTGCACCCACCACGGAGATGATGACGCAGATAAACAACACAGACGTGGGCGAGCCCCAGGCGTCGGGCGTGCCGACGGCGTTAAAATGGGTGGGCACGCTGCTGGGCGCATGGCTGATGAGCCAGACGATGAAGCCCCACGACAGCAGTGCCAGCACGAGGAAGGCCAGCTCGAAGATGGTGCCCTCCTTGGTGCGCGACTGCATCTGAGTGGGCGTTGAGTTCTTCTTTCTGAAAATGTTCATAGCGCAGGAAATATTAGTTGGGAAACTTGCGTGTGATCACGAAAACGGCTGCTGACGAGGCGAGCAGGAGCGCAACGCACGTGGCGAAAAACGCATTTAGGCTGATGGCTTCGCTAAGGAAGCACACCAGGAGCATGGTCATGAGCATGGCCTCAAGACAGCTCCACAGGAGTATCGCTTTCTTTCTGTTCATTTTTCTTCTTTTTAGGCAGACGGTGGGCACGGCGCAGCGCCTCGGTGATGATCCACTGAAGCTGGCCGTTGGTCGAGCGGAACTCGTCGGCGGCCCACGCCTCAATGGCACTCATCGTCTCGGCATCCACGCGCAGAATGAAGCTCTTCGTCTTCTTGTCCATCGTAGTGCAGGATTAATGGTTCAGAGTACCGGTGTTGACTACAGGCTGGGCCGAGTCGTCGCCGCAGAGCACCACGAGCAGGTTGCTCACCATGGCGGCCTTCTTGTCGTCGTCCAGCTCGACTATGTTCTCGCTCGACAGCTTGTCGAGGGCCATCTTCACCATCGACACGGCACCCTCCACGATCTTCTCGCGGGCGGTGATGATGGCCGAAGCCTGCTGGCGGCGCAGCATCACGGCGGCAATCTCGGGGGCGTAGGCCAGGTAGTTGATGCGGGCCTCGACCACCTCGATGCCGGCCATCGACAGGCGCTCGGTCAGTTTCTCTTCCAGCTGCTGGTTGATCTCCTCGCCGCCGTCGCGCAGCGTCAGCTCGTCGGTCTTGTCGTCCTGGTCGTCGTAGGCATACTGCCCGGCCACCTGGCGCAGGGCGGCGTCGCTCTGCACCTTCACGAAGCCCTCCAGTGCCTTCATCAGGCTCTTCACGTCGGTGCCTATCTGGCCCTGTGCCGTGGTGGCCATGGTCTGCGAGTCGACCTCGAAGATAGCCTTGTAGGTGTCCTTCAGCCGCCACACCAGCACCAGACCGATCATCACGGGGTTGCCCACCTTGTCGTTCACCTTGATGGGCTCAGCATCGAGGTTGCGGGCGCGCAGCGACAGCTTCTTCGTAGAGTAGAAGGGGTTGATCCAGTAGTAGCCCGTGTCGGTGAACGTGCCGGCATACTTGCCGAACCAGGTGATGACGCGGGCCTCGTTGGGCTCGAGCATCAGGAAGCTGCACATCATGATGATGCTCACCACCAGCAGCAGGGCACCGCCAGCCAGCAGCCAGCCGCCCAGGGCCTCTTGCCCGTTCTCCTCAGAGAGCAGGACGATTCCGTAGATAGCACCTGCGATGCTCGCCACCGTCAGGGCCAGCGTGACAAACAGCATGAGGAAGCCGTTCAGCACCGTTCCGTTGAATTTGAATTCTTTTGTGTTCATATTCGTTTTGATTTTAGAGTGATATTATTTTGATAGCACAAAAGTACGATTATTTTTCCAACCGACAATGGATTGTGTCGTTGTTTAACAATAAATTAACAATAGCTTTCGTTTGTTTTCTAAAATTAATTCGTACCTTTGCATCCAAACGACGAAAACGATTATGGCACTGAATCTGAACAAGAACTTGAAGCTGTACTACTCCATCAAGGAGGTGGCCGAGATGTTTGGCCTGAACGAGAGCACCCTGCGCTACTGGGAGACGGAGTTTCCCTATCTGAAGCCGAAGACGCAGGGGCCCAACAAGGTGCGCCAGTACTCGGAGAAGGACATCGAGCAGATACGCCTTATATATAATATGGTGAAAGTGCGCGGCTTCAAGTTGGCTGCCGCGAAGAAGATGATCAATGCCAACCGCGACGGCTCCGACCGCAAGGCCGACGTGCTGTCGCGCCTCATCGGCGTTCGCGAAGACCTGCAGGCACTCAAGCGGCAGCTTGATGGACTACAGTAAAAAGAAAAATGAAAGGCTTTGAAGCCTTTCATTTTTCAACTTTCCACCCGTCAGCGCGGCTGAACACGTTGTCCACGGTGATTTCCTTTGCTTCTTTCTTCGACAGCTGTCGGCTCCAGGCGGCGCGACCGTCGGTGGCGGCACCCTCGCCCGTGTTCTCAAACTCCAGATAGCGGGCGGTCTGCTTGGCCTCCTCGCGCCAGTGGTGCCAGCCCTCGGGGCGAATCTGGGCGGGCAGCGTGCAGTGCATGAACAGCGTGTAGCCATAGTCGCGCCAGGGACGGCCCAGGTAGACCTTCGTCACGTCGGGGGCGGCGGTGATGGTGCACTGGTTGAAGACGTAGCCGTAGGCAATGTGCTGCGGCGTCGAGGCAGCGGTGATGTACGAGTTGGCCTTGCAATGAATCTGGCACTGCTCGAACCACGCCGTCGACGGCCCGAAGATAAAGTCGGTGGTGCCCTCGATGTAGCAGTCCTTGAAGTAGAGGCGGGTGCCCTCAACACCCGTGTAGATGGTGTCCTGATGGCCCAGGAAGCGGCAGTTCACGAACAGCAGGCGGTCGCCCTCGGTGTGCAGCGCCACGGCCTGGCCCAGTCGGGCCGAGTTGTTCTCGATGGTCAGGTTCTTCAGCGTGATGGCGTTGCCCTGAATCTTCAGCGTGTAGGTGCGGAAGGTGCCCATGGGGCGCATCTCCATGCCGCCGTCGCCCTTGCCGGGCAGCATCATCTTGATGTTGGCGTGGTCGTCGTAGGTGATGATGGTCTGGTCGCGGTCCTCGCCACACAGCTCGATGTTCTGCAGCCACTGGGGCAGGATGAGCTTCTCCTTGTAGGTGCCCTTCTTAATATAGATCACCTTATGATAATCCATAAAGGCGCGGCACACCTCGATGGCCTCGCCCACGGTGCGGAACTCGCCCGTGCCGTCGCGGGCCACGACGATGGTATCAGGGTTGTCGTACTTGCTGGCGGCGCCGGCGGTCATGGCTGCGCTCACGAGCATCAGCAGGAAAAGAAGTTGGCGTTTCATTTGTTCTGATTAGCTTTGTTTCGTTCAGGTAATTGATAATTTGATGGCAAAGGTACGAAAAAAGGTTGTAACAAACGAGGAATTTTGTAGATTTCTTTGCAAGCAAAGCGTCTTAAATATGTGTAAAATCATAGAAAAACGTATTAACTCCCAGAAATAAAATGTAAATTTGCAGAATAAAAGCAGTTCGAAGTATGACAACATATACTAAGTTCAAGGAATACATCTGGCTGGTGAACACCATCTATCATGCCAAGGCCATCACCTTTGCCGAGATGAATGAGCAATGGATCAAGACGGATATGAGCGGAGGGGTGGAGATGGCCCGCACCACGTTCCATCGCCACAAGTGTGCCATCGAGGACATCTTCGGCATCTACATTGAGTGTGACAAGAAGAACGGCAATAAGTATTTCATAGGCAACGAGCAGGTGCTACGCGAGGATTCCGTTCAGAACTGGATGCTGTCGACGCTGAGTGTGGGCAATATGGTTGAGGAAAGCCAGAGCCTGCATAACCGTATTCTGTTGGAACACGTGCCTTCTGGTGGCGAGAAACTTCAGCAGGTTATCAAGGCAATGAAGGAGAACCGTATGATTTCCTTAACGTATCGCCGCTACGGCTCGTCAGAGAATGGTACGCGAACCCTGGCTCCATATTGTGTAAAACTCTTCCGTCAGCGTTGGTATCTGGTGGGCAGTAATGATGAGGGGTTGAAACGAACTTTCGCCTTCGACCGCATGGAGAAGGTGGAACTGCTCGACGAGAAGTTCAAGATAGACGAGGCGTTTGACGCAGCCGACTTCTTCAGCGACAGCTACGGCATCGTGGTTGATGACAGGATGGCTCCAGAGCGCATCGTGCTGCGGGCATACGGCTATGAGCGATATTATCTGCGCGACCTGCCGCTGCATCGCAGTCAAAGAATGATTGACTCTACCGACGATTATTGCGACTTCGAACTGACGCTGCGCCCCACCAGCGACTTCAAGGCTCAGCTGCTTTCACGTGGTCAATGGGTGGAGGTCTTGGAACCTCAATCGCTGGCTGACGAGATTGTTGAATGGCACAAAAAAGCCATCGATCGGTACAAAAAGTGAAAAAAGTTCGAGGCTGTTCCACGAATTGAAACAACCTACGGCTATCTTTGCACCATCATTCACTAAAACTGTAGTATTATGGATAAATTGATAGACCTTGGTATGACCAAACTGTTTCAGTTGGCAGAGTATGTGTGCAGCAAGTACACGTTCGACAAGTGCGAGCCTGCTGTTCCCCAATCACAGCAAGCAGTTCCCACCATCAGATTCTCGAATGAGGATAAGATGGTGGAGGGGGATTTGTTCAGATAATTGAATTATGGAATATCCGCATTACGACAGACCACATGAGACGATTGCTCGCTGCCATTGGACGTTCGCTAAGACGATGCCATTTGCACTTTTGAAAGTTTTTTGTACTTTTGCAATCAAAAGCTAAAACTAATGAATTATGGTGAGTAACAATATCCAATTAGAAGAACGGCTGGTAGGACAGATAAAGGGAGAGTTCTACGTTCCTTCTTATCAACGAGGCTATCGTTGGGACAAGAGCCAAGTGACGGCCTTACTCGACGATATTTACGAAAGTGAAGGAAATTCATATTGCCTACAGCCAATAGTTGTGAGAAAAGACGAACTTGGCAGATTTGAGTTGATTGATGGGCAACAAAGGCTTACAACATTGTATATTCTCTATAAGTACATGAAAACAGTGTTTCCTGTTGTCCCAATAGAATACTCACTGATTTATGAAACGAGAAAAGAGAACATGGAGTTCTTTGATAATATGGACGATCAGAATCTTGCTGAAACGAATATTGATTTCTTTTTCATCCATAATGCATACCAGACAATAAAAGAGTGGTTCCAACAGAAGGGTACGACTCAAACGATAGTTATTGTTGCCAAGTTTCTTGAGTATTTTACTGATATAAAGGAAGGAAAGGGAGTTAAGATAATATGGTATGAACTACAATCAGCCAATCAAACAGATGCGATCTCCCTGTTCACTCGTTTGAACATTGGCCGCATACCATTGACTAATGCTGAGCTTGTAAAAGCCTTGTTCCTGTGTGAATCAGAACAGGTGACTAAAGGCAAGCAGATGGAGATTGCCCTGCAATGGGACACAATAGAACGAGAAATGCACGACCAAGACTTTTGGTACTTCCTGACAAAGAAGAAAGCGGAATCGTATGCCACAAGAATAGAACTCCTTTTCGACTTTATGGCAGGTAAGGATGACGGCGAGCGAGAACAGTTCTTCACTTTTCTTTATTTCAGCAAACAAAGAGGGAATCTGCTTGCTCTTTGGGACGACATTCTTCGCTATTATTATCGTCTGAAAGAATGGTTCAAGAACGATAAGCTATATCACAAGATAGGTTACCTCGTGGCAACGGGCACTTCAACAATTGACGTTCTGATGGCAGAGACCAAAGAACTGAAGAAATCGGTCATGGATACGCTTCTCGACGAAAAGATTCGCCATAGTATTAACTGCAAGAAGAGCTATAGCGAACTGAACTACAACAATGACCCTGCCACCATCACCAATATCCTTTTGCTGTTCAATGTCATTTCTTTGCAGCAGAACGGTTCTGGAGCAAGGTTCCCTTTCAAGGAGTTTAACAACGACTCGTGGAGTCTTGAGCATATTCATGCCCAGCACTCATTGAATCTCAACACTCAAGAAAAATGGAAGGAGTGGCTCAAGCTGCATATTGACTCTGTCAGAAAAATGGACGGCACTGAAGGTTTGTTGGGTAAAATGCAGGAAGCCATCAACAATGAACGCCTTACTGATGTAAAATTCAGCGAGTTGGCAGACAGAATAACTACGCTGTTCTCAGAACAGGGTGATACAGAGTATGTACATTCCATATCGAATATGGCCCTGTTGCAATGCTCGAAGAATTCTGCCCTCAGCAATGCCCTTTTCGATGCAAAATGCAGAATGATTAGGGATATGGATGCTCATGGGCAGTTTATTCCTTATTGTACTAAGATGGTGTTTATGAAGTACTATTCCTCTGATAAGCAAAACAATATAAGCCTCAATTTCTGGGGGCAGAAAGACCGCGAGGCTTATGTTGCAAAGATGAATGAAGTATTGAAATCTTACTTGAAAGAACCAATAGGCTATGGTGGTGAATAAAGCAGACAACTTCCGCAGTATTTTCAATTGGACGGATGGTGAAACAGAAGTAAAGGGAATCACAATCCCCATTGTTCAGCGTGATTATGCGCAAGGTCGTACAACAGCAGAAGTCAATAGGATAAGAGGCCGGTTTCTGCACGTTCTCTATGACGCTCTTGTCAATGGTAAGCATACAACGCTCGATTTTATTTACGGCAATGTGGAAAAGGGCCAGCTCATTCCACTTGACGGACAGCAGCGATTGACCACGCTATACCTTCTGCATTATTATATTGCCCGCCATGAGTGTGTCGCAGATGAAGAGTGGGACTTCTTGAAAAACTTCACCTATGAGACCCGCGTTAGCAGTCGTGAATTCTGTCAGCATCTTGTCAAGTACGTACCCGACTTCTCCCTGAACAAAATGTCAGAACAGATACAGGATGAGGCCTGGTTCCTGTTAGAATGGGAAAGCGACCCTACGGTGCAGTCGATGCTCGTTATGCTTGATGCTATCCATGCGAAGTTTTGTAATACTGACAATCTTTGGCCGCAATTGATGGGCGATGCCATAACGTTCTATTTCCTACCATTAGGAACCGGCGATAATGCCATTAACATGACCGATGAGCTTTACATCAAGATGAATTCGCGAGGCAAGGCCCTCACCAACTTCGAGCACTTTAAAGCAGAACTGGAGCTACAAATGAAGGCTGTGGATGAAGAATGTGCGAAACGCATTATTGGCAAAATGGATCGGGAATGGTCTGATTTGCTGTGGCCTTACAGAAATAGTGGTACAGGAGATGGTCAGGCAGATATGGTGACAGATGATGAATTCTTGCGCTACATCCATTACATAAGCGATCTTATCAGCTACACCAATGACGAACTCGAAATCAAGGACGAGTTTGACATTATAGACAAGCAGTTCTCCAAAGCAAATCCGAAGGCAGCAGATAATATGCTCCAATTGGAGAGTCTGTTTGATATATGGACGAAGATTCCCAATATTGATGCGTTCTTTGATGAGTACTTTACAACTGGCTATTATTCACCAGGCAAGACGAAGATTGACAAAATGCCAAATCTTTTCAAGGACTGCTGTGCACATTACGGCATCATTGCGGGTCGCCGTCCGCAATTTCCCTTGGGAAGGTTCATATTGCTGTACTGCTTTGTACTCAAACTGCAGCATAAAGAAATCTCTGATACGGACTTCCGGCATAGACTTCGCATTGTCAAGAATCTGGTGAACAACTCTGTCAACACGCTACGTTCTGACTTCATGAAAGAACTATTGTTGCAAGTGGACAAGATTATCCTGAGGGGTGTTGTGGAACAGGTAGAAGAAGGACGAGCCAGATTCCAGTCGAAACAGATGGACGAAGAAAAACGAAAACTCGAATGGACCACTGAGCATCCCGACAAGGCTGAGACTCTATTCCGGCTGGAAGACCATCCTTACCTGAATGGCTATATCAAGGCTGTTGGTGAAGAGCACATAGACTGGTGCGACAGGTTCTACAGTTTGTTCTCTTGCAATTTACATCTGGTGAATAAAGCGTTGTTGTCAATAGACGATTACTTTGAGAAAGATGCATGGCGCTATCGTATAGGCATTGGCGACTACGAGGCCAACAAGAATGTGGTGGAACGTATGTGGCAGGAAATGTTCAGTCCTATAAGTCTGGAGGACGGACTATGCCATGCCTTGCAACAACTGCTTGCAGAAAGAGAAACGTTTAATGACGATTATCTCAAAGAGAGGATTGACGGTTACCTGAATAGTACGCAAGAATATCCGCTGCGCTACTATCTTGTGAAATATTACTCTATGCGCACTAACAAGAATGGCAAGTACAACAACTATGGCAAGTATTATTGGCGCAAGCACAACAGTTGGCCAAGGAAGGATGAAGCTAAACAGCGGGAACTGAGGCTCCGCGATTATAATGTAATCCTAATGGCTACAGAATGGAGTACGGGCGGCTTCAACCACGACATCTTCCTGAAAACGCTGTACGACATTGCCGGAAAGGAAAGTGCCGGTTTGGAACTTGACAACTATTCTTATACCCGCTACAATGAGGGTGTCGACAAACTACGACTGGGCAAGCAGGGGAAGTATCTGACGCTCACAGATAATGTCTACAACATCTATGATGAAGAAGGCTCCTTGTTGGAAAGCCGTGCCATTAGCCAGAACGAGAATGGCATAGATACGGAAGACAGGGTGAAGGTAGGCTTGCAGATCCTGAAGAAGCTGTTGGGGCAGTAGTTATGGATATGGCTGCATCAGAACTGATAATGTCTTTTGTCCAAGAGAGACTTGACGGTGACATCGCTCGCCTTGCCACTTTCCCTTTGGGCAGCCTGCGCAACGACAAGACCTATGGCTGTCCTGGGCGTAACTTCGACTCTGACGATACAGAGCTGATGCGAGCCATCTACTGCGTGGTGTTTGGTGAGACGTGGAAGAATCTCTCGATGGAAAATGCCGGCAATGGAAAGTTGCGAGGCGATACACTCAACACCTACAACACGCTGTTCTCGCCACCTTGGAAGGAAAGGTTTACCAGCATCTGGAATCCTGACGAAAAGCTCGTTGCAAAAATAAAGACCTTCCACGTCACCGCCTACACCATTGGCAATATGGCTGTGCTACCAGACAGGCGCATTGGTGAATGGAGCATCAACATGCATCGTGGTTGCCACGACGAATGGCACGATTATGAGGACAGGTTTCTGGCAGCCCTATATAAAGTACTGACGAAGCGTGAGGACAGGGACCTCGACCTCGAAGAGTTGGTGCTGCTGAATCATAATGACTTCGAACCGTTCTATGGTGAGGAAGGCTGGCGCAGGTTCATCGATGGCAATATGTTGGAGTACTATGTGGACGATGACTATCGGCCTGTTGTTTCATCCAAGGGCTATACCTTCTGGCGTGGTGGATACACGAATCGTGAACGCTTCTTTGCAGAGTGCCACCGATATATTGATTTCAGCACAGAGGTCATCAAGGACAGGGCACGACGGATGGTTGAGAAAATGAAAGTGGAGACAAACTTTGCCGATTAATTGAGTGATGACGAAATTGCTTATCTAAGAAAACTCAAACTTGTTGAGGGGTGTAAAAATGCTCTTTTCTTTCTAAAACTTATGGCAAAGACGCTGATTGTCGCATTTTTTTCTTACCTTTGCGCTATTAATCAGAATCACGAGAATATGAAGCGGCTGCTCTTTGTCTTTACTTTCCTCACCAGTATGCTACAGGCATGGCCTCAGCACGAGGACGTGCGCATCACCCATTTCAGCGAGGCCGACGGCTTCGGACAGGACATCGTGTCGTTTGCCCTGCAAGACAGTTACGGCTACGTGTGGCTGGGTACGTGGAACGGCCTGTGCCGCTACGATGGCTACCGCTTCCAGAACTACCGCATGAGGCCCGGCGATGGCAGCGGACTGCGCACCAACCGCATTGCCACCATCCGTGAACTGGACAGCCGCGACCTGGAGTGCACCACGAGCGACAGCCTGACCTTCGTCTTCCACCGGCAGACGGGGCGTTTCGAGCTTTCCAGCGGCAACAGCGACCAGCGGCCCCGCCCTTTCAAGGCCGACTCGCTGACCGAGGCCAGGGTGAGGAGCCTGCCCGCCTTTGCCAGTGGCTATCTGCACATTGTGCTGGTGGACCGTCAGGGCGGCATCTGGGCTGACACCCACAGCGGGCTCTATCGCCTGTGGTTCGGCCGTAAGCCCTTGCAGCCCGTGAAGACAGCCGATGCCGACGAAGAGGAGGTGCACGCCCTCTATGCCGACCGACAGGGACGCACGTGGGTGGCCGACAAGAATGGCTACGTGCGCATAAGCCAGCGATTCCTGGGGGCCGACGGCAGGCTGACCGACACGCCCGCCCGCTTCGGGCAGAAGGTGTACTGCATCTTCGAGGACTCGCAGGGCTGTGTGTGGCTGGGGGCCAAGCCGGAAGGACTGACACGGCTGATGCCCAGGGCAGACGGCAGCGGCTACGACGTGAAACGCTACGTTCACGATGAGGCCGATGCCAACAGCCTGAGTTGCAACAACGTCTACGACATGGTGGAGGACGCACAGGGCCGTCTGTGGATAGCCACCTATCAGGGCGGGCTGAACATGCTTGACCTGCACGCTGACCGCGACCTCTTCGTCCATCGCGGCAACGGTCTGGCAGGCTGGCCAGCCGACGAGGAGAGCAATAAGGTGCGCTGCCTCTACATTACGCCGCAGCAGGTGCTGATGGCGGGTACGCTGGGCGGCCTGTACACCTGCCAGTTGGGGGAAGATGTGGGGCAGTTGAGCTTCTTCCGCAACAGCCGTCGGGCCGACGATGCCACGTCGCTCAGCAACAACTGGGTGCTTGACTTGGAACCCGCAGGCGGACACACCATAGCCATCGCCACCAGCGGCGGCGGCATCTGTCTGGCCGACGACCGCCACCTGTTAGACAATCACATCCGCTTCCATACCTTTACCACCGACCAGGGGCTGCCTTCCGACGTGTGCCAAAGTCTGTTCTGTGTGCCCGGCGATGCGCTCTACGTGGTCTCGCAGACCTCCATCTGCCGTTTCTCACTGCGCGACACCACGTTTACCAACTACGTGCGGGGCACGCTGGGCGACCACTTCAAGCTGCTCGACACCAAGCCCGTGCTCGATGCACAGGGCCGATTGCTGTTCGGCACCACGCAGGGCGTGCTCAGTATGGGGCGCGAGGACTTGCAGAAGAGCAGCTACCAGCCGCCCATCGTCATTGAGGGGCCGGAGGAAATAGAACTGTCGTCCTCCGAGCGCACGCTGACCATCCGCTTTGCCGCCCTCGACTTCAACCGCGACGTGCCCGTTACCTACGCCTACCGCATTGAGAGCATGAACGACCAGTGGGCCTACATCACTGACAACCACATTATGCTGCCCGACATTCCCGCCGGCACCTTCACCCTGCACCTGCGCTCCACCAACGGCGACGGCGTGTGGACCGCCAACGAGCGCACGCTCACCATCCACCGCCGTGCCGCCTTCCACGAGACGCCCTATGCCTGGATGCTCTACGGCCTGCTGCTGGCGCTGCTGATTATTGGCACCTACCGCGTGGTGCGCTACATTCGCCGCCTGCAAAGCGAAATCAAGGACATCCGGCTGACCAGCAACCAGCGCATCGAGGTGCTGAGCGAGCGCATTCGCGAATTGCTGTCCATCAGCGAGGCCGTGCAGCGGGTGGAGCCCGTCGAGACGATTGAGAACGAGGACGACCGCCTGTTTGCCGAGCGTGTGAAAGCCTATGTGGACGAGCATCTGGCAGACTCAGACCTCACCATTCAGGACTTTGCCCAGGCCATGGCCGTGAGCCGCACCCTGCTTTTTGCCCGCATGAAGAGCGTGTTCAACACGTCGCCCAACAACTACGTGCTGAACCAGCGCATAGAGCGGGCAAAGACGATGCTGCGCCAGCCCAATGTGCTTGTGGCCGACGCAGCATACCGTTGCGGGTTCTCAGACCCGAAGTACTTCAGCAAGTGCTTCAAGAAACTGGTGGGACAGACGCCTACCGAGTTCCAGAAAAATCCCTAAACATTTTCTTTCCACCTACGATCACCAGTCCGCGATAGTCGTCGTTCACCCGGCGGCCGTCAAGGGCATAGGCGTAGCCGTTGGCACGTGCAGGCTCTTGATGGCGCTGAATGTCAACGATGCCCGAGCTGGCACTCTGGTCAATGAGCTCAATCTCCTGTCCGGCAGTGGTGGGGATGTCGTAGAGGTAGGTGGTGGGCAGCGTGGTGGCTGGAATCTTTGAGGCGTTCACCACAATGGGGTCGGGCATCACGTAGGGCTGCATCAGGGCGTTGCTGTTGCTGCCCGTGGCCTCAGCAAGGGCGGTGCCGTCGGCCAGCTTCAGCTGGGTGTTGCTGCGCAGGCGCAGGTTGCCGCCCTGGGTCGACTTCACCTTCAGGCTTACCACCTTGCCGTCTTTCCACACCAGACTTTTCACCTCGAAGCCGCCGCGCGAGCGCAAGCCTTTCACCTCGCCGCTGGCCCAGGCCGCAGGCAGGGCGGGCAGCACGTGCATGAAGCCGGCGTGGCTCTGCAGCAGCATCTCGGCAATGCCTGCACAGCAGCCAAAGTTGCCGTCGATTTGGAACGGTGCGTGGGCATCAAACATGTTGGCATAGGTGCCGCCGTCGGCATCGCTCATGGTGGCGTTGGGGTCCATGAGTCGCAGCTGGTTCTTGATGATGCTCAGGGCGTGGTCGCCGTCGAGCATACGGGCCCAGAGGCACACCTTCCAGCCCATGGACCAGCCGCGGGCGGCATCGCCACGACCCACGAGCGACTTGTGCACGCCCTGGAAGATGGTGGTGTTGACGTAGGGCGATACCTGATTGCCGGGATAAGCACCCCAGATGTGCGACAGGTGGCGGTGCGAGTTGTTCTCACGGTCCCAGTCTTCCTGCCACTCCTGCACCTGGCCGTATTTGCCAATCTTGTAGGGGGTGAGCTGGGCGCGCAGGGCGTCCAGGGAGTCGGCGAAGGCCTGCTCGTTGTAGCCCGATGGAGATGCATCGGGCACGGCGGCGGTGCTGAGGATGCGGGCGGCCTCGGCGGTGTTCTTCAGCACGTCGTAGACCATCTGGTTGTCCATGGCCACGCCACCGAAGAGGGCGCAGTTCATCTGCTTGCCGTTGTCGTCGGTGTAGGAGCCGATGCCCGGATGGTTCTCGGGTGAGTTAGAGGGGCACACCACCATGTAGCCGGTGTTGGGGTCTTTCACCAGGAAGTCCTGGAAGAACTGGGCGCAGCCCTTCATAACGGGATAGACCTCGGCCAGATACTGGCGATCGCCACTGAACAGGTACTTCTCCCACAGGTGCGAGCAGAACCAGGCGTTGCACGTGGGCCATACGCCCACCGAGCCATTGTCTACGGCACCGGTGGTGCGCCACAGGTCGGTGTTGTGGTGCAGCGTCCAGCCGCGGGCACCATACATCTTCTCTGCCGTCTCGGCGCCGGTGACGCTGACATCCTTCACCATCTCGATGAACGGGTTGTGGCATTCCGAGAGGTTGGCCACCTCAGCAGGCCAGTAGTTCATCTCGACGTTGATGTTCGAGGTGTACTTCGAGTCCCAGGCGGGGTACTGGCGGGCATTGGGATTCCAGATGCCCTGCAGGTTGGCGGGCTGGGTGCCGGGCTGCGAGGAGGAAATGAGCAGATAGCGGCCAAACTGGAAGTAGTTGGAAACCAGGCCGGGGTCGTTGCCGCCCTGCGAGCGGAACTCCTTGATGCGCGTTTCCGTGTCTTTCTTCTCCTGGTCGGCATTGCTGCCCAGGTCGAGGCTGACGCGGCCGAACTGCTGCTGATAGCGGGCGGTGTGGTCGGCCAGCGTGGTCTCATAGGTCTTCTGCTTGGAAAGATAATCGTTGAGATAGGCCAGAGCCTTGGCTTCGGCATCACCGCTGATGTCGTCGTAGCGCACGAAGTTGGTGGCCGACGAGATGATGATGGTGGCGCTGTTGGCACCGCTCACCTCAATGGTGGGCACCTGCGTCTGTCCGGCCACGATGCCGCGGGTCTCAACGGCATAACCGCTGAGTGCACTGCGCTGCGTGCCGCCGTCGTTGATAACCTTGATGAAGGTGTAGCAGTTGAGCTTGTTGCTGACGTTCTCCGACTGGTCGCGGGCGGGAACGAGCGAAGCCTCGATCAGACCGTCGGCCGTGATCTTGTTCACGCCCAGCTTCTCCATGTTGGTCTTGCTGGGGGCGGCGAAGCACACGTTGAAGTCGAGCTTGCCGGCCTCGGAGGCCTCGATGCGCATCAGGGTGACGTTGTCTTCGAACGACGTGAAGACGGTGCGGGTATAGGTAACACCGTTGATGACGTAGGTGGTGACGGCGGTGGCGTTGTTCATGTCAAGCGAGCGCACGTAGCCCTGGGCGTCGGCGGCAGAACCGCCGAC
Organism: Prevotella sp.; assembly: GCA_017478085.1. Classification (GTDB taxonomy): domain Bacteria; phylum Bacteroidota; class Bacteroidia; order Bacteroidales; family Bacteroidaceae; genus Prevotella. Next base: position 25,795 of record JAFVEE010000059.1, on the reverse strand, counting down.
CACAGTGGCACCGGGTTCTTCATCGTCGAAGCGGTGGCCGGGGAAGCCCACAAGCACGCAGCCAGCGGCCTGGTACTGAGCGCCGTGCGAAGCCTGCGACATCCAGTTGGGGATGGCCAGCTTCTGTGCGGCGGCATAGTCTTTGTTGAAGATGAGCTGCTGCACCTGCGCCAGCACGTTCTTGGCGTTGGCGTTGTAGTTCTTGTTGGGCGACTGTCCCCAGAAGGTGTCTTCGTTCAGCTGCAGCGTGTCTTTGGCCACAGAGCCGCTCACCATAACGCCCAGACGACCGTTGCCCAGGGGCAGCGCCTCTTCCCAGTAGGCAGCCGGACGGTGGTACCACAGACGGTTATGGCTGTCGAGCACGGGCGGGGGCACGGGGCGCGTGTCGCCGGTGGTGAAGGTGGTGGTGATGGCTGGGGCATAGGCGTTGCCGGCCAGGTCGGAAAGCGACTGTGCAGGCAGCGTGAGCGTGTAGGCGGTGGTGAGGTCGAGGTCGGCGTAGGCCACCGACACCTTATTAATATTAATGGCGGGCTCGATGCTCTGGCTCTTACCCGTGGCCTGGTTGGTGAGGGTGGCGGTAGCACCCTGCTTCAGCTGCACGCCCTCGTTGAAGAGCATAATGACCTTGCCCGAGGGCAACACGCCGGTGGCTCCGTCGGCGGGGATGATGCTCGTCAGCACGGGGGCCTGCGTGTCTTCGGCCAAGATGTTAAGGTATTTAAGGTTGTAGTTGCTGGTCTTCGTGGCGCTCTGAATGAGCATACGCACAATGAGGCGGTCCTTGTTGTCGGCATCCAGGCTGTAGTTGGCATCAACATAGGTGTTCCAGTGTGCACCCGAGGTATAGTCGCCAAGCACGGTCCACGTCTGTCCGCCGTCGGTAGAATAGACCACGCCGAACTTAGTGCTCGAGCTGGAGCCGTCGCCAATGGCGAAGTTCAGCTTCAGGTTGGTGAGGGCCGTGGTGGGCATCGACACCTCGAAATACTGGTCGTGCTTCGAGCCGTCGGTGTAGTCGGCCTTGGCGGTGAACTTGTTGGTGCTGGCGGTGTTCAGGCGCAGCAGATAGTTGGGCGCAGAGCCGCTCGAGGTCACCTGCCACTTGCCGTCGCTGGTGTGCACCGTTACGCGGCACTCCTCGGGCACCAGGGCGCACTCGTTGGGCAGGAAATAGGGCTGGGTGGTTTTCCAGGCCGTGTTTGAAATTTGCGACCACCCCAGCGTGTTGGGCGTGTAGACGGCGGTGGTACCGCTCTTCTGCACGTCGTAGCCGGTGGTGAACTCCCACTTGGCCACTGCCGTCTGTGCAGCCGTGGCCGTTGTTGCACTCAGGAGCAGCGCCAGTAGTGCCAGCGCCGCCCCCTTCAGTCTTGTGATGTGTCTTTGTCTCATATATGTATTAAGTAGTTTTGCGCTGCAAAGGTACGGCGAATGAGGGGGCAAAGGGGGCAATAAAGTACATTTTGCAGGGGAAAATAGTACAAAAAGGCTGGATTCCTTCGCACTTTAGCCATTTTTTCGTAATTTTGTGCCGATGAAACAACTATTACTGCTTTTTGCCTGCTGGACCACGGTCGTGGCCGGACGGGCCGGACAACAGCCTATGAGGCTATGGTATGCAAAGCCAGCCAACTACTTCGAGGAGTCGCTGCCCCTGGGCAATGGCCGGATGGGAGCCCTGGTCTATGGCAACCCGCAAGACGACATTGTGCAGCTGAACGACATCACCCTGTGGACGGGGCAGCCCGTAGACCGGCAGGAGGATGCCGGTGCCAGCCGCTGGATTCCGAAGATACGCGAGGCCCTCTTCGCCGAGAACTATGCGCTGGCCGACTCGCTGCAGCTGCACGTGCAGGGGCACAACTCCAGCCACTATCAGCCTTTGGGCACGCTGCGGCTGCAGGGCCCGGCGGGCCATGTGACCGACTACCGCCGCGAGCTGAGCCTCGACTCGGCCATGGCAAGGGTGACATACCGGCAGGGGGCAGTGGCATTCTGCCGGGAGTATCTGTGCTCGGCACCCGACAGCCTGGTAGCCTTGCACCTCACGGCCTCTAAGCCCGGACAGATCAGCACCGTGCTGAGCCTGGCATCGCTGCTGCCCCACCAGGTGAGCACCCGCAGCGGGCAGCTCACGATGACGGGGCACGCCACGGGCGACGAGGCTCAGACCATACACTTCTGCACCATCGTGAGCGTGAGCCATCGCGGCGGCACGCTCACGGCCACCGACAGCACGCTGGTGCTTGACCAGGCCGACGAGGCCACGGTGTGGGTGACCAACGCCACCAGCTTCAACGGCTTCGACCGCCACCCCGTGAGCCAGGCTGCCCCCTGGCTGCAGACTGCCGCCCGCCTTGCCCGTCGCGCTCAGGGTGCCAGCTATGCCAGCGTGCGCAGTAGGCACGTGGCCGACCACCGCCAGTTTTTCTCGCGCGTGGGGCTGAACCTTCACCCCCATGATGACGGCACCCCCTTCTTGCTGCCCACCGACAGCCTGCTGAAGACCTACAACACCGGCCATCCGCAGAACGACCGCTATCTGGAGACGCTCTACTTCCAGTATGGCCGCTACCTGCTCATAGGCTGCTCGCGCACACCAGCCGTGCCAGCCAACCTGCAAGGGCTCTGGAACCCGCACCTCTGGGCTCCCTGGCGCAGCAACTACACCATCAACATCAACCTGGAGGAGAACTACTGGCCCGTCTTCAACTGCAACCTGGCCGAGATGGCCCTGCCGCTCGACGGCTTCCTACAGGCACTGGCCGAGAACGGGCGCTACACCTCGGCCAACTACTTCGGCATAGGCCGTGGCTGGAGTGCCTGCCACAACAGCGACATCTGGGCGATGACCAACCCCGTGGGCGAGAAGAAGGAGAAGCCCGAGTGGGCCAACTGGCCTATGGGCGGGGCGTGGCTGGTGGAGTCGCTGTGGGAGAAGTACCTCTTCACCTGTGACGATGACTTCCTGCGCCGCGTGGCCTACCCGCTGCTGAAGGGAGCCGCCCTGTTCTGCTTAGACTGGCTGGTGCCCAATCCCCACAACCCTGCTGAGCTGATCACGGCACCCAGCACCTCGCCGGAGAACGAGTACGTGACCGACGGGGGCTACCACGGCATGACCTGCTATGGCGGCACGGCCGACCTGGCCATCGTTCGCGAACTGCTGACCAACACGCTGCTGGCGGCCCGCATCGTGGGCGACGATGACGAGGTGTGCCAGGCCATGGCCGCGGCCTTGCCCCGCCTGCACCCCTACACCATTGGCCGCGAGGGCGACCTGAACGAGTGGTACTACGACTGGCGCGACTACGACCCTCACCACCGCCACCAGAGCCACCTCATCGGGCTGTACCCCGGACACCACGTCTCTAATGGAGAACTGAAACGCGCTTGCGAACAGACGCTCATACAGAAGGGCGACCAGACCACGGGCTGGAGCACGGGCTGGCGCATCAACCTGTGGGCCCGCCTGCATAAGGGCGACGAGGCCTACCACATCTACCAGAAGCTGCTGGGCTACGTGAGCCCCGACAAATACAAGGGGGCCGACCGCCGCAGACCTGGTGGCGGCACCTATCCCAACCTGTTTGATGCCCACCCGCCTTTCCAGATCGACGGCAACTTCGGCGGTACGGCTGGTGTGTGCGAGATGCTGCTGCAGAGCAGCCTGGACCCCGTGGGCAGCGAGGCCCGCATAGAGCTGCTGCCCGCCCTGCCCGCGGCCTGGCCCAGCGGCGAGGTGAGCGGGCTGTGTGCCCGTGGCGGCTACGAGATTGATATGCAGTGGCGCGACGGCAGGGTGACCAGTGTCGCCATCAAGGCAAAGAAAAGCGGCTCCGTCACCTTATCGTATAACGGAACCGCAAAGACGCTTCGCCTGAAGGCTGGCCAGCAGAAACGGCTGAAGTTCTCCTGAATAAAACAGCCGTCAAATGGCAATAAACGGCGCGTTTGGGCGTTACATTATTAGATATAAAAGCCTAAAAGAGTAGAAGATACAACCGAACAACAAACTAATAACTACAAAAACAATGAAAAACTATCCTAAAATTGGCATACGCCCCACTATCGACGGTCGTCAGGGCGGTGTTCGTGAGAGCCTTGAAGAGAAGACCATGGCACTGGCTCAGGCCGTAAAGAACCTCATTGAGACGAACCTGCGCAATGGCGACGGCTCGCCCGTGGAATGCGTCATCAGCGACACCACCATTGGCCGCGTGGCCGAGAGTGCCGCCTGCGCCGAGAAGTTCGAGCGCGAAGGCGTGGGCTCGACCATCACCGTTACCTCGTGTTGGTGCTACGGTTCCGAGACGATGGACATGAACCCGCACTACCCCAAGGCCGTGTGGGGCTTCAACGGCACTGAGCGCCCCGGAGCCGTCTATCTGGCTGCCGTTCTGGCCGCCCACGCACAGAAAGGGCTGCCCGCCTTCGGCATCTATGGCCATGACGTGCAGGACCTGAACGACAATACCATCCCCGCCGATGTGGCTGAGAAGATTCTGCGCTTTGCCCGCGCCGCCCAGGCCGTGGCCACCATGCGCGGCAAGAGCTACCTGTCGCTGGGCAACACCTGTATGGGCATTGCCGGCAGTATTGTCGATGCCGACTTTATGCAGCACTATCTGGGCATGCGTACCGAATATGTGGAGCTGGTTGAGATTCTGCGCCGCGTGGACTTCGGCATTTACGACCATGAGGAGTTCGAGCGCGCTATGCAGTGGGTCGACAAGTTTGCCAAGCCCCACGAGGGTCACGACTACAACGAAGACCGCCCCCTCTTCCCCGGCACACCCATGACCTCCTTCAACGGCAAGGGCAAAGGCAAGACCCGCGAGGAGAAAGACGAGGACTGGGCCTTCACGGTGAAGAATATGATGATTATTCGCGACCTGATGCACGGCAACCCGCGCCTCCTGGAGATGGGCTACAAGGAAGAGGCCCTGGGCCACAACGCCCTTTTAGGCGGCGTGCAGGGACAGCGCCAGTGGACCGACTACAAGCCCAACTTCGACTTCCCCGAGTCGCTGATGTGCACCTCGTTCGACTGGAACGGCATTCGCGAGGCCGATGTGCTGGCCACTGAGAACGACTCGCTCAACGGCATCTCGATGCTCTTTGGCCACCTGCTCACCAACCGTGGCGTGATGTTCAGCGACATACGCACCTACTGGAGCCCTGAGGCCGTGGAGCGCGTCACCGGTACTGCGCCCAGCGGTTTAGCCGCTGGTGGCTTCATCCACCTCATCAACAGCGGTGCCACGACACTCGATGCCACGGGTGCCATGACTGATCAGGAAGGCAAGCCCACCATGAAGGAGCCCTGGAATATGACCGAACAAGACGTTGAGGCCTGCATCGAAGCCACCAGCTGGATGCCTGCCGACCGCGACTACTTCCGTGGCGGTGGCTATTCGGCCCACTTCGTCAGCCGTGGCGGCATGCCCATGACCATGATGCGACTGAACATGGTGCATGGACTGGGCCCCGTGCTGCAGCTGGCAGAGGGATGGACGGTGGAACTCGATCCCAGCGTTCACGACATTCTTGACAAGCGCACCGACCCCACCTGGCCCACCACATGGTTCGTGCCCCGACTGGACGAGAAAAAGGACTGCTTCAAGGACGTCTACTCCGTGATGAACGCCTGGGGAGCCAACCACGGTGCCATAGCCTACGGCCATATCGGTGCCGACGTGCTGACGCTGGCCTCCATCCTGCGCATCCCGGTCTCGATGCACAATGTGGCCGACAAGGACATCTTCCGTCCTGCTGCCTGGAACGCCTTCGGCATGGACAAGGAGGGGGCCGACTTCAGAGCCTGCCAGAACTTTGGGCCAATCTATAAGTAAGGAGCATGGAACAGAAGAAGCCACTGGTACCCCGGAAGTACCTCTTCACGTTTATCCTCATCACCTCGCTCTTTGCGCTATGGGGATTTGCCAACGACATCACCAACCCGATGGTGGCAGCCTTCCAGACGGTGATGGAACTATCGGCCACAAAAGCCTCGATGGTGCAGTTCGCCTTCTATGGCGGCTACGCCACGATGGCTGTGCCGGCCGCTCTGTTCATTCGTAAGTACAGTTACAAACGGGGAATACTGCTGGGACTGGCCCTCTACGCCACTGGTGCCTTCCTGTTCATACCCGCAGCCGCCTATCAGGAGTTTTCCTTCTTCTGCCTGTCCCTCTACATTCTGACGTTTGGCCTGGCCTTTCTTGAGACCACGGCCAATCCCTTTATTCTCTCGCTGGGCGACAAGGAAACGTCGACCCGGCGACTGAATATGGCGCAGGCCTTCAACCCGATGGGCTCGCTCTGCGGCATGTCGGTGGCCTCGCTCATTGTGCTGCCGCAGCTCATCAGCGACAAGCGCAATGAAGCGGGCGAGATCATCTTCTACGGTCTTTCGGAAGCCGAGAAAGCCGACATTCGCCTGCACGACCTGGCCGTCATTCGCAATCCATACGTGGCCATCGGACTGGTAGTGCTGGCCGTCTTCATCATCATTGCCCTGACGAAGATGCCCAAGACACAGAGCGAGGAGCAGAAGGCGATGGGACAGACCCACACTGCCAAGCTGACGCTGCACAACCTGTGGCACAACACCATCTACCGTGAGGGCGTGCTGACCCAGATGTTCTACGTAGCTGCACAGATCATGGTATGGACGTTTATCATTCAGTATGCCGACAATCTGGGCATCAACAAGGCCACGGCGCAGACCTACAACATCGTGGCTATGTCGCTCTTCCTTTGCAGCCGCTTCCTCTCGACCTTCCTGATGAAATACGTCAACACACGCCGCCTGCTGACCATCTTTGGCTGTGGAGCGGCCCTGTGCTCATTAGGGGCCGTGCTCATCGTGGGCATGCCGGGCCTCTGGTGCCTGGTAGGCATCAGCTTCTTTATGTCGCTGATGTTCCCCACCATCTATGGCATAGCCCTTGAGAACGTAGACAGCCAGGACACCACCCTGGGTGCCGCATTCCTGGTCATGGCCATCGTGGGCGGAGCACTCATGCCGCCCATGCAAGGCGCGATTATCGACCAGCAGACCATTTGGGGCCACCCGGCCGTCAACGTGTCGTTCGTGCTGCCGCTGCTATGCTTCCTTATCGTGGCATGGTATGGCTACAGGGCTGCAAAGAAATAAAGCACTACTGAATCTGTGAGATTTCCTTCAGATCATCGACTTCCTTCAGCTTGTCGATGATGTCCTTCACGTCGTTGCGGTCGTGCACTCGCAGGTCGATGGTACCATCGAACACCCCGTCTTCGGTGGTGAAGGTGAGGCGACGGATGTCGACACTGAGCTGATTGGAGATGACGCGGGTGACCTCATGAACCAGGCCACGACGGTCTATGCCGCCCAGACGGATGGTGGCATCGAAGAAGAGCGTGCGGCCCATATCCCACTTGGCATCGAGAATGCGGTTGCCATAGCTGGTCTTCAGCTTGTTGGCCACCGAACACGAGCGCTTGTGAATCACGATCTGGTTCTTGTTGTCGATGTAGCCCAGCACATCATCGCCCGGAATGGGATGACAGCAGGTCGAGAACTTGTATTGCGAGATGTTCTCGTCGGTAATGTAGATGGGCTTCTTGCGGTTGAACTTCTCGGGCACGGTGAAGAGGTCTGGCTGCTGGTTCTCGCTGTCCTTCTTCTTCGATGACTTGACGAAAGGCACGAACTTGCGCCAGCCACTGGCACCGCCCCCATCGCCACTCTTCTTACCCTTGAGCACCTCAAGGTCTTTTTCGCCCAGCAAGATGGTCTTCTGTCCCAGTCCCTGAAGGAAAGGCTCGCGGCGGGGCACCTCGTGCAGCTCGCAAAGCTGGTCTATGACCGACTGCGTTTTCTCCAGTCCGTTCTTCTGCAGCCAGGCGTCGAGCACCTCTTCGCCCGCCTTCTGGATGTCACGGCTCTGCCGGCGCAGAATAGCCATAACCTTCGAACGGGCTTTGGCCGTCGACACGAAGTTGATCCACGAGGGCTGCACGTGCTGCGATTTCGAAGTAAGGATCTCAACCTGGTCGCCACTCTGCAGCTTGTGGCTAAGGGGCACCAGCTTGTGGTTCACCTTGGCACCGATGCAATGGCTGCCCAGGAAGGTGTGGATAGAGAAGGCAAAGTCGAGCGCAGTGCAGTCGGCAGGCATGGTCTTGATCTCGCCCTTGGGAGTGAAAATGAAGATCTCGCTGGAGAAGAGGTTCAGCTTGATGGCGTCGAGGAAGTCCATAGCATCGGGCTGCGGATCGTCCAGAATCTCCTTGATGGTGTGCAGCCACTCGTTCAGCTCGTTCTCGTCCTCGGCATACTCGCCGCCCTCCTTGTACTTCCAGTGAGCGGCCAGTCCCTGCTCGGCTATCTCGTCCATGCGGTCGGAGCGTATCTGCACCTCGATCCAGTGGCCCTCCTTCGACATCAGGGTGACGTGCAGGGCCTGGTAGCCGTTCGACTTGGGATGGCTGATCCAGTCGCGCAGACGGTCGGGATGGCTGCGGTATATCTGGCACAGCTCCACGTAGATGTTGAAGCACTCCTTCGTCTCGGCGGCCCTACTGGTAGGAGTGAAGATGATGCGCACGGCCAGAATGTCGTAGATCTCGTCGAAGGTGACGTGCTTGTTCTGCATCTTCGTCCAGATAGAGTACGGGGTCTTCACCCGTTCGCGTATCTCGTAGTGCAGGCCCATCTTCTGCAGCATCTCCTCGATGGGGGCCTTGAACTGGTCGAACGACTCGTGGCGCGACACCTGGGTGTCCTCCAGTTTGCGCACAATAGAGTTGTACTCATCGGGATGCTCGAACTTGAAGCTCAGGTTCTCCAGCTCCGACTTAATCTTGTAGAGACCCAGGCGATGGGCCAGCGGGGCGTAGATGTAGAGCGTCTCGCCCGCAATCTTGTATTGCTTGTTGGCAGGCTGCGAGTCCAGCGTGCGCATGTTGTGCAGGCGGTCGGCTATCTTGATGAGGATCACGCGAATGTCCTCGCTCATCGTGAGCAGCAGCTTCTTGAAGTTCTCGGCCTGGGCCGATGCCTTCTCGCCGAAGATGCCGCCGCTTATCTTCGTAAGCCCGTCGACAATCTGCGCAATCTTCGGGCCGAACATGTTCTCAATGTCTTCGACGGTGTAGTCAGTATCTTCCACCACATCGTGCAGCAGGGCCGAGCAGATGCTCGTAGAGCCCAGCCCAATCTCGGAGCACACAATCTGTGCCACGGCGATGGGGTGCATGATATAGGGCTCGCCCGACAGGCGGCGCACGCCCTTATGCGCCTGCTTGGCAAAGTTGAAGGCCTTGGTGATGAGGTCGGTCTTCTTGCGGTGGCGCGAGTTCAGGTAGTCAGTAATAAGTTTCTGGAAGGCGTCATTAATCAGTCGTTCGTCTTCGGCTTCGCGGATTTTGGGGTCATCGTCCATAGTTATTTCACTCTAATTTTCTTTCCTGCTTGTATGTTGTTTCCACGTAGGCCATTCAGCTTCTTCAGCTTGGCCACGGTAGTGCCGTTGCGCTTGGCAATGGCGCCCAGGGTGTCGCCTTTCCTCACGGTCACGCTGCCTGCCTTGGCAGTGCGCTGGCGGCGGGCCTTCTTGCTTCTTGCTGCTTGCCGCTTGCTCCTTGTGGTCTTGCCCTTGCTCCTCACAACGACGGGGCGGCCCTCGTCGACCTCCACCTCGTCGCGCTTGGCGAAGTAGTTGCTGGCATTATAGTTGCAAATAGAGTCCTGCTGGTCGATGAACCGCACCACGTCGTTGGGCAGCATGCGAATGGCGGTGGGCTTGGTGAGTCCTGGCACCACGTCGCGGCGATACACGGGGTTCAGCGCCCGCAGCATCTCGATGTCGATGCCCAGCACGGCGGCTATCTGGCGCAGGTCTACGTTGCGGTTCACCACCACGGTGTCGGTCTTCAGGGGCAGCTGGCTGCGCATGGGGCAGATGTTGTGCTCGCAGTAGTAGTTCATCACGTAGTTGGCAGCGATGAAGGCGGGCACGTAGCCACGCGTCTCGCGGGGCAGGAAGGGGTAGATCTTCCAGTAGTCCTTGTCGCCCCCGGCACGGTGTATGGCCTTGTTGATGTTAGCGGGGCCACAGTTGTAGGCGGCAATCACCAGGTTCCAGTCGCCGAAGATCTTGTAGAGGTCGCTCAGGTAGTGGGCAGCGGCATACGAGGCCTTCACGGGGTCGCGCCGCTCGTCGATGTAGTTGTTCACCTGTAGTCCGTAGTCCTTGCCCGTGGTGAGCATGAACTGCCAGAGGCCCGTGGCTCCCACACGCGACACGGCCGAGGGCTTCAGCGCCGACTCGATGACGGGCAGGTACTTCAGTTCCAATGGCAGCTGATAGGCCTCGAGGGCCTCCTCGAACAGCGGCATGTAGAAGTTGGCCGCACCCAGCATGAAGCTCACCGAATGGCGCAGGCGGCCCGTGTAGCGCTCAATGAACTTCTCGACCACCTCGTTGTAGGGCATCTCCATGATGGTAGGCATGCGGCGCAGACGGTCTATGTAGACCTCCTTCGAAAAGACCGGGTTCTCGTCGGTCATCCGGCAGTCATCGTCGGGGGTCAGGTAGGTCTTCGAGTGGTACAGGTTCAGCAGACTGTCCAGGTCGTAGTCCATGGCCTCGGGAAACTCGAACTCCTCCTCATTTCCCTCCTGGTCTATGATGGTCACCTCGTCAGTCTCTTCATCCTCCTCGTCGTCATCGCCTTCCATCAGCTCTACGTCGTCCTCGTCTTCTTCATCGTCCACTTCTATCTGGGCCTGCATCGAGCAGAGGCCCGACAGGAGCATTGCAGCTATGAGCAGTATTTTCTTGTTCATTCTCTTTTTCTGGGTTTCGTTTTAAAAGTTCAGGCTGCAGTTCACGCCTACCGACGTGGCATACAGCGGGTTGTTTGACAGTCCGTTGCCTATCACGGTGGGGCGCACCTTCAGGCTCAGGTCTTTCGAGATGTCGAAGTCCGACAGCTCCGCATCTACATACGCATCGATCACCGAGATGGCGTAGACGCCCACCATCACAAAGAAGCTCAGGTCGCGCCACCGGCGGTACTTGTCCTTACGGCTCTTGAAGAGGCTCTTGTAGCGTTCCTCGTTCGAGCTGTTGATGGTACGCCCCAGGTGCAGGAACTTGTTGTAGCTGGCCGTGCCGGGGTCGTCGTCCATAATGTCGAGATAGGCCTGCTGGTAGTCGTGATACATCATATTGTTCCACGACATGGCGTAGATGCAGCCTATGAAGCCGCCATAGACGATGGGCAGTTTCCAGTACTTGCGGTTGTAGATCTGGCCTCCACCCGGTATGACCAGTGCCAGCCAGAGGGCCCGCTGCGGGTCGGGGCGCCAGGTGCTCCAGTCGCGTGCGGTGCTCGTTTTCTCCTGCTTCTGGACTACCACTGGCAGCTCGGCGGCCAGCGAGTCGGCAGCCTGGAAGAGCGAGTCGTCCTGCATCTCCGCATAAATCGAGTCGATGGCAGCCACTATCGAGTCGGTTGCCACCGTCTGGGCTTTCATGGCCACTACTCCCCAAAGCAGCAGGATGGCCACGGCCCAGCTTCGCGCGCGCATATTATTAATAAGGTGTGCCGTCGTCAACTCCTATTCCCGTCTATCGCGTTCATAATCCGTTCCAGCTCCTCCTCGTTGGCAAAGGGAATGCTGATCTTGCCCTTGCCCTGTGGCGAACAGGTCATCGTGACCTTGGTCTGGAACAAGTCCGAGAGGCGTTTCTTCAGCACATTGAACTCGTCGGGCAGCTGCGCTTTCGAGCTGATTTTCTTCTTGGCCGTCTGTACGTCCTCGCCATTCTTCAGCATCTGCACCATCTCCTCCACCTTGCGCACGGAGTACTGGTTCTTCTTCACCTCGCCGAAGAGCTTCAGCTGCATCGACGGCGAGTCGAGCGACAGCAGGGCGCGGGCGTGGCCCATGTCGATCTCATGGTTCTTCAGGGCCATCTGTATCTGTGCGGGCAGCTTCAGCAGGCGCATATAGTTGGTCACGGCGGTGCGGCTCTTGCCCACGCGCTCGCTGATCTTCTCCTGCGTCATGCCGGTGGTCTCGGCCAGATGTTCGTAGGCCAGTGCAATCTCGATGGCGTTTAGGTCTTCGCGCTGAATGTTCTCTACCAGCGCCAGCTCCATCACGTTCTCGTCTTCCACGGTGCGAATGTAGGCCGGAATGCTCGTCAGCCCGGCCATCTGCGAGTCCCGCCAGCGGCGCTCACCGGCTATGATCTGGTAGCGGTCTGGGGCCACCTGCCGCAGGGTGATGGGGGCAATGATGCCCATGTTCTGTATGCTGGTGGCCAGCTCCTGCATGGCCGTTGCGTCGAACTCGCGGCGCGGCTGGTCGGGGTTCGGCTCAATCTGCTCTATGGGAATCTCGTTCAGGTTCGACGAGCCCTGGGTCTTCACCTCGCTCGTGTCGATCAGGGCGTCCAGTCCGCGACCGCTCCCTATGTCGTCAAGGCCACGGCCCAGCACGGCCGAGCCCTTAGCGTATTTCTTATGTACTGCCATTACTTGTTCTTGTTAATGATCTCCTTAGCCAGTGCGAGGTGGTTTTTCGACCCGATAGAGTCGGCATCGTAGAGGATGACGGGCAGACCGTGACTGGGAGCCTCGCCCAGCTTCACGTTGCGCTGAATCACGGTCTTGAACACCAGCTCCTGGAAGTGGCGCTTCACCTCGTCGTAGATCTGATTGGCCAGACGCAGGCGCGAGTCGTACATGGTGAGCAGGAAGCCCTCGATCTCGAGCCTGGGGTTCAGCTTCGACTTGATGATCTTGATGGTGTTCAGCAGCTTCGAGATGCCCTCCAGGGCGAAGTACTCACACTGCACGGGTATGATCACCGAGTCGGCAGCCGTCAGCGAGTTCACCGTGATCAGGCCCAGCGAGGGCGAACAGTCTATCAGTATGTAGTCGTACTCGTCGCGAATGGGGTCCAGCAGTTGCTTCACCACCCGCTCGCGGTTGTCCAGGTTCAGCATCTCGATCTCGGCACCCACCAGGTCTATGTGGCTCGGAATGATGTCCAGACCGTCTATATCGGTTGTGTAGATGGCATCGCGCACATCGGCCTTCTTGGCAATGCACTCATAGAGCGAGCAGTCTACCTCCTGAATGTCCACGCCCAGTCCGCTCGAGGCGTTGGCCTGCGGGTCGGCATCTACCACAAGCACCGTTTTCTCCATCGTGGCGAGCGATGCGGCCAGGTTGATGGTCGTAGTTGTCTTGCCCACGCCACCTTTTTGGTTGGCTAATGCAATAATCTTTCCCATTTTCAATCTCTTTCCTTTAAACTAACGAACTGCAAAGATACAATTTTTCTACGTAAAACCACTTTTTTCGTACGGTTTTTAATTTTTTTTGGTCAGATTCTTGATGGCATTGAATAAAAATGCGTAACTTTGCAAAAACTTACACAAAGCTGAATAAAAAAACGTTTATGAAAAAGAATCTACTACCCCTTCTCAGGCTGCTCCTGCTATCGCTGTGCAGCATGGTCATGCCAGTGCATGCCCAGACCAGTTTCCAGCGCACGGTGCTGCTGGAGCACTTCACCTCGCTGCCGTGCGTCAACTGTCCTCCGGTCGACGAGCGGTTGGAGGCCGTAGTCAGCCAGCGTAGCGACGTGGTGTGGGTGTCGCACCACGTGGGCTATGCCGACGACGAGTTCACCCTCAGCGCCAGCAGCGCCATGACGCGCTATGGCGTGACGGGCAACCCCTTTGTGATGCTCGACCGCACGCAGTTCGATGCCTTCTCGACGCCCGCCTTCACCATTGGCGGTCTGGGCGACGATGTGGTTCGGGCCGTGTTCGACTATGAGGCCCAGCAGCCTGCCCCCGTGCAGCTGCAAGCCTCCTCGACCGTCGACGGCAGCACGCTCTCCATCAGCATCACGGGCCAGAGCCTGGCCACGGTGCAGCAGGACTATCCCCGTGCCACGCTCCACATCTACCTGGTAGAGGACGAGGTGACGGCACAGGCCCCCCAGGCCGGCGATGCCAACAAGAAGCAGCACGACAACATTCTGCGCGAGTTCGTCACCGGCCAGCGCGGCACGCTGCCCAACTGGAGTGCCGACGGCACCAGCTTCAGCTACGCCACGACGGCCACCCTCGACCCCGCCTGGCAGGTGGAGCACCTGCGCGTAGTGGCCTTCCTGGCCGCCACCGCGCCATCGGGCACCAACTATCCCACGGGCCAGGTGCTCAATGCCACGCAGGCGCAGGTGAAGGGCACGTCAGGGCCCGTAGACCCCAAGCCGGGCGACGACGACCAGCCTACCGACCCCAACGACCTGCCCGACCCGCCCGGAGCCGCAAAGCTGCTGAACCACGACTTCAGCACATCGGCCCAGTTCAACGGCTACAAGGTGATCGACCAGAACAAAGATGGCAACACCTGGCAGTATGACGACAGCTTCGGGGCCGTGCGCTGCGTGCGTGACTATCAGGCCGACGACTGGCTCATCACGCCCGCCGTACAGCTCGATGCTCAGAAGACCTACCGCCTCACCTTCACGGCCAGCATCGACTTCGACGGTGGCGAGCAACTGCTCGTGGCCTTGGGCAAGCAGGCCACTGCCGAGGCTATGACCACCACCATCTTCAGCAAGACCACCATCAGCAATACCGCAGCCCGCCAGTTCAGCACCATCTTCACCGTGCCTGCCACGGGTGCCGCCTACGTGGGCTTCCACCTGATGACCACCACCGACCCGCAGTCGAACACGTTCTACCTGCACAACGTGGTACTGCAAGAGACCTACAACCAGAACGTGCCGGCAGCCGTGAGCGGCCTCAGCGTCGCGCCCGGTGCACAGGGAGCACTGCAGACGGCCATCAGCTTCACCACGCCCACCCGCACCATCGACGGGCGCGGGCTCAGCGAGCTCTCGCAGGCTATCGTCTATCGCGACAGCCGCCAGGTGAAGACCTTCGATGCCCCCGGCCTGGGCCAGCAGCTCAGCTTCACCGACACCGAGGTGACCACAGGCTCGCACACCTACAGCATCGTGGCCGCCAACGGCTACGGCGAGGGCGTCGTCAGCCAGGCCACCGTCTACGTGGGCAAGGACACGCCGGGAGCCATCGAGAACCTGCGCTTCGAGTACAACCAGGACACGCACCGCGCCCGACTGACCTGGGATGCACCCACGGTGGGGGCCCACGGCGGCTATCTGGACACCGAGGGTATCACCTACGACGTGCGCCGCTACCACCAAAGCTCGCCACAGACCACGGGCATCACCGCCTGCAGCTATGAGGACGAGGTCGGCACCGACTTCCTGAAGCAGGCCGAGGAGGCGATGCGCAAACAGTATGAGGATATGGGCTACAACGTTCTGGTGCAGTACGTCATCGACGGTCAGGGACTCATGCAGTACTACGTGCGCCCCGTGTCGGCACAGGGCGTGCAGGGCGGCTGGACCTCGTCGAACCCGCAGATCATCGGCGGCCAGAACACGCTGCCCTACGCCGAGTCGTTTGCCGGAGGCATGCTGAGCCACTACTGGCGCACCGACATCAGGTCGGCACAGGCCCGCTGGACCGTGATGGAAGACTCGCGCTATACGCAAGACGGCGATGGCGGCATGCTGGTCGTCAACTCTATTCTGGGCAGCAGCGAGACGGCCATGGCCCATACGGGCAACATCTCGATGAAGGATGCCGTGACGCCCGTGCTCAACTTCTATTATTACTATCCCTACGCCCTGGCACAGCCGCTCACCGTCAAGGTGGCCAAGGAAGGGGGCGACTTCGAGACGCTCACCACCATTCCCCTGGACGACGAATCGCAGAAGGGCCGCTACATCAGGGCCACCGTGCCACTCACGGGCTGCAGTGGCCACGACTACGTGCAGGTGGGCTTCGAGGTGACGATGGGCACCAGCGTCGACCTGGTCTATTTAGACAACGTGACCATCATCGACCAGCGCCAGCACGACCTGAGCGTCGAGATTGCTTCCCTGCCCCGCAACCTGAAGGCGGGCGAGACACGCTACATGACGGCCACCGTGAGCAACCTGGGCACCGACGACGTGGCCACGGGCCAGTACACCGTCGAGGTCTATGCCAACGGCGTGAAGGCGGGCAGCAGCATGGGTACCGCCGTAGCGGCAGGCCAGTCGCAGGCCATTATGGTGCAGCTGCAAGCCACCATCGACATGCTGGCCGAAAGCCAGCTCTATGCCGAGGTGGTCTATGCCGCCGACGAAGCTTTAGGCAACAACCGCTCTGAGGAGCAGACCATCAGCGTGAAGCTGCCGCGCTATCCTGAGCCCACGGGTCTCTCGGCTGCCACGCAGGGCGAGGCCATTGCCCTGAACTGGGGCACGCCCGCCGCACCGCGCACCGAGGACGGAGTGGTGACCGACAGCTTCGAGCAGTACACCGACTTCCAGCGCACCAACTTCGGCGACTGGACGCTCTACGACCTGGACCACCGGCTCACCTACGCCATCGATGGCTGGAAGTTCCCCGGCAACAGCGATATTATGTCGTACATGGTATGGAACGCCTCGCAGGTGGAGAACCGCGAGACGGGCGCAAAGGGACTGGAGACCCAGGGCTGGTACCCCCGCACGGGCGAAAAGTGCCTGGCCTCGTTTGTTGCCGCACTCGACAACAGCGACGACTGGCTGGTGTCGCCCGAGCTGTCGGGCAATCAGCAGGTGGTGTCGTTCTACGCCCACGCCATTGGCTCTGGCTCATTCCCCGAGCAGTTCCAGTTCTACATCTCGACCACGGGCATCGAGACCACCAATTTTATGGCCCTCGACCAATCGCCCCGCACCGTTGTCAACAACCAGTGGAAGCAGTTCGAATATGCCCTGCCGCAGGGCACGAAGTACTTTGCCCTGCGCAAGGTGACTTCTACCGATGACGGCTGGGCCCTGCTCGTCGACGATGTGACCTTCGCCCCCGACACACTGGCCGCCCAGACGGGGCTGATGCTCTTCGGCTATAACATATATAAGAATGGTACGCGCGTGAACACGACCCTGGTGTCGCAGCCCACCTATACCGATGCCGAGGGCAAGGCAGGCGATGTCTATCGCGTCACCGCCGTCTACAACCAGGGCGAGTCGGTCTACAGCAATGCAGCCACGGCTGAGGGCACCGACGGCATCGTGGCCGTCAGCCCCGCCGCCGCTCCTGCCGCAGGCCCGCTCTACAACCTGAACGGCCAGCGCCTCACGGCGCACCCCCGCCGTGGCATCGCCATTCAGAACGGCCAGAAGATCATCATCAAGTAGGCCCCCACCCTCCCCCTCATCCATAACGAAGGCTCCGTTACACCGCAACGGGGCCTTCGTTGTCTTGCAACGGAGCCTCCATTTCACCGCAATCGAGCCTCCATTACAACGCAACGGGGCCTCCATTCCAACAGCTTACATTTTTTACGGTCTAAGCACTATTTCTGAAGGGCAATTTGAAGTATCCACGAAAAATGTTGGCCGAAAATTTGGAAAAACGAAAACCTTTTTATACTTTAGCCCCTGATAATTATTCACAATTATAATGTTAGCATGGAAGACTTAAAGTTCCTTTTATCCAAATTAAATGCTCGTTCATCGGAAGACGAGATTGAAGCCACTTTCAAAAGCGTTGCAGAGAAACTATTGAAAGAATTTCATATCGTAAAGAACGGACGCATTTTCCGATTGATAGAAATAGAATTCTATTTCTGCAATGCCCAACATAAAGACACCATAACTTACAAACGTACCGAGAATGCTGGCCGTTGGTTTATGCATCGTGGCGTAGACATTACATTTAACAGCAACGAGAAAGAAGGATTCTATGGTGGAATACTCATTCGAAGTGTCATTCCTTTAGATTCTGCCGAGGCTATCTTAGGACCAGAGAAATGCCTTTGGGAACTTTTTGATGACGAAGCACTGCTTCCTAACACAATCTATCCATTTATTGAGAAGAAAGCAAATGGAATTTACAGCGGTGAAATCTTATCAAGAGAACGCTATCATGTGAAAGGCGAGTATAAAGAATCGCCGTATCGTTTCTATGTAAACGGAATTTCGATAGTGGGACTAAAAAACTATTCAGCAAACCCGTGGAAGTAACAAGCTTATGATTACCGACAACCATACCAACAATATCTACTTCTCTCCCTATTTGAAGGATGAGTGCCCGAAACTGTGGTCAAGCATACATGCAGCGCTTTCGGAAAGGGACATAAGGCACGGGTTGCTGAAATACCCGAACTACATCTGGGCCCGCGACTATATGCCGATCCAGATTGAAGAACACTATTTCGTGGCATACAGGTTTGAGCCTGACTATCTGAGAAATAATAGTCGCTACAAGAAATATCTGGCTTGTGACGGCTATCTAATTTGTTCTGAAATGAACTACAGTATGACAGAAATGGACTTGGTGATGGATGGCGGCAATGTGGTGAAATGTGGTGATACCATCGTGATGACGGAAAAGATATTCACCGAGAACAAAGACAAGAGCAGGGCTGAGATAGAAAGGATTCTGCATGAAAAGTTGAAATGCGACATTCTGTTTCTGCCTTGGGACAGAGAGGAAATGTATGGTCACAGCGATGGAATAGTACACTTTGCGGGTAATGGTCGCGTGCTGATGACCAACTACGAAGACTTCGACCCGAAACTGGCGAAAGAAATAGAGAAAAGACTGGCGAAGAAGTTCGACGTGATTCATCTGCACTACAAATCTCGAAGGAAGCATCAACGCAGTTGGGCATACATTAATTTCCTGCAAACGGAACGACTGATAATGGTGCCACAACTGGGTACGGAAGAGGATGAGCAGGCTATAGAGCAAATCAGCGCAGTGTTTCCTGAGTGTGAAACCATCGGCATACCTGCACTGGAAGCCGTGCGCAAGGGTGGTGCCCTGAATTGCATTTCGTGGAACGTGAAAGACTGCACCGTTATAGCATCCCCGCCTGCTGCAAGTTCTTTACAGAAGAAAGACTATCGGAAAGCTGCCTATGAGATTCTCCTCCAAAACTAGACAGATGGGAATCCCCTTCCCTACTGGAACAACGATGGCAATCAAAAGAAAAAGGTTGTCCTTCGTTGTTCCAGTTTTGTCCATCTCGGATACAGCATTTTTGTTCGACAAAACGCTCGATACCCTGAGACAATTCTTAAATGACCGCTATGATCTTCCCAAACGAGACAAGATAGACATTCCTTTTGAGTTCGTTGAATAAACTCTTGCTCATCGACTTCGGCTACAAGCCCGCTTCCCCAGCAGAACTTTCACTTATGTTTGCGGATATTTCATAAAAACATTGGCATTTTTAAAAGAAAATATGTAACTTTGCAGCCTACATCAATACCAAACAGACAGAGATGGCAAAAGAAATAACACGAACAAGACGAAGCAAGGCTTGGGAACAGAAAGAGAGCCAGATGATATTCGCCGCCTCATGCGTAGAGGCTGCCGCCCGTAAACGGAATGTCTCTACATGGGAAATGTACGAACGAATGAAGCACGTAGGCTTGATGGAAAACTTCATTCTGAAGTGCTACGAAGGACTGCATACCCAGAGCCGCGAACACGTGACCGAATACGTACTTGGCGCTCTTGACATCTGGGAGGCAAAAAAAACACATTAAGCCATGAGGAAAGTGTATCACGGAAGCACTATGGAAATCCAGAGTCCACTTGTCAGCATAGGACGCAAAGACCTGGACTTCGGCGAAGGGTTCTACGTGACCGACATCCGCAGTCAGGCACGCTTATGGGCCGAGATAAAAAGTCGATACCTAATGGATGCCACAGGCATCATTAATGAGTATGCTTTCGACTTCGATTCTGCCATTAGCAAATACCGCTACAAGCACTTTGAACATTACGACCGTGAATGGCTTCACTTCATCGTAGACAACTGTCGAAGCATCAGCCCAACAATCAGATTTGCTTGTTGAAGCAGGCTGTCGTAGATAAATACTTGAAGTTTGTGAAATCATCAAAACTGAAATAGCCATGCTGAGTGACCTGCTAATGTGGAACAAGATAGGCCGAATCGTGATGCTGCTGGCGAAACGGCTGGACATATCGCCAGAGAGGGCCCTCGACTTGTTCTATATTTCGAATACCAACAAGCGACTGCACGATCCCTCCACCTTGCTATACACCTTCAGCGATCGTTACATTGCCGATGAGGTGATCCGCGAGCTGCAGGGAGTGTAGTTATTCTTACTATATAACGAAATTGCTGTTAATGGCAATTTATGCCGCCAACGAGGAACGTGGCAAGTTTTTCTGACAAATCTTTGTGAGTGTCAGATATTCTTTGTACTTTTGCACCTGCTTATGATGCAGCAACAACAAATGCGATACCTGAAGTACTTGTGGCTATGCCTCTTCGTGGCTTCCCTGACACTGCTGAGCGGATGCCAAGGAAGACACGAAGCTGGTCACGAAGCCGACCACCGGCCTACCCTGCCGAAGGCCGACCGCGAGACACTGTGGCAGCAGTACGACCAGCGGCAGCAGCAGGGGGCCATCCTGACCGATGCCCGGCAGAGCTATCGCGTTTGCAACACACGGCCCAGCAGACTATTGCCATCGCAAGGGGCCAAGCAGGAGCGCACATCAGGCAAGCAGCCCGGCGTCCTGCGCTATCACTATCATCAACCTCTTAAACGCCTGTTTGGCGGAAGGGCCCGCACCGAGACGGCCCCCATCCGCTTTGTCGCCTCGCGCTTTTACTACATCATTGCGCTGAGGCGCATTCTTCGTTAGCTATTTCTATTTTCCAAGAGAGAACAAAAACAGAAAATAGAAATTAGTAAAAAACGAAAAAACATTATGGCAAATTTTAAGAATCTGGAGATGGCAGCCGCCCTCTCCCAGAACCCGCATATCGAGATCAAGAAATCATTGTTTGGAACCAAGGCCCTCTACGCTCCCTCACAGAGCAAGCTGGAGGTGAATACGCTGGAGTACGCCCCCAACGAGGGTGAGCGCATGGAGCGCCTGCTGGCCCAGCCCCTCGACAAGATAGCCGCCGAGCTGCAAGCCAAGGGCAAGCCCGCCGCCACGCCCGTGGGCCAGTACCGCCTGGAGGCCGCCGTGTCGCAAGACCGCCAGTTTGCCGCCGTGCAGCTGTTCCGCTTCGTAGACTTCGGCTACAAGCCCGCTTCCCAGCTCATCTGCTGCGAGGGCCCGGAGGCTGAAACGCTTACGAAGCTACTCTAAATGAACCTATAAAAGACAACTTGAACAACAGGGGACAACTTTGAATGACTGTTGTCCTTTGTTGTTCAAGTTGTTTTCTTGACCAAATGTTCTCTTACTGGCACAGCGCCACGCAGACGCGATCCTGGAAGTTGCGGCCATCGCGACCGTGCATAACGCCCTGATTGATGATGCAGAAGCAAAGGCGATGGCCGTTGGCAGCGGTGCAATAGCCCGCCAGCGACGAGATGCCCGTCACCGTGCCCGTCTTTGCCTGCACATTGCCCTGTGCAGCCGTCTTCTTCATGCGTTTCTTCAGCGTGCCGTCTTCACCCGCAATGGGCAGCGAGGGCAACAGGTGCTCGTAGATGACGGGCTGCTGCCAGGCATAGCGCAGCAGAGCCACCATAAGCTCGGGCGACACGTAGTCGTAGAGCGACAGGCCGCTGCCATCGGCAAAGCGATAGTCGTCGCCCCGCAGCCCCAGGTGGTTCACCAGCTGCTTGATGAGCGTGCGGGCATAGATGGCACGGGCCGGACGGCTGCCATAGCTGGCCGCCAGATTATAGAACACCGCCTCGGCATAGAGGTTGTCGCTTTCCTTCATCATTTTCTGCAGTACCACGTCGAGGCTATGCTCGCAGGTGGCCACCAGCTGGGCATCGCTGGCCAGATAGCCCCGCGCCAGGCTCACATCGGCCACCACCACCCCACTGCGCGCCAGCTCGGCGACGAAGCGCTCCGGCACGTTGGCCTTCTTGCCCACCAGCAGTGGCGACAGCGTGTAGTTGTCATCGTCCCAGCACCAGCCCTCGCCCCACTTCAGCGTGTCCTTCATCGAGAGGTCGGCCACGATGCGCCCCTGCAGGGTATCGATGCCCAGATGGTGAACATAGTAGGCAAAGTCGCGCAGGTCGGTAATGTCGAACGCGGGATCCATTCCCCCCACCAGCGTCAGGTCGCCCGTAAAGGTGCGCCCGTCCAGCCGGCCTTTCCTATATAAAGAGGTGCGAAACTGGTAGCCCCGACCCAGATGGTGCAGGGCCGAGATGGCCGTCACGAGCTTCATGGTCGAGGCCGGGCGCATGGTCTGCCGGGCGTTGTGGGCAAAGAGGGCCGAATCGGCCGTGAGGTCCCACACCAGCAGTCCCAGCTGCGACGTCTGTAGCAGCGGGCTGTCGCTCGCCAGGCGCCCCAACTGCTGCTGCACGTTCTGCGGCCACGGCAGATCGGCTGCCAGGGTGTCTACCATGAGCGTATCGCTCTCTATCGAATCGGCTGGCTCGGTATCCTCCATCTGCGCCCAGAGGGGTGCATTCAGGAGAAATGCGAGCAATAAAAAGGCATATTTTTTCATTTCAGGGGCAAATTTAACAAATAATTATGAATAATGAATCATCAATTATGAATTATTTATTACCTTTGCACCATAATAATGACTTAAAACAATGGTTTACAAGTACGACTTTCTGATTATAGGAGCAGGCGTGGCCGGTATGAGCTACGCCCTGAAGGTGGCACGCGCCCGGAAGGGCAAGGTGTGCATCATCTGCAAGACCAGCCTCGACGAGGCCAACACCTCGTTTGCCCAGGGTGGCGTGGCCAGCGTGACCAACCTGGCAGTAGACAACTTCGAGAAGCACATCGAAGACACGATGATTGCGGGCGACTACATCAGCGACCCCGCAGCCGTGGAGCAGGTGGTAAGGAACGCCCCGGAGCAGATTCGCGAACTGGTGCAGTGGGGCGTGCAGTTCGACCGTAAGCAGGACGGCACCTTCGACCTGCACCGCGAGGGCGGCCACTCGGAGTTCCGCATCCTGCACCATGCCGACGATACGGGGGCCGAGATACAGCGTGGACTGATGGCTGCCGTGCGGGCCTGCCCCGACATCGAGGTCAAGGAGCACCACTTCGCCGTGGATATCATCACCCAGCACCACATGGGCGTGAGGGTGACGCGCCGCTCGCCCCACATCTAGTGCTACGGGGCCTACGTGCTGAATCCCGACACGGAGAAGGTTGACACCTACCTGGCCAAGGTCACGGTGATGTGCACCGGCGGCTGCGGAGCCGTCTACCAGACCACCTCAAACCCCGTCATCGCCACGGGCGACGGCATCGCTATGGTCTATCGCGCCAAGGGCATTGTGCAGGACATGGAGTTCGTGCAGTTCCACCCCACGGTGCTACATAACCCCAACGAGACGCACCCCGCCTACCTCATCACCGAGGCCATGCGCGGCTACGGCGGCATCCTGAAACTGCCCAGCGGCGAGACCTTCATGGAGAAGTACGACGAGCGCCTCTCGCTGGCGCCGCGCGACATCGTGGCCCGCGCCATCGACAAGGAGATGAAGATCCACGGCCTGGACCACGTGTGCCTCGACGTCACCCACAAGGACCCCGCCGAGACGCGCCGCCACTTCCCCAACATCTACCAGAAGTGCCTCTCCATCGGCATCGACATCACCACCGACTATATCCCCGTCCGCCCCGCGGCCCACTACATGTGCGGCGGCATCAAGGTCGACCTCAACGGCCAGACCTCGATCGAGCGCCTCTACGCCCTCGGCGAGTGCTCCTGCACGGGGCTCCACGGCGGCAACCGACTGGCCTCCAACTCGCTCATCGAGGCCGTGGTCTATGCCGATACGGCTGCCAGGGACTCGCTGGCACATGCCGACCTCTACGACTTCAACGAGACGGTGCCCGAGTGGAACGACGAGGGCACGATGACCAACGAGGAGAAGGTGCTCATCACCCAGAGCGTGAAGGAGGTGAACCAGATCATGTCGAACTACGTGGGCATCGTGCGCTCGGACCTGCGCCTGCACCGCGCCTGGGACCGCCTCGACATGCTCTACGAGGAGACCGAGCGCCTCTTCAAGCGCGTGAAGGCCTCGAAGGACATCTGCGAACTGCGCAACATGATCAACGTGGGCTACCTCATCACCCGCTGGGCCCTGGAGCGCAAGGAGTGCCGCGGCCTGCACTTCACCACCGACTACCCCGTCCACGCCTACGACAAATAAATGACTACACATCGTTCCTGACCCCCTGTGTAGTCGCTGGTGTTGTTCAGTCGCCGAGATTGTCCGCTCCGGGGCTGTCATCGCCCGAGGGCACGGGATCGCCGTCGCCCGAGCCGGAATCTCCCGAGCCTGAATCTCCCGAACCCGAGCCGCCGCCATCGCCGTCCTGCGAGCCTCCGCCGTCGCCCGAGCCGGAATCGCCCGAGCCGCCGTCGGAAGAACCTCCGTCGCCGGAACCTGATCCGCCGCCGCTGTCGGAGCCTGAACCGGAATCAGAGCCCGAGCCGCCCGATGAAGAGCCGCCCGATGAAGAGCCGCCGGAACCTGAGCCCGAGCCGCTGGATGAATTCTGCTTGCGGTCGAGCATGTCCTGATAGATCTTCAGCGTGCCGTTCCACTGCTTGATGAAGCCGTCGTACTGCGCGGGATCGTCCACCGTCAGCGAGAAGGCCTCGATGAGGTAGGTCAGTTCGTCGTAGAGCCGGTCGCACTCCTTACGGGCCGAGGCCAGGGCGCCCACCACCTTCTCGCTCTGCTCCGTGCCCTCGTCGAGGCGGATCGACTTCACCTGCCGCTGGGCAGCCGTCAGTTGGGTGAAGAGTTCCGTGGCGCCGAGCGCGGTCAGGTCGGCCTGCATGGCCTCCGTCGAGAGGTCGGCGATCAGGTTGTCCAGTTGGCCCGTCTCCTCGTCGATCTGCGCCGAGGTCCTGACCTTGTAGAGGTCGAACACCTTCTTCACTCTCGTGGCCGGCGCGTCGAGCGGAGCGATGCCGCTGCCGGCCCAGGCCCTGACGAGTTGGTGGAGCCTGCCGTAGAGGCTGTCGCGCTGGCGGTCGGCCTCGTCGCGCTGGGCGATGAGTTCGCTCTTGCGCGAGATCATGTACCAGCGGTCCTCGTCGCGGAAGGCTTCGGTGAGCGACGTGACGAGCGTCGTGATCTTCGCGGCCGTGAAGTGCACCTGCCCGATGGCCGTGAGGAATGCCTCGATGAACGCAAAGTGCTGGGCGTTCTTCAGTTTCGATTTGTTTGGTCTGAGAAAATTACTCATAGTCTTGTTGAATTTAAATGGTTAGAAATTAGATATGATTTCTTCCGCCTTGTGGCGGATTTGCTCCTTTGCTGATTCTGCGTTTCCGCCGCGTGGCGGATTTATTCCTTCGCTGATTCTGCGCTTCCGCCTCGTGGCGGATTTGTTCCTTCGCCGATTCTGCGCTTCCGCCTCGTGGCGGATTTATTCCTTCGCCGATTCTGCGCTTCCGCCTCGTGGCGGAATCTCACAATGGGGACTGGCCCCATTGTGAGACGGGAGTCTTACCACGGATTGCCGCCGGGCCAGGGGCCGCCGAGCGGCTGGTCTGAGCCGGCGAGCAGTTTGGCCTGTGACTGTAACAGAACTACCTTCATCGAAGGCTTCTCGTATTGCTTTTTGTCGATATGCTGTGTCATAATGCTGTCCTCCTGAGATTATTTGATTACAAACTTCTTTCCGTTCTTCACATAGATGCCCTTCTGCGGCTGGCCCGTGACTCGGCGGCC
>JAFVEE010000058.1 GCA_017478085.1 Prevotella sp. | reverse complement strand
GGTTCCCGCTCTTCGTTTTTGTACTTTTTCTGCAAAAGTGGAATGAATCTCGGAAATTCTTTGTAATTTTGCAACCATAAACAATAAACAACGACTATTATGCCAGAGATTTGCCACTTCTACGGAATCGTCATCACGATGTATCTGCCCGACCATAATCCGCCGCATTTCCACGTGCGCTACAACGAGTTCCGTGCCACCATCGACATACAGACGGGCCAGGTGACGGGGCAGATGCCACGCCGCGCCCTGCATCTCGTCTTCGAGTGGCTCGACCAACACAAAGACGAACTGATGGCCAACTGGGAGCGCATGGAGAAAGGTGAAACTCTGGTAAAAATCAACCCACTGGATTAGCGTATGGAACAGACGAACGAACTCAAATGGGTCACAGCCGCCCGCGCACTCGACAACTACCGGCTGCATCTGACCTTCAACGATGGCAGCGAGCGCATCTTTGACTGCCTGCCGCTTATCGAGAAGTACACACTCTTTGCCCCGCTGCGCGACAAGGCCGTGTTCGACCGCTTCGCCCTTGACGGTTGGACGGTTTGCTGGCTCGACGGCAGCATTGACATCGCCCCCGAGCATCTTTACGAGTTGGGCGTGGCGGCGTAGTTAACGAAACTATAAAGAGGAGGAAACATGCATGGATTCATCTACATGCGTATGTAACTGATTGAAAAGTTCATTAAAAGCGCTACTGGCTGCGTCATTCAATTTCTTTCCTGTTGCAAGTTCATATTCATGTTTTAACGTGTCCTTGCCTTTTGACATGCAGTCAAGGCCGTTTCCATACTTGCCTATTAAGAAGTGAACAACCTTGCTCAATTCATTGTAACGTACTCTACTTTTCAGACTACGGCTGTCATATTCCCTGATGACAAGCTTTTCTAACGATTTCAAATCCATTATCTCTCGCTTTATTTGTTGTTTTCCTGTTTACGAATTCTTTCAGCTTCTCTTGCGATTTCTTCTTCAGACATATTATGACTTGTCCGATAAATGTTGTTGCTTTCATAATCCGAATTTTATTTGTCCTTAATAATATAGATGCGCAGGTCATTCCCACGCACTCCCGGCTCACCACAAGCCTCAGTAACCGTTGAAACGCCTGCGCACTATGCGCCGATAGTCTGAATTATTACCAATAGCCATATTCTATGACAGCTTCTCTTGAATCGTCTGAAAAATCCAACCGGATAAACCAGTCATGCTGTCCTTTCCTGCATTTAGGCGTTCGTTCTCCATCTCCATAGGATGCTTGGAAATGATAATTGTGCTCACCGTGCCTTAGCCATCTCTTTGGTACTTTGTTTTTATCGACTTTTACTTTTTTGTTTACGCTGTCAATAAAAGATTCCGAAGGAATGTTGTTGAACTCAATTTCGATTTTATCGCAGAAATCACCATGACAGTCAATAATTGGATCTGCTACATATCTCTTTATTTGGTAATCAGGGATTCGCATTTCCATCACATCCTCCAACGTACTTTTATCATCAAACTCGGTATGGTGTGGCAACATAGAACAGCCTACGTATGCTCCAACAGCAATCAAACACGCTATCTTTAATTTCTTATTCATAACGCAGAAACTTTATATTTGCTTGCAAAGATATACATAATAATCGAGAATCCGTAAAAAAGTGATAGATTTATCAGTAAATCGTTTAGCAATAGAGCCTGAATTGAAATGCAATATAGCCTGGATTGAGATGCAATTCAGGCTATATTATGATGCAATTCAGCTTAGATTGCGGCGTAGCCTAAGCTGAATAACAAGAGGGGGGGTACTTACTACTTCACGTGGTTCTTCAGCCAGAGCATCTGGGAGTAGTTGGTGTCGTCGGTGGTCCAGTGCTCGTTGATGGGGGTGATGAGCGGCTCCTTCGGGGCGGTGATGAGGTTCCACACGATGTAGCTGGTGGTGGGCGGACAGACGTTGTCGTTGTAGCCCCACGTCATGTAGACGGGACACTTGATGCGACGGGCAAAGTTCACCACGTCGTAGTACTGCAGCGTCTGTATCTTCTCCTTCGTCAGCATCTGGTTGTCGCGCACGAAGTGGGGGTAGCCGCCCGTGCGGCCCTGCTCGGCATAGCCCGCCATGTCGCTCAGCGCGGGGTGGTTGGCCACGCAGGCCGTGACGCGCTCGTCGAGGCCCGCCGCAATGAGCGAGAGGGCGCCGCCCTGACTGCCACCCTGCACGAAAAGGTTCTGCCCGTCCCACTCGGGCAGCGAGCACAGGTAGTCCAGGGCACGCACGCAGGCCAGGTAGACGTGCTTCATATAGTAGTTGTCGCGATTGTCAAGGCCGTTGCCCAGATAGCCGTTCTCGCCCGAGAAGGTGGCCGAGATCTCACGGAACTGCTCCTCGGTCATCTCGGGGTTCAGGCCGTGAATCTCCATCTCCATACGGATGAAGCCGTTCTTGGCATAGTAATGGTTGCGCATGGGCTCCTTGATGGTCTTGATGCCGGCACCGGGAGGACAGAGCACGACGGGGTACTTTTGAGTGGAGAGCTTGGGCTTCGTCAGGTAGGCGTAGATGCTGTGGCGGCGGTCGGTGTGCAGCTTCAGCAGGTAGCAGTCTACGTCGTTGGTCGAGTATTTATCTACCTTCTTGCACTCCACGGCCAGGGGCGTCTTGCGGGCCTCCTCCAGGTTCTTCTTCCAGAAGGCATCGAAGTCGGCGGGGTTCTGCGTGTAGGGCTTCAGCTGTTCGGGCGAGAAGCCCACCTTCACGTGGTGCTCGTAGGTCTTGTCGGCCACCTTGGCCTTCAGCCGCAGATCCAGGAAGCCCGGCTGCCTCAGCGTGCCCATGTCGATGACGGCGCGGCCGTTCTTCAGCATCACCCGGCCCGTGCTGGTGGCGGGCAGCATGTCGGGGCCTATCTCGTAGCTCACCTCCACGTTCTGCGGAATGCCGTAGCGGCAGAGGGTCACCTCGACCCTGGCCTTCTCGCCGGGCTTGTAGAGCCAGTCGGCGTGGTCGGGCACGGTGAGCCACAGGTAGTCACTGCGATAGGGGTAGTTCTCGGCGTTGAGGACGGGTGAGCAGCAAATGGCCAGGATTATCACGGCCAGTCTCATCAGGTAGTTTGTTCGTTTCATACACGTTCGTTGTTGGTTTTGCTGGCAAAGGTACATAGAAAAAAGCAAACAGCGGGGTGAAAATTTAGTCGGAATGGCGCGAAAAAGCAGCAAAAAACTATTTTTTCGCCATATTTGGTACGATAATACCCCCGCGTGGCGGCTATTATGAGTACCTTTGCACAAAAATGTGCTACTCACTATTATGACAATGAAACATAGCTTACTCTTCACAGCCATGCTGATGGCGGCCACCGCCACCAGCGCTACAGCTACCGCCGCCAAGAACAGCAACAAGGGCGGCCAAGTGTTCCACGCCGTAGTGGCCCAGGACGGCACGGGCGACTACCTCACCGTGCAGGCCGCCATCGACGCTGCCCCCGAGGGCCGCACCGAGCCGTGGCGCATCTTCATCAAGGAGGGGGTCTACAAGGAGCACGTCGACATTCCCCAGTCGAAGCCCTTCCTCAGCCTCATAGGCGAGGGGCGCCAGAAGACGCAGATCAGCTGCGACCGCCTGTGCGGGGGCCCCAACGGCGTGAAGGTCGACGAGGGTGCCACCGTCACGGCTGGTGCCACCGACCTGTTCTTCGAGGGCATCAACCTCGTGAACTCCCACGGCCACGAGCAGAAAGACGGCCCGCAGGCGCTGGCCCTCTTCACCCAGAACGACCGCGTGGTGCTGAGCCGCTGCGGTCTGCTGTCGTTCCAGGACACGTGGCTCACGCCCTTCCGTGCGCCCAACCTGCGCAACTATGCCGTCGACTGCTTCATAGAGGGGGCCGTTGACTTCATCTATGGCCAGGGCAACGTGTTCTTCGACCGCGACACCCTATACATTACACGCAAGAAGGGCGGCTACATCGTGGCCCCCAACCACCACCCCGACACCGAGTGGGGCTATGTGTTCCGCGACAACGTGATCACTGCCCCCGGCGATGCCATCGAGACGCAGGTGTTCCTGGGCCGCCCCTGGCACGCCCAGCCCAAGGTGGCCTTCATCAACACCAAGGCCGAGGTGACCATCTACCCCGAAGGCTGGCGCAACCACATGGGCGGTCTGCCCACCATGTTTGCCGAGTACGGCACCACCGACTGGCTGGGCCACGCCCTTGACCTGAGCCAGCGCTGCTCGCGCTACTGGGTGCAGAACGAGCAGAAGGACACGGTGTGGTGCACGTCGAAGGCCGTGATCACCGCCGACGAGGCCGCCCTCTACACCGTTGACAATGTGCTGCAGGGCAGCGACCAGTGGCAGCCCCGCCAGGTGGCCCGGCAGTGCGAGGCTCCCGTGGTGGGCACGGCAGGCAAGTACCTCACGTGGCAGCCGGTAGCCGGTGCCGCTGGCTATGTGGTCACCATCAACGGCAAGGACAAGAAGTTCACCACCGACTGCCGCTTCGCCTACAACAAGAAGAACACCTACCGCGTGCAGTCCGTAAGCCGCTGGGGGGCGCTGAGCAGGTAGCACTTGTCCAAGTAGCCCTTACCTGACCACGACCTTGCGGCCGTTCTGGATGTAGATGCCGGGGCGGGCATTGATGCGGTCGACGCGCTGGCCCTGCAGGTTGTAGACGGGACGCTGGCTGCCGTTGGGGAAGGCCATCCTGACATCCTTGATGCCCGAACCCTGCTTCAGACTCACGGCGATGTTCTTCACGTTGCCCGTGTACTGACCGTTGCTGCTCAGCCACGTCATGGTGAGGCGCTTGATGCCCTCGGTCAGCTCGGCATCGAACGAGTAGTTGCGATACGTCTGCCAGGCCCCCGTGTTGGCAATGGTCTGCGTCTTGCTGAACTCCGTCTGCATGGTCTGGTTGTTGGCTATGCTGAAGCTCAGCTTGAAGTCGTTGCGCGTGGTGGCAGCCTGATAGGTGAAGGTGTAGATGCCGGCCTCCTTGCAGTTGAGCAGGAACACGGCCTGGTCGTTGTGGCTGAAGCTGTCGAACGAGTTGCTGAGCACCTTGGCAGCCTTCTTGCCGCTGGGGTCGGTGGTGATCTCGGCCTTGTCGAGGTCGAGTGCCGTGGTGGGTATGGTCTGTGCGCCCGTCAGGTCCTCCTCGGTGGCCTGCTCGGTGTAGCCCTCGGCGGTGCCGCCCTCGTTCTGGGCAGCGGTGATGTCGGCCACCAGTGCGTTCAGGTAGCGCTCCAGCTGGGTGTAGCCCTCTTCATCGCGAATGTTGCCATCAGTGCCGTCGGCAGGGTTCAGTCCGTGCTCGGTCTCCCACGTGTCGGGCATGCCGTCGCCATCGCTGTCGGCAGGCGCTTCGGTCTGTGCGAGCGCAGGCCAGGGACTATCGTCGCCGCTGATGCCCGCCTTCACGTCGTTCTGCGAGTTGATGAAGCCGCTGCCGTTGCCGCTGCCCGTGTAGGTGGCCTTCTTGTTGCGGGTGTCGCTCACGATGATCTCGTCGAGCTGGTCGCGATGCAGCGAGGCACCGGCATACTTCAGCACCTGCTCGTAGGCCTGCTCGGCGGTGTGGGTGGTCACGCTGACGAAGGCAATGGGCTCCTGCAGGCGCATCGTGTCCTTCGTGGTCTGGGTGTAGGTGTTGTCGTTCTTCGAGTTATCGATCTGGTTGTACATGCCGTAGGTCCAGTTGTCGCTTGTCACCTGGCTGTAGGTGGGGTTCACGTTGCCCGTGACGTAGTACTTTCCCCAGACGTGCCACATGGGGTACCAGCCATTCCACGAGCCGTCGCTGTTCTTGCAATAGTCGGTGGTGCGAATGCCTACGCCGGCTATGCGCATGCCCTTGGTGCCCGTGGGCGAGCCGGGGCCGGGCTTGTAGTAGTTGTTCACGATGTTCACGTTCATGCCCTCGCCGCCATAGCAGCCGTTGCCGCCGTAGTTATAGATCACGTTGTTGCGCATGTCCATGCGCTCGTCGGTCTGCGTGCCCTGCCGGGGGCCCAGTCGGGGCGTGCGCGAGGTGTGGTGGGCAATGAGGTTGTGGTGGAACGAGGCCCCAGAGCCGCCCCAGTTGCCGCCGTAGCCGTGGGCACCCTTCGTGTGGCCGCTGTTCACCAGGCTCTGCGACACGATGCACCACTGGGCCGTGAGGTTCTTGCCGCCGTAAATGGAGAGGCACTCGTCGATGCTCCAGCTCACGGAGCAGTGGTCAACGATGATGTTGTTCTCGTCGAGCGAGCCCAGGCCGTCGCCCTCGTGGTTGGCCACGTAGCGGTTGCCCAGTCGGAAGCGCATATAGCGCACGATGACGTTCGACCCGATGGTCACGGGGTAGTCGGCCAGGCAGATGCCGTCGCCGGGTGCCGACTGGCCAGCCACGGTGGTGTTGGGCGAGAACTTCAGGGCCGACTTCAGGTGGATGGTGCCGCTCACGTCGAACACGATGGTGCGTGGCCCGGCCTGCTGGTTGGCCCAGCGCAGCGAGCCGGTGCCAGAGTCGTTGAGGTTGGTCACGTGGTACACCTTGCCGCCACGGCCTCCCGTCACGTAGCGGCCAAACCCTTCAGCGCCGGGGAAGGCGGGTGTCTTCTCCTTCTGTGCAAACACGCCGGCACAGCACAGGAGCAAGAGCAATGACAAAACTTTCTTCTTCATAATCAGTTAGTAATTATAAATATGCGGCAAAGGTACAAAAAATGGTTGTTCAGGATGTGAATAATTTGACTTTTTATGCCAGTAATCACCCAACGGAGGCTATTTTGCGCAGAAAATACACAAAAAACAAGAAAAAGTTTCGTATTATTTTGTATCTTTGCAGCGTAGAAATGGAAAACTAACGACACTATGCAAAGGAAACTACTTACTATACTCGCCGCTGCGCTGCTGCCACTATGGGCCGTGGCGCAGCCATATTGCAGCGTGAAGAACTTCAACCTGCGCGACGGTCTGGCTTCGAACGTGGTGACCAGCCTGCAGCAGACACCCGACCAGCTGGTGTGGTTCTCGACGTGGAACGGACTGACCTGCTACGACGGTTACCGCTTCACCGCCCTGACCGACTCGCCGTCGGGACAGCAGCGGGTGCTGTCGACGCGCCGCATGCTGAGCATAGAGGCCAGCAGCACGGGCAACGTGTGGTGCGTGACCTACGATATGAACGCCTACCTCTTCGACCGCCGCACGGGTCAGTATGCCGACATAACGAGCCGCATCGACCGTAAGTTCGGCATCGCCTTCCACACCAACCGCGTCATTCCCCTGGCCAATGGCCACACGTGGCTGCTGAACAGCGAGGAGGGCGGCCCTGCCGTGCGCGTAGACGACAGCCGCTACGAGACCGACGACGCGCTGCAGCTGTACGCCCCCGGCGACGAACGGCTGGGCGGGGCCCACGAGATTTTCTGGGTGCACGAGGACAGCGAGGGCCGCGAGTGCCTGATCACCGACCAGGGCGTGGTGAGCACCGACGGCTCCTATCGCAGCGACCGCCCCTACCGCCACGTGCTGCAAATGGGGCAGCATCTCTACATGGCCACTGCCCAGGGTGAGATCAGCGAGACCGTCGCGGCCACGGGACGGCAGCGCAGGCTCGACGTGCCGCAGGCGGTGACGCAGCTGGGCGCGCTCATAAGCGGTGGCGACCGCTGGCTGATAGCGGCCACCAATGCGGGCTTCTACACCTACGACACGCAGCAGCGCAGCGGCAGGCTGATAGCACTGCCCGAGACCATGGGCGTGCTGAGCCACACGCAGTCGCTCTATGCCGACAGCCGGGGACAGCTGTGGATGGGCACCAACGGGGGCGACATTCTGCGCGTGGGCCTGGCCGACGGCTCCACCGAGCTGCTGAGCGTGGAGACCGCGATGCCCCTGCTGAAGCAGAGCTCGCACACCTTCTTCCACGAAGACCGCTACCACACGCTCTGGGCGGCCACCAGCCAGGGCTTCTTTGGCTACTACGACGAGCAGCTGGGGGGCTTCCGCAGCTGTCCGCTGCGCACCAGCGTCACGCAGCCCTTCGTAGAGCGATGGTTCTTCGATGCCCAGGGCAACCTGTGGTTCTCGGGCGAGCACAACCTGGCCATGGTGAGCTTTGGCCGCCGCAACATTACGCATGTAGACAATATGCAGGAGGTGCGCAGCCTGATGTTCGACCGCGAGGGCCGCATCTGGGCGGGCACACTGGCCGGTGTGCTGGCCATCTACACGCCCCAGGGGCAGCTGCAGGGCTATCTGGCCCCCAATGGGCGCATCAGCTCGTCGCCTACACGCTTTTCCACCCATATCTACTGCCTGTACCAGGACAAGGAGCAGCGCATCTGGATAGGCACCAAGGGCGACGGCCTGTACCGGCTGGATGCCGACGGGCGGCTGAGCCACTACACCACCGCACCGGGGCAGCTGCCCAGCAACCAGGTGTACGACGTGCACCAGGACCTGCAGGGGCGCATCTGGGTGGGCACCTTCGAGCGGGGCATCTGCCTGCTCGAAGACGATGGCGAGACCTTTGCCACGGCCCCCGAGCAGCTGAAGAACTACCCCATCAGCGACTACCACAAGGTGCGCCGCATCACTGAGACGCGCGACGGCGTGATCATCGTGTCGGCCTCTAACGGGCTGGTCACCTTCTCCGAGCGCTTCACCGACCCTGCCAGCATTCGCTTCTATGCCCACAAGCACGTGCCGGGCGACAGCACCTCGCTGCTGACCAGCGACGTGATGCAGGCCTACGTGACCGAACGCGACAGCGTGTTCATTGCCACCGTGGGCGGCGGCGTGCAGGTGGTAGGGGCCAACGAGCTGCTGAGCGACCGCCTGCAGCTGCACAACGTGGAGCGGCTGACCAGCAACCAGGGCACCATTCTGGCCCTGCTGCAAGACAACGGGCACAACCTGTGGGCGGGACGCGAGAACAGCATCAACATGTTCGAGCACACCACCCACCAGCTGTGGCGCTTCGGCCCCAGCCACATAGGCGAGCACACGGAGCTGACCGAGGCCAAGCCGGCCTTCAACCCCCAGACGGGGCAGGTGGCCCTGGCCACGACCGACGGCTTCATCTGCTTCCAGCCTCAGCAGCTGCAAGAGGACAGGTTCGTGCCGCCACTGGTGTTCACTGGCATACAGATACACGGCGAGCGCGACACACGCCGCATGCTGCAAGGCGACGCGCTGGAGCTGGATGCCGACCAGCGCAACCTGACCATCTACTTCGCCGCGCTGGACTACCAGGACAACTACATGATTCGCTACGCCTACAAGCTGGCAGGCACCGACCACGAGTGGAACGAGCTGGGGGCCGAGCACTCCATCACCTTCAGCAACATGCCGGCAGGCCACCACAAGCTGCTGGTGCGCTCTACCAACAACTACGGCACGTGGGTAGACAATGTGAGCACGCTCTACGTCTACGCCCACCCCACGTTCTGGGAGTCGTGGTGGGCCAAGCTGCTCTACGCCCTGCTGGGCCTTATGGTCATTGGCGTGGCCATCTGGATATACCGGCTGCACACGCGCAACTCGATGGAGCGCAAGCTGAACGAGATGAAGACGCAGTTCTTCACCGACGTGAGCCACAAGCTGCGCACGCCCCTCACGCTGATAGGCGGCCCCGTGACGCAGGTGCTGCAGGCCGGAGGGCTGACCGAAACGGCCCGCAAACACTTAGAGATGGTGGAGCGCAACGCCCACCGCATGCTGGAGCTGGTGAACAAGATGCTGACCTACCAGAAGGAGCACCATACGTACATCAGTAGCCTCACCCCCGACCCCTCCCGCGGGGGGGAGGGGAGTAATTACACTCAGGACAACCCTTCCGCAGCAGAAGTAATCACTCCCCTCCCCCCCGCGGGAGGGGCTGGGGGAGAGGCTGTCCGCCTGCTCATCGTCGAGGACAACGACGACCTGCGGCAGTTCCTGGTGAGCATCTTGCAGAGCGACTACCAGGTGACCGAGGCCAGCAATGGCCGCGAGGGTCTGGAGAAGGCACAGACGGAGCAGCCCGACTTCATACTGACCGACGTGATGATGCCCGAGATGGACGGCCTGGAGATGGTGCACCGCATCAAGGCCGACCAGACCATCTCGCACATTCCCATCGTGATCCTCTCGGCCAAGGCTTCGATGGACGACCGACTGGAGGGCCTGCGTGCCGGTGTGAACGACTACATCACCAAGCCCTTCTCGGCCACCTACCTGAAGCAGCGCATGCAGAACATCATCCAGAACCAGCGACTGCTGCAACAGAGCTATCTGGCCAGCATCAATGCGGTGAGGAATGAGGAGCCAGAAGTGAAGAGCAGCCCTGCTGATGAAGAAGCTCCCAGCTCATCACCCCTGCCTCCTAACCCTGAGGAAGGCCAGACGCTGCGCCTGCGGCCCACCAACATCGTGGATGCCGACAAGCAGCTTATGGAACAACTGATAGACTACATAGAGAACAACCTCTCGAACCCCGACCTGAGAATAGAAGACCTGGCCTCGGCCCTCTGCCTGGGCCGCACGGTGTTCTACAACAAGGTGAAGACGCTGGTGGGCATGAGCCCCGTGGAGCTGTTGCGCCACATTCGCATTCAGCACGCCGAGGAGATGGTGGCCAAGTCGAGCGAGCCCTTCTCGCAGATAGCCTACTCCGTGGGCTTCAGCGACCCCCGCTACTTCGGCAAGTGCTTCAAGAAGCAAACGGGACTCACCCCTTCGGAATATCGCGAGCAGCGGGTGTAAAAGAAGAGAGAGAAAGGGGAAAAAGAGTCAGAAAGGAGCGACTGCCGCTGCAGCCGCTCCTTTCCTTTACTTGAGAAATATAAAAACCACTTACTAACTTACTAAGCTTTGCAGGCCTTACTTCACCACCATCTTCTTGCCGTTGATGATGTAGAGGCCCTTGGTGGCAGCGCTGACGCGCACACCCTGCAGCGTGTAGATGCCCTGCTGAGCCTGGTCGGCGGCGATGGCGCTGATGCCCGAGAGGTCGGCCTTCTCGAACTTGATGCTGTAGATGTTGCCCACCCAGTTGCCGGCAGCGGTCTCGCCATAGATCAGGATGCGTACCTTGGCCTGAGGCAGAGCCATCGGGAAGATCACGTCCTGGTGGTCGTTCCAGCTACCCGTGTTGGGCACGTCCTTCACCTCGTTGTAGATCTCGGTGCCAGCCTGCGTCACGGTGGTGCGGATAGAAGCACCCTCGGCGGGGTTGGCCATCTCAAGAATCATGTTGTAGCCACTGGCCTCGGTCACGTCGATGCAGTACTCCACGCTGCCACCCTGGTAGCCGTAGCCAATGTTGCCAGCGCCCTCAACCTGCCAGCGGGTGAAGGCACCCTTCTTCAGGTCGAACGGATTCTCCTCGGTAGCGGGAATGGTCTGCCACTCAATGGTCTTGATGTTGGCCATATTGGCAATGGCAGCCTCCAGGGCCTTGTAGGCATTGGCCTTCTCGGTCAGCGTCTGGGCGTTGGCCTGAGCGTCGCGGGCATTGTCGACGGCCTTCTGCAGGGCCACCACGAGGTTCTGCTCGTAGGTGTCGGCATCGCTGTACTGGGCAATGAGGGCCTCAGCCTGGCTGTAGAGCTCGGCAAACTTGTCGTCGCTGTAGAGGGTCTTCAGGTCTTCGTAGGCCTTGGCGACAGCCTGTGCGCCCTGGCCCTCGGTGCCCTCTAAGGGAGTGAGCACGAACTGGCGGGGGTTACCGGCATAGCTGGCGTCGATCTTGCAAGAGAAGCGCAGCGTTACGATGCCCTCGGGCAGTGCGGGAATGTTCATGGTCTGGGGCTCGAAGTTCTGCCAGCCACCCGTGCCGGGCAGCGGGTTGCTCTCGGTGACGCCAATCTCCAGCGTCTCGCCCTCATATTCCACCTTGGCGGTGCAGACGAAGGTCAGCTCAGCGCTGTTGGCCGAACCAAACTCGAAGTCCATCTTGTAGGCCTGGTCCTTGGTGTTGTAGATCGTGTACTCCACCCAGCCGTTCGAGCGCAGGTTGTCAATCTGGGTGATGCCGCCGTCCTGCTTGGTGCCGGCGTTCGAGATGTTGCTGTACCAGTTCAGGTTGAACGGGGTCTCCTCGGTAGAGGGCAGCACGTTGTACTTAGGAGCAACCTCCAGCTGGGCAATAGCCTCTTGCAACTGATAGTAGACGTCGGTGATGAGCTCGGGATCGTCGTCCTCCGCCAGCTCGGTGAAAGCGTCGATGGCCTCAGCCAGGGCGTTCAGCAGCTCCTGGTTGCCACCAATCATATAGTTCTTCATGCCGCTGCCATACTCAGCATACAGGTCGTTGGCCTTGTTGCTCAGCTCTTCGGTTTCGGCATAGGTGTGCTGCTCGCGGGTCACCTGCTTGATGGTGATGCCACGGAAGTTCACGTAGTTGTCGATGTGCATGGTCATGAAGTAGGTGGCACCGGCCTCAGCCTCAAACTTGTAGATGGTGCTGTTCACGCGGTCCTCGTAGGTCTGCCAGGCACCCGTGCCGCCGTCGATGTCCCACTGGTTCATCACCTTGGTGACGCTGTCGGCAGCCAGAATGTTCACGTGGAACTGGTTGTTGGCAGCAGCAGCCACGTAGAAGCGGGGATAGTAGACGCCGGCCTCGGTGGTGGTGAACTTGTAGACCAGGTCCTTGTTGTTGGTGTACTCGAAGATCACGGGCGCATCGGCATAGTAGCCGCGCTCGTTCTCGCAGATGCCATCGGTGGCGAAGTGATAGAAGGGCAGGTCGAAGTTGGCATTGTTGCCACCGATTACCTGACCCGTGACGTGACGCAGGTTGTACTCAATCTGGTCGGTAGCCTCGATGTCGGCCTGCAGGGCAGCGGTGCTGGCGGTGTAGTTGGCGGCAGCCACGGCAGCCAGCAGCGTGTTGTAGTTGCTGTTCAGGCTGGCATTGGCAGCGGTGCTCATCTGGCCGTAGTTGTCCTTCATCCAGATGCGGCGCGTGGCCTGCTGCAGCACCTCGGCGGGAGCGGCAGCCTCTGTGGGCAGCACCTTCAGGCTCTTCACGTAGAAGCCCAGCACGCCGCCATCGGCGGCCTTCATGTTGCTGTCGTCGTCGAGGAAATGGCGGCTCAGCCAGAAGGTCACATAGTTATGGCCAGCAACCAGGTCGACGGTGGTGTAGATGGTCTCCCACTCACCCTCGCCAAAGGCGTATGTGGTCTCGGTGATGGCAGGAACGTAGTTGTCGGGATCCTCTACGGGGTCGCCTTGTGCGGGCTGAATCTCGGTGATGGTCTCAACCACCTTCGAGAGCTTGATGGCACGTGCATACTGCTCCCACGTGGGGGCAGTCTCCACATTGGCACGCTCCGACACTTCGAGCGAGGTGCTGGTAGAGAAGGCCACCTGCCAGTTGTTGGTGGTAGAGCGCACCTGCAGCTCAACGCCATACTTGCCGGCTGCGGGAGCCTCGATCTCGAACACTGCATACCAGGCGCGGGGGTCCCACTTGTCGCCCAGACGGTTCTGCTCGCCGGTGCTGGGGGCAGCCCAGTTGTTCAGCTCGGTGTCGGTGCTCAGCAGAGGAGCCTCGATGATACCGAATTCTTCGTTGGCCACAAAGCTCGTGACGGGGTCGCCCACCTGGAACGTCTGAGCCTGTACTGCTGCAGACCCGCCAGAAAGAAGTGCCACTGTCAGCGCAGCAGCCTTCAACGTAGAAGTAAACAGTTTTTTCATAAACGTTGTTTTTTTGATTAGTAATTTGAGTTATTAATATGTTTTCTTGCTATTTCACGAACTTGTGGTTGCCCGTCACCAGCAGGCCCTTGGGCAGCCGGTCGTAGTGGTCGGTGGTGCCCACGCAGTGGCCCTGCAGGTCGTAGACGTTCTTGGTGGAGGGCTGAAGATGGGAGACAGTGGGCGAGGTGACGCCGGAAGCGATGGGGTGCAGGTAGGTGCCCTTCACGGTGGCGCCCTCGGTAGTGATGGTGGTGCGCAGGCGA
Source organism: Prevotella sp. (assembly GCA_017478085.1). Taxonomy (GTDB): domain Bacteria; phylum Bacteroidota; class Bacteroidia; order Bacteroidales; family Bacteroidaceae; genus Prevotella. The sequence continues at coordinate 2,235 of JAFVEE010000058.1, read as the reverse complement.
ATGTCGGCCGAGCTGGCGCCGATCATCACGTCGACGGTGCCCTCCTCCACGTCGAAGGTGTTGGCCGTGGCGTTGTAGTAGCAAAGCTGGTCGTGGCTCAGGGGCAGCTCCACATGGCGGGTCTCGCCAGCCTTCAGCGCGATGCGGTCGAAGCCCTTCAGCTCCTTCAGCGGGCGCTCTATCTGGCTCTGGGCGTGGGTGTACAGCTGCACGATCTCGTCGCCGTCGCGCTCGCCGGTGTTGGTCACGTCGAAGCCCACGGTGATGGTCTCGCCCTGGGCCAGGCGCTGACGGCTGACGCTCAGGTTGCTATAGGCGTAGGTGGTGTAGCTCAGGCCGAAGCCGAAGGGGTAGAGCGGCTCGCGGTTGTGGTACATGTAGGTGTAGTGGTTCTTGCGGATGTCGTACTGCTGCAGGCCCGAGGGCAGCACCGAGAGCGAGCTGTACCACGTAGAGGTGAGCTTGCCCGAGGGGTTGTAGTCGCCGTAGAGCACGTCGGCCAGGGCCTTGCCCTGTGCCTGACCGCCATACCAGGCCTCCACGATGGCGGGCACGTTCTGCTGGGCCCAGCCGATGGTCATCGACGAGCAGGTCTGCATGACCAGCACCACGTTCTTGTTCACGCTGTAGACCTCCTGCAGGAGCTGCTGCTGTCCGCCGGGCAGGTTCAGGCTGGAGCGGTCGCGGCTCTCGTCGCTGGTCTCCAGGTCGGTGCCTAAGCAGAGCACCACCACGTCGGCCTTGGCGGCAAACTGCTTGGCGGTGGCATACTCGTTGCCCTTGGTATCGTTCACGTTGCAGCCACGCACGTAGTACAGCGGGCCGTTCGACTGCAGCGGGTTGGGGTCGTCGGCATTGTAGAAGTGGAACCAGTCCATATTGGCACCGTAGGTGTTGCCCGAGAAGTAGAACTGGAAGAACACCTTGTGCTTGCCGTTGAACACGGCGGGATCTACGTCGAAGGTCTGCTCCTTATAGGTGCTCCAGCTGCCCGTGACGGCCAGCGACACCTGCAGGTCGGGGGTCGACTTGGTGCGCGAGTCCAGATAGATGCGCACAATGGTGGGCTGCGAGTTCTGTGCACCCGAGTTGATGGTGAGCTTGCTCACACCGCTACCGAAGTTGATCTCGGAGAACGACACCCAGTCGTTGTTGTGAATGTAGCCCAGGTTGCCGCCCGAGCCATTGGCCTCCTTGACCAGGTGGTTGTTGCTGCCGCCACCGCTTATCATGCCGTCGCAGTCCTCAAACTCTATGCGGCCGTCGCTGCCGCTCACGCCCATCTTCGCGGCAATGCCGTCGAGCGGGTTGGTCAGGTCGGTGGGCGAACCGCTGTAGCCGCCCAGGCTCACGGTGCGGGCCATGGGGCCTATCACGCACACGGTCTGGTCTTTTCTCAGCGGCAGCAGGGGCGTCTGGCCCTCGGCAGGGGCCTCGTTCTTCAGCAGCACAATGCTCTCCTGGGCAGCCTTCAGCGCCAGCTGCTTGTGCTTGTGGCAGTTCAGCAGCGAGTCGGGCGTCTGCTGCCACTTCACCTGGGTTCTTGTGTCGAACTCGCCCACCGAGAAGCGGCTCTCCAGCACGCGCACCAGGGCGGTGTCGAGCTGGGCCTCGGTCAGGTAGCCCTTCTGTATGGCCTCCTTGCAGTAGTCCTGGAAGGTGCTGCCGCAGTTCAGGTCCTCGCCGTTGCGCATGGCAATGCCCGAAGCCTCGGCGGCAGTGCTCACGTACTTGTGGTTCTGGTAGATGTTGTCAATGGCGCCGCAGTCGCTGGTCACGAAGCCGTTGAAGCCCCACTCCGTGCGCAGAATGTCCACGAGCAGCTCGTGGTTGGCACCGCAGGGAATGCCGTTCAGGGCGTTGTAGGCCGACATGATGCTGCGCACGTTGGCCTCCTTCACGCACATCTCGAAGGCGGGCAGGTAGTACTCGCGCAGGTTGCGGGCATCCATATCCGATGACGTAGAGTGGCGGCCCTTCTCATAGTTGTTGGCGGCAAAGTGCTTGGCCGTGGCAATGGTCTTGTAGTACTTGGGATCATCGCCCTGCATACCCTTCACATACTCCACGGCAATGCGCCCCGTAAGGTAGGGATCCTCGCCGTAGTTCTCCTCGTCGCGTCCCCAGCGCGGGTCGCGGCTCATATTGATCGTGGGGCACCAGTAGATGAGCCCCTTGCCCTTCTGATTATTGTACACGCGCGCCTCGTCGCTGGTGGCGGTGGCACACTGGAAG
>JAFVEE010000057.1 GCA_017478085.1 Prevotella sp. | reverse complement strand
GTAGATTGGCGAACGGTCGCCATCGAACATCGCCTTCTGCTCCTTATCGAGGAACGAGAGGTTGGTTATCACGCGCTCGCCAGTGAGCAGGGCGTTAAGGAAATCTATCAACTGGGGCTTGGAGAACTCCTCTCCGAAGATAATCTTGAACCCCACGTCGGTAAATGGGTTGATGAATTTTCCCATAATCAAATCCTTGTTTCGTTTATTGCAGGCAAAGTTACGAATATTTTTCTTTCTGGCAAAATAATGGAGAGAAATCTACAACGAAATATTTGCTATTACTGACTTTTTTCGTAATTTAGCGTCGGAATTTTATAAACTCGCGCAACACAACGAGAACTCGCTGGCCTGCGTACTCAGCATATTCTTGCAATGGCTCAGTGAATAATTATTCGGTGAAAAAGGCTGAGAATCGCGCCGTGGTGAGGAAAAGAAGGGCGGGGCGAAATCCTTGAATTTTGGAGCGTTTTGTATGTGCTTGATAGCCAGAACGTTGCATTTTTGACGTTTTCTGGGGGAAATAGGACAGGCTGTTTTGCGATGTTATTCAGCGTTGATTGCGGTGCAGCTGACGCTTAGTCGTGTTGTTATTCAGCGTGTCTTGAGTGATCATACGTGCTTAGTTGAGTTGTCTCTGAGGCTTAATTGCGATGCAACGGGCAGCAAACCACACGCTCGTTCGGGCCGTGTGGTCTTGTGGAGGGCTTTTCCCGCTCTATTTTGCGAATTTGTTTTGTCCTGATTTTCGAAACGGGAAATGCATAAACTTGCAGGTTAGCTGAGGTAGTAGGAGGCCACGAGGTAGACGGTAAGCTCTACCAGCAGGAAGAGTGCGCCGCAGCAGTCGCCAGTGTAGCCGCGCAGGCGGCGCCAGATGAAAAGGTAGAGGAAGTACATCGTGAGGCAGGGCAGGAAGATGAGCATCTGCCAGTCGATGCGCTCATTGAAAAACACCAGGTAGAGCACCATGGGCAGTAGTCCCTGCACCGCAAGGCTGACGCCGGCAGTGGCACTGAAGCGGCGGTAGACGGTGCCGCTCTTGGCCGTCTGCTCGTTGCGGGCGTAGGGCATCATCAGGATAATCTGGCCCGCCACCATCTTGGCGTAGGGGTCGGCCACGAGAATGATGAGGGCGGCATCGTCGGGGTTCATCGAGGCCAGTGCGAAGAAGAGCAACGCTAAGTAGCACACCAGCGAGAGCACGCCGTAGGTGCCGATGCGCGAGTCCTTCATAATGTCGAGGATGCGCTGCCGGTCGGTGCCGCCCCCGCCGAAGCCGTCGAAGAAGTCGGCCAGGCCGTCCTCGTGCAGTGCCCCCGTGAGCAACAGACGGGCCACGATGGCCAGCAGCACGGCGATGGGGTAGCTCAGGTAGAGGCTGCCCGCGTAGAGCACGCCCGCCATCACGCCGCCCGTGAGCCAGCCTACCAGCGGCCAGTGCTCCACCACCGTCTGGTAGGCCTCCTTGTGCGGTTGGTACACGCGCCAGAAGGGCAGTCGGGTGAAGAAGATGAAGGCCGCCCACACGCGGTCGTACCATTTAGAAGTATTTAGTGATGCTTGCATTGCTGAAGTTGTTCATTTCGTTAATCATTCTGACGGCCGAGTCTACGATGGGGAAGGCGCACAGCGCTCCCGTTCCCTCGCCCAGTCGCAGTCCTAATGAGAGCAAAGGGCGGGCCCCGAGGAAATCGAGCATGCGGCGGTGCCCGCTCTCGTCGCCGCTATGGGTGAAGATCATATAGCTTTTGGCTTCGGGATAGAGCGAACAGGCTGCCAGTGCGCAGGCCGTCATGATGAAGCCGTCTATCAGAACCACGATGCCCAGCTCGGCCGCCCGAAGCATTGCCCCGATGGCAGCCATCATCTCGAAGCCGCCGAAGTAGCGCAGTGCCTCCCAGACGGCAAAACTATCGTCTGCACTCCTAAACTCCTGCACTCCTGCACTCCTGAACAGCTCTACCGCCTCGTGCAGCACCCGTCGCTTATGCTCGATGCCCTTCGCGTTCAGCCCTGCCCCGGCACCGATGCAGTCGTCGAGGGGAATGTTACACAGCAGGTGCATCCAGATGCTGCTGGGCGACGTGTTGCCGATGCCCATCTCGCCGATGCTGAGCACCTGACAGCCCTCGGCGTGGCACTCGCTGATGAGGTCGATGCCCACCTGTAGGGCCTGGTCCTGCTGCTCCTCGGTCATCGCCGGCCCGTAGCGGAAGTTGCCTGTGCCCCAGGCCACCTTGCGACTGATGATGCCGGGCACCTGCGAGAGGTCGTAGTCCACGCCCACGTCGACGATTCTCAGCTTGAAGCCGTGCTGTCGGCAGAACATATTCACCCCGCCGCCGCCACGGGTGAAGTTGATCATCTGCTGCCACGTCACCTCGCGCGGACTCACGCTCACCCCTTCGCGCTCTATGCCGTGGTCGCCGCCCAGTAGCAGGTGGCATGGGTGGTTCAGACTGGGACTGAGCGTCTGCTGCACCATACAGATCTGCATGGCCAGCTCCTCCAGTCGGCCCAGTGAGCCCTTCGGCTTGTTCAGGTTGTCTATCTTGTCCTGAATGGCGGGGCGCAGGCCCTCGTCGGGGCGTTGTATGTTGAATGTTCTCATTTGATTTTTACTGCTATTCCACTTACCATGAGTATCACCTCGTCGGCCTTCGAGGCCACGTACTGGTTCATCCAGCCCTGCAGGTCGGTGAACTGGCGTTGCACGGCGTCGGTGCTCACACCGCCCGAGCCTATCTCGTTGGTCACGAAGATAAACGTGGCGTCCTGATTGGTAAAACGGTCGAACTCGGCTTTTATTGCGCTGAGGGCCTTCTGCACATCCTGTAGCTGGAAGAAAAAGTTGGTGCACCAGAGCGTGATGCAGTCGATGACGGCCACGCGGCCCGTCAGGTCGTGGCGGCTCAGCAGCTGCTCCTCCTCTATGTTCGTCCATTCGGGCCCGCGCCGCTCCTGGTGCCGGCGCACCCGCTCGCGGAACTCGTCGTCCCACACGTGGGCCGTGGCCACATAGACGGGGTTCGTGCTCAGCCGCAGGGCCAGCCGCTCGGCCTGTTCGCTCTTGCCCGACCGCTGCCCGCCAGTGATGAGTATGATTCTTTTCATTCGTTTCTCTTTTGCGTGCAAAGGTAATCCTTTTTTGCAAATAACCCATTTCTGCCCGTATGATTTCAGCAGGGCTTTAACCCTGTTTAACGCTCGGTTGCAGCCGAAAGTGCTTGAAAATGTGTAATTTTGCGCCTTGTAAGCAAGTTACATATTTTTTTATATAAGCATTATGGCAAAAAAAGCATTACTCATGATTCTCGACGGATGGGGAATCGGACAGCATGGCAAGGGCGATGTGATCTTCAACACGCCTACTCCGTATCTTGACTACTTAACTGCCACGTCGGCCCACTCGCAGCTGCAGGCCAGCGGCGAGGACGTGGGGCTGCCCGACGGACAGATGGGCAACTCTGAGGTGGGCCACCTGAACATCGGTGCCGGCCGCATTGTCTATCAGGATCTGGTGAAGATCAACCGTGCCTGCAAGGACGGCTCTATCGTGGAGAACCCGCAGGTGAAGGCCGCCTATACCTACGCCAAGGAGACGGGCAAGAAGCTGCACCTGATGGGCCTCTGCAGCGACGGTGGCGTGCACTCGAGCCTCGACCATCTGTTCAAGCTCATCGAGGTGGGCCGTCACTACGGGCTGAAGAACCAGACCTTTGTCCACTGCTTTATGGACGGTCGCGATACCGATCCCAAGAGCGGCAAGGGCTTCATACAGCAGGTGACCGACGTATGTCAGGAGAACGACGCCGCCATCGCCTCGATCGTGGGCCGTTTCTACGCTATGGACCGCGACAAGCGCTGGGAGCGCGTGCAGCAGGGTTATGCCTTGCTGGTAAACGGCGAGGGCAAGCAGGCCACCGATATGGTGCAGGCTATGCAGGAGAGCTACGACGAGGGCGTGACCGACGAGTTCATCAAGCCCATCCACAACGCCTCGGTCAACGGTACGATCGAGGAGGGCGATGTGGTCATTTTCATCAACTTCCGCAACGACCGCGCCAAGGAGCTCACTATCGCCCTCACGCAGCAGGATATGCCCGAGGCAGGCATGAAGACCATACCCGGCCTGCAGTACTCCTGCATGACGCCGTATGACGCCAACATCAAGGGCGTACACATCCTCTTCCCCAAGGAGAACGTGGAGAACACGCTGGGCGAGTACCTCTCGCAGCAGGGCAAGAAGCAACTGCACACCGCCGAGACCGAGAAGTATGCCCACGTGACCTTCTTCTTCAATGGTGGCCGCGAGGCTCCGTTCCAGGGTGAGGATCGCATTCTCGTGGCTTCGCCGAAGGTGGCTACCTACGACCTGAAGCCCGAGATGAGTGCCTATGAGGTGAAGGACAAGCTGGTGGCCGCCATAGGTACGCAGCAGTACGACTTTATCGTGGTGAACTTCGCCAATGGCGACATGGTGGGCCACACGGGTGTCTACAACGCCATTGCCAAGGCCGTCTGGGCTGTTGACAACTGCGTCCGTGAGGTCATCGAGGCTGCCAAGGCCAACGACTACGAGGCCATCATCATTGCCGATCACGGCAATG
>JAFVEE010000056.1 GCA_017478085.1 Prevotella sp. | reverse complement strand
GTGTTTCAATCTGCTGGAAGCCATACAGCTCGTAGACCGAGCGGATGGTGTTGAAGATATAGTTGCGCTTGGCCATCTCTACGGGGCCGAAGTCGCGTGTTCCCTTGGGTATGCTTGGTTTATTTGCCATTTTTATTCTTTTGGCACGGAAAAACGCTGAAGAACACTGTTTTCCTCGTCGTTCTTTAGTGCTTCTTTATTGTGTTTATTTTTCGTTTAACCATTACTCTATGACCGAAGTTTATCAGTAAGCCAAGTTCTATTTTGCTCGCTACCAAATAGTTGAGCAACTGCCATTCGTGCTCTGGTCGCAAATCGACAACAGCCTTTAGTTCGACAATGATTTTGTCTTCAACCAGCATGTCTGCCACATAATGCCCAACAACTTCGCCCTTGTAATACACATCAATGTGTTTCTGACATTCGCATTTTAGTCCTCGACTTTTGAGTTCCTTATATAACGCATTTCCATATACAGCCTCCAAAAAGCCAAAGCCCAGTTCCTTGTGCACGTCATGTGCAGCAAGAATAATCTTTTCGGACAACTCCTCGTAAAGCATGACATACAGTGTTTATCCGCGTTTTTCCGTGCCTAAAACCATTATCGAACAATGGTTTGCTCACGGTCGGGACCGATGCTGATGATATAGATAGGTGTCTCGAGCTGTTCCTCCAGGAACTTGATGTAGTCGCAGAACTCCTTGGGGAACTGGCTCTCGCTGGTGAAGCGGGTCATGTCGGTCTTCCAGCCGGGCAGCTCCTGGTAGACGGGCTCAATGCCCTCCTCGATGTTGTAGGGGAAGTAGTCTATCTGCTGACCGTGCTGCTTGTAGGCCACGCAGGCCTTGATGGTGTCGAAGCCGTCGAGCACGTCGCTCTTCATCATAATGAGCTTGGTGACGCCGTTCACCATAATGCTATAGCGCAGGGCCACGAGGTCTATCCATCCGCAGCGGCGCTCACGCCCCGTCACGGCACCATACTCATGGCCCAGGTCGCGAATGCGCTTGCCCGTCTCGTCGAACAGCTCCGTGGGGAAGGGGCCGGCACCCACGCGGGTGCAGTAGGCCTTCATGATGCCGTAGACCTCGCCAATCTTGTTGGGACCGATGCCGAGACCCGTGCAGGCTCCAGCACAAATGGTGTTCGACGAGGTAACGAAGGGATAAGAGCCGAAGTCCACGTCGAGCATCGTGCCCTGTGCACCCTCGCACAGCACGCTCTTGCCGCTCCTGAGCACGTTGTTGATCTCGTGCTCCGAGTCGACGATGGGGAACTGGCGCAGATACTCCACGCCCTCCAGCCACTTCTTCTCGACCTCAGTGATGTCGTAGTCGAAGCCGAGCGACCGCAGGATGGCCTCGTGACGGGCCTTGGCGGCGGCATACTTCTCGGGGAAGTTCTCCAGGATGTCGCCCACGCGCAGGCCTACGCGGCTCACCTTGTCGGTATAGGTGGGACCGATGCCCTTGCCCGTGGTGCCCACCTTGTTCTTGCCCTTCTGGGCCTCGTAGGCGGCATCGAGCACGCGGTGGGTGGGCATGATGAGGTGGGCCTTTTTCGAGATATGCAGGCGCGAGCGCAGCTCGTGACCGCTGGCCTCCAGCGCCTTGGCCTCGTCCATAAACAGGTCAGGGGCCAGCACCACGCCGTTGCCTATGATATTCACCTTACCACCCTGGAAGATGCCCGACGGGATGCTGCGCAGCACATACTTCTGCCCTTCGAACTCCAGGGTATGTCCGGCGTTGGGGCCGCCCTGGAAGCGTGCAATCACATCGTACTTGGGGGTCAGCACGTCGACCACCTTTCCCTTACCTTCATCGCCCCACTGCAGTCCCAGCAGAACGTCAACTTTTCCGTTGTTCATTACTCTATTCTTGTTTTTGTTTACTTTTCTTCTGTCGTGTGATGGCTCCCTGACAGGTGGAGCATATTCCATAGATATACAAGGTGTAGCCATCCTTGCGGAAGCGCTTCAGGTGCAACTGGTCGATGGCCTCGGTAATCTCCGGGGCCTTCACCTCGGTCACCTTTCCGCACACGGTGCATATCTGGTGGCAGTGGCTGTCGCCCTCATAGCATGCCTCGTACTTCGTGGTACCCTGGAAGCGATGCCGAATGACCAGCCGCAGCTCCAGAAACAGGTTGAGCGTGTTGTAGAGCGTGGCCCTCGACACGGGGAACCTGTAGTCCTCACTCAACTTGGCCCCCAGCTCGTCGAGCGTGAAGTGGCCTTCAATGCTGTAGACAGCATTCAAAATCGCATAGCGCTCGGGCGTTTTGCGATGTTTGTTTGTCTCTAAATAGTTGTCCAGTATGCGCTCCACAGCCTGACGCACACCGTCCTTTTTCTCATTAATCTTCATAAACCGCACAAAATTACACATTTTTTCGCATATAAGGCACTGAAAAAATTATAAAAAGTCTAAAAACAAAGAGAACCTTACGGAAACGGAGGCTCCGTTACATCGCAACGGAGGCTTGGCGGCCAGACAACGGAGGCTCCATTGCAAACCAACGGAGGCTTCGTTGAGATGTAACGAAGCCTCCGTTGTAACGGCGCTAAATACGCGCGGTAGATGAGGGTGGCCGCAGGGCGCTACTTGGTGACGCGAATCCAGTCGGCCTCTATCCAGCCACGGTCGGTCTTCTGGTCGGTTTCCACGGCTATGTAGCCGAACTTGGCGCCTATCCACTTGCCCTGACGCATGGTGAAGGGGGCGCCGCAGTCGGTGAACTTCTTGCCGTCTTTCGAGTAGGCGAAGCTGACCCGTGCCTGGTGCTTGTAGCTGCCGTCGGCATTGGTTCCGCCCACGTAGTTCACGTGCAGGCGCAGGTAGATGTCTTCATGCAGACCGGGCTTGTAGTCTATCTTGTCCTCGGCAGTGGGCTTCAGGGTGGCGATGAGCGTCTCAGTCTGGGCCTTGCCCTTGTCGGCAGCCAGGCAGGTGGCCTGCACCAGCTGGAACTCGCGGCCCACGCGCTTCAGCATCAGTGCCGAATAGTCGAGGCCCATCATGATCAGGCCACCCATCTGGCCATCGGCCTTCGACGTGAGGCGCAGCTTGGTGGTCACGGTAAACTCGTCGGCAGGCGTCTTCTGCAGCAGCAGGTTGGGCACCTCCCAGAAGTTCTTCCAGTCTTCCGACAGCTTGTAGGTATAGATGCGGAAGGTGCCGAAGGCCGTGGGTACGCCGAACTTCTCGTCGTAGTTGGCGTGCCACTCCCACTGCTTGCCCATCACGGGAGCATTGAACTCGTCGCTCTCCACGGGGTTCACGATGGTGGTCGACGACGACTTAGGCTTCTTATACGTGAGCACCGGCTGGCCCTTCACGCCCATGATGGGCCAGCCACTCGACCAGTCGACGGGCTGCAGGTGCACCACGCGGCCGTAGGCCTCCTTGTCCTGGAAGTGCAGGAACCAGTCTTCGCCATACTTCGTGTGCACCCAGCCACCCTGGTGAGGGCCGTTCACGCTGGTCTTGCCCTGTGCCAGCACAATCTTGTGCTCGTAGGGGCCGTAGGGACTCTTGCTGCGCATGGCCAGCTGGAAGCCCGTGGGCACGCCGCCTGCGGGGCACATAATCCAGTACCAGCCGTCGCGCTTGTAGAACTTGGGCCCTTCGCACGTGCGGTTCTCGGTGCCATTGCCATCGAACACGATGACGGGCTGGCCGATGGCTTTCGTGCCGTCGGCCGACAACTCCCTGACGGTGAGCACACTGGCGAACTTGGCCCGCGAGTTGGCCCAGCCATTCACCAGGTAGCAGCGGCCATCGTCGTCCCATAGCGGCGTGGTGTCAATGTAGCCCTTGCCGGGTATCACGCACACGGGCTTCTCCCACTCTCCGGCAGGATCCTTCGTCTTCACCATCATCACGCCATAGTCGGGGTCGCCCCAGTAGATGTAGTACTCGCCGTTATGGTAGCGAATGCTGGGAGCCCACACGCCATTGCCGTGCGAAGGACGGTCGAACTCCTCCTTGGGGGTCAGCTCTTTCAGGGCGTAGTTGATGATTTCCCAGTTCACCAGGTCCTTCGAGTGCAGCACGGGCAGGCCGGGAATGCACTGGAAACTACTGGCCGTGAGGTAGTAGTCTTCGCCGCTCTCGCCCACGCAGACGTCGGGGTCGCTATAGTCGGCATTGATCACGGGGTTCTTGTAGGTGCCGTCGCCCAGGTCGGGGCACCACACCTCCGAACGGTACTGGGCACTGGCGGCCAGCGGCAACAGGGCAGCGGCCAAGATGAGTTTTAGTTTCATAGTCGTTGTATTTTTAGTTTGTACTGATTGTCTTCATAAACAATGCGCATCACCCGCACCACCTCGTCGTCTTCGGCGGGGTTCACCCTCGGGGCGAGGCTCAGGGCCACATGGCCCATCGTGCGGCGCAGGTTAATCTCTACGCAGGGGTGCAGCAGGAAGTGGTCGCTGCCGGTGCCCACCACCATCATGTCGATGCCGAAGGGGCCTTCGTAGCGGTGGGCCATCACCTGGCCTAAGCGCTGGCAAACGAGTGTTTGAACTGTATCGAGCAAACTTACTGGAAGACAGTCACTTATCATTTCGCGCTTACGGCGTTCCGTGGCCAGGACGTTGCCCGTATAGGCTCCGTTCTGGGTGTGGAAGAGCGACAGCCCCAGATAGTCTATGCCACCCTGCCCGTCGCTATGGAACTCCATGCCGAAGTCCTTCACCTTATGATAATAGGGCTCGGCCATCACGCTGCCCTGAGCGGCCATCACGTTCTTCAGCCACCCATCGTGCAGGTAGGGACGGCTCGTTTCAAGGAAGCGCAGCCCGCGGCCACTCGACGACCAGGGGGCTTTCAGCACAAGGTGCCCATACCTCTCCAGAAGCCAGCCTACCTCGATGGCCGACTGGCATTCAAAAGCCTCGCCCGTGGTGCCCTCGACCCGCAGGTGGGGCAACAGGCTCGCCGCCACCCTTCGGTGCGACAGCGCTCGCGTGTCGGCTATCTGCCCTGGCGTGGGCAGCAGTTGCTCCCCTACCCCCTTGCGCAGCAGGTAGGCCCGCAGGGCGGCATCCCACCCCCAGGGTTCAATGCCGTCGACGGCCTTGCCCACGACTTCTTTCAGTGTGACTATTTGCCCTTGGAACCCACGGCTTTTCCCCTGAGAAAGCAAAGCACTTTCCCTTTGCAACAAGCGGGCTGCCGCCTTGCGGGCTACATCAACATCGTCGACAATGACGCAGTCGCCTGCCCCGGCCCATAGCAACGGCAGGAAGCCCAGGTCGTGACGAAGCTGCCGCCCGGCATGGGGCGCGGTGAAGTTTTCAAGGTTCGCCGCCAGTGCAATGTCGTGTTCGGGATTGAAGATATGTAGTTTCATTGTAGTTTTTGCCGTGCAAAGATATGAATTATTTCTGACTACGCCAACAGAATCTGCACAATTCTTTCGGCTGAACGGCCATCCCACCGCTCCGGCAGTGCCCCGTGCTTCCACTCGCCACGCAACAGGCGGGCCAGGGCATCGGCCAGCTTCTGCGGGTCGCCGCCCACCAGCTCGTTGGTGCCGGTGGTGACGGTTTCCTGGTGCTCGGTGTAGCTGTTGAGCGTGATGCAGGGCACGCCGTTGAACGTAGCCTCCTCGGCCACATTGCCGCTGTCGGTCACGATGCCCAGGGCGTGGGCCGTGAGCCAGCCGAACTCCAAGTATGGGAGCGGGTCGACCAGATGCAGCTGCGGGGCCTGCCCCACCAACTGGCTCACCACCTGGCGGGCCTGTCCGCGCAGAGGGGCCACGATGGGGGTGCCGGAAGCCATCAGCGCCTGCAGCACCGGCTGCAGCCTGCCAGTATCGGCCAGCAGCGCCTTGCGGTTCAGCGTCAGCACCAGGTAGGGGCTATCGGGCAGGCCGACGGCCGGCCTGCGCAGCCGTTCGCGGTTGAAGCGCAGGTTGTCCATCAGGATGTTGCCCACCATATAGGTCTGCGAGTCCTCGCCCTGCTCGCGGGTGGCCACGCTGTTGCTCTTCACGCCCGCTGTGAAGAGATAGTCGCTCAGGGCATCGATGACCAGACGGTTGATCTCCTTAGGCATCGTGATGTCGAACGAGCGCGTACCAGCCACCAGGTGGGCCAGCTTCACGCCGCGCTTCTTGGTGACAATGGCTGCCGCCATGGTCGAGGCAAGGTCGTCGACCACGATGACCACGTCGGTGGGGTGGCTGTCCAAGTAGGCATCGAACTCGGCCATCACACGGCTGGTTATCTCGTTCAGACTGGTGCTGTCGACGCCCAGATACTCGTCGGGACGCTGCATCTGCAGGTCGTCGAAGAGCGAAGGCTCCAGTGTGGGGTCATCGGCCCGCCCGGCATAGATCAGCCTGCACTCGGCACCATCGGCCTTGGCTATGGCCCGCATCAGGGGTGCCACCTTCACGAAGTTGGGGCGTGCGCCCGCTACGATACATATATTCTTCTTCATTTCAATGATGATTTAGGGAAGTTCTGAGAATGTTTTCCTGCCTTTCACATAGTATTGCCACAGCAGCAGGAAGGGACGGCGGTCGGGCGTGGCAGTTGCCACGCGGCTGGCCTGTATGGAGCGGCGGTCGGCCTCGAAGTCCTTACGCCAACGGCTGAAGGCCCGGCGTGCACGGTAGATGGCCTTGAAGTCGCCCATGCTATGCTTCAGCAACAGCATCTGCCAGGCAGCCACATAGTCGAGCACCCAGCGCACCAGCATAACGCGGCGCAACTCTTTCAGTGGCAGACACTTATAGAGCATGGTCAGGTTGTTGCGAAAGTTCAGATAGGTCTTCATCGGGTTGCCCTTGGGCAGCGTGCCCCCACCCACATGATACACCTGCGACTCTGGCAGGCACATGATGCGGTGCCCGCGAATGCGCAGCCGCCAGCACAGGTCTATCTCCTCGTTATGGGCAAAGAAGCGACCGTCCAGTCCTCCCACCTCTTTATATATACGCGCGCGTATGAAGAGGGCGGCACCAGTGGCCCAGTGCACCTCGGTGGCATAGTCGTACTGGCCTTCGTCGCGCTCTACCACATCGAAGATGCGGCCCCGGCAGAAGGGATAGCCATAGCGATCAATGAAGCCCCCGCTGGCCCCGGCATACTCGAAGCTGTCGTGGTCGGCCATAGAGAGCAGCTTGGGCTGGCAGGCCGCCACCTCCGGGTGGGTGTCCATGTACTCTATCATCGGGGTGAGCCAGTGGTGGGTCACCTCGATGTCGCTGTTCAGCAACAGGTAGTAGTCGGCCTCGATCTGCGCCAGCGCCTTGTTGTAGCCTTCGGCAAAGCCCCAGTTCTTCTCCAACTGTATGAGCCTGCACTCGGGGAAGTGCTGGCGAAGCATGTCCATGGAGCCGTCGGTCGAGGCATTGTCGGCCACATAGACCGTGGCCTCGTCGCGCGAGTATTGCAGCACGCTGGGCAGGTACTGGCGAAGCATGGCCTCGCCGTTCCAGTTCAGGATAACGATTGCTACTTTAATCATAAGAGGTTAGAGGTGAGAGGTGAGAGGGGAGAGGTGAGAGGTGAGAGGTAAGAGGAGAGAGGCGAACAGGGCCGACTGATCGTCGTTGAAGTCGCCCAGCCTCACCTGCAGAAGCTGGTTGTCGTATTCGGGTCGGGCATCGGCAGGCGAAAGCTCCACACG
>JAFVEE010000055.1 GCA_017478085.1 Prevotella sp. | reverse complement strand
CAGGGCGAAGTCCCGGAGTGATATGCTGCTGTGGCCCTCGGGCATGACGAACTGGCGCTCAAAAGAAAAATAGCTGGTGTCCTCTGCATAGAGGTCGCTGGCTCCCTGAAGGTAGTAGTTGTCGAGCTGCTTGTTGGCATCGTGCAAGTGGACGATGCCCATGTGGTCGGCGGGATACCAGTCGTTGTCGTAGATGCAGCCATTGCCAAAGGCCCAGAAGCCTCGTTTCTGCCATCCGTATTGCCGGATGCGTATGGCCGTGCCAGTAATGTCGAAGAGATAGCTCTTCAGTTTGTTCAGCTCCTGCATGGTGACCTTCCAGATGAAGTTGCCGGCACTCTCCACGCGGGTCATGAACTTTGGCAATGATACCAGTTCATCGGCCGTCAATTCCAGCGTGCGCGTGGTGCCGTCCACATTGGTAATTTCATACAGGCGTTTTGAGTCATCCACGCCCATGATGTGGAACAGCGGCTTCATCTTGAAGTTCGACCATTGCTTCTCGCCCCCATCCTCGTTGCTCCAGTAGCAGTTGTGTTCCTCGAAGAAGCCGTATTTCCGAAGGTCGATGCCGCTTTTCTGCGAAGTGCGCTTGGCCTTTTCCTCGTTGCGGCGGCGCTTGGCATCGTTGACGGCATTCTTCCATAGCGACTTATGGCCGTACTTCTCTCCCAGTGCATCGATTAGACTGTTGCGTGTGAACTCATCCTGTTCCAGGATCAGCGTGTCGCAGATTTCCTTGATGCTGTCGCTCTTGGCGGTGTCTGTCTGGTCTTCGTTATAAATGTGTCGGGCCAGCCATATCACGAAGTCCTCTGTGGTTAGGGTGGCCAGCTGTGCTTCTGCACTGTTCTTGCCTCCCTCCTCGCTGCGTTTGAAGTAGCTGTCGGCATCCTGTTTGTGCTCGGTGCCGTCTTCATCCACTATGGGCGGTATCTCTTTCACTGTCACCCTGAAGCCGGCTTCCATAGCCAGGCGCCCGTTCTTCTTGACGGCTTCTATGCCAGGGCCGTCCTGATCGGGGATGAAACAGAGCGTGCAGTGGTAGCGTTTCAGCAACTGGAACTGTTCTTTCGTGAAGGCGGTGCCCAGTGCGGCGATGGTGTTGGTAATGCCTATCTGCTGCATCTTGATAACGTCCGGCGCACCTTCCACCACATAGAAAAGCTCCTGTTTGGCACCCTCTTTCTGGGCTATGTCTAAGCCGAAGAGGTGGTCACCTTTTTTGAAGAAGAACGTTTCTGCACCATTCATGTATTTGCTGCCCTTCTCCTTGTGTTCGTCCATCGTCCGTGCAGTGTAGCTGATGACTCGGCCGAACTTGTCGCGGATGGGGATGGTCATGCGGTCGTTGTAGAAGCCGTAGTCGTTGCCTTTCTCTGAGGTCCTAATCAGCTGCAGCTCCATCATCAGCGGAATGCTGAGCCCGGCACGTCCGGCAAAGGTGATGATGTCTTGCCAGTCCTTTGGCGCATAGCCGATTCCTATCTCTTCGACTGTTGCAGCCCCCCACCTGTTGACAGCATAGCTATAGGCGGCCTTGGCTTCCGGCGTGTCGGCATGGATGCACTCCACGAAGTGGCGCTGCACATGCTCATAGATGACGAAGGCACTCTCTTTCTTCCGCTGGAGTTCCACCTCTTCTTTGGTCGGTTCTCGCTTCTCGTCCTCCTCAATCTGGATGTGATACTTATCACCCAGGATCTTGCATGCCTGTGGGAAGCTGCAGTTCTCCTTCTCCATGACGAAGGTGATGGGATTGCCGCCCTTGCCACAGACAAAGCAGTGGCAGATGTTCTTCGCCGGACTGACTACGAAGCTCGGGTTCTTGTCGTCATGGAAGGGGCAAAGGCCTTTCCAGTTGACCCCGCTTTTCTTCAGGGTCACATAGTCGGCCACCACATCCTGAATGTTCAGGCTATACAGCTTCTCGATGATATGTTCTTTTATCATAGCTTTCAAGATTTCTTGGCTGCAAATGTAAGCAGATGCAGCCTAACTACAAAACACATTTTTACGGTGGCGGTTTTACCCCCCCCAGTCTCGTTATTGCTCACCATAGGCTGCCCTCCTTCTCTGCCGGTTCTATCTTCAGCCATCTGTAGGCCGAGCGGCAGTGCTGTCGCGCGGCCAGCTTGTCGCGCATCTCCCGTGCCTTGGTGAGCCCGTGCGGCTTCGTCACCGCCTCGCGCTCACCTGACAGCTTGTTGATGCCGGTTACTACGTACTTGTTCATAATTGCTATGTATTTTGTCGTAAATTGACTTTAAGCAGTAATGGTAACCAGTCTTGCTGGCCTTGTGCGGCTTTTGTAGTAGTAACTGCATGCCGCCTCGAGTGTAGCCAGTGGCTTGAGCCGCATGTCCGATGCTCGGATACATAGTGCCAGTCTCCACCTCAATGACTGCTTTGAAGTTCTTGGTACCATCGTGCGGCAACAGGCCCAGACGGTGCTGCCGAAGCATATTCTCCCGGCGGTTCTGCTTGTACTCCGGCGTCATCTTCCGTTTCTTGCCCTTCATATTGGTGTGGCCTTTCTTGAATGTGCCATCCGGATTGCGTATGCTGTCAGGAGGAAGAACCAGGCTTGACGTATCACCGCTGAAGTGTATGGGCATGTAGTCCTTTTCATAGAACCAGTTAAGCCCGCCGCACAGGCGCTGACGGCCACGACAGCAACGGGTGATTCCGTCCCGGCTGAAGCCGTACTTCTCCACGGCAATCTTGATGCTGTCGAAGAAACCGGCCACTTTCCCGCTGGGCCATACTGCAACGACCTTCTGACATCGGCCAGGATAGTCGTGAACATTGTTTTTTGCTGGTGGTATTGACCTCTTCATGCTCATTATAACATGCTTCTTATTATCACGGTTGGATGACAATAGCAGATAGATTCATGAACCTCGCTCCATAGGTATGTCTTTATCCCTACAGCTGCAGCAAACGCCAGTTCTGCCAGTGCCCCAGGGCTGGAAGCCCAGTCTGGCAGCATGACGATGGCATCGCAGAACGATAGTTTGGCGATGTCCAGTTTTAATATCTCGTTATACCAGGTTGTGGAGTCGCCCTGTTTGCGCGCGTTCTTCACCCGTTTGTCAGCAACACAGCCCAGGCCGCTTTTGGTGGGATTAAACACTGTATGCCCTTGCTGCTTCAGCTGCAGTTCGACCTTTGAAAACTTGTCGAGGGTTGCTTCGCTGATAACATCTTCACCTATTTTCCCGCTGATGTATACTCTCATAGTGTTATTAATATTTCGTTAGTAATATCATCAACTTTTCTCTCCTGGCTCTTTGCACCACCGAGTATGATGGTGCTGCGCGTCTGGAAGTAGCGCGTTTGAAGATCGCGTATCTTCTTCACCTCCTGGGCGTATTGTTCAATTGTAATCATGCCTCCCTCCTTCTTGATTGTCAACTGTCTCAATTGCTACCTCGACAGTCTCTTTGTCCATCTTACATGAATATTCTTTGTTCAGTGCTGTAGGGTCGAAGTGTGGATTAGGGATTACCATGGGGTCTTTTGCAAATCTGTCCTTCTGTGGGGATTCTCTGATTACTGAGGCGCACTTGGCAAATGGGGTCTTTTCCATTGCTTCGGCTGCGGCCTTTATAATTGCCATGGTGTCTTCCTGTTCCACTATAAAGGATTCAATGGGTAATATGGGAACTTCTTGCTTGGCCATGACATTGTTTTCAATATATATAGTGATAATGTGTCTCATGCCGCATCCTCCTTTCTCAGCAGTCCTGGGTTTGTGACTGTCGTACCCCATTCTCCCCATGGGGTCGGTTTGTCGAAATGAACATCGACAAACGAAGCTCTTGCGAAGTCATAGATGTCTTCAATGACTCCATGTTGATGCACACCGTCACCCGTGACGGCAGCATCCACAATTACTCTTTGCCCGATTTGTAAATTCATAATGTAGCAATCATTAGTTTTGTGATGTCCTTTGAAGATGAAAGATGAAGCTTCTCTTTTATCTTCTGGATGGTGTTCTTAATGGTGGAATGAGATATGCCCAGTTCCTCTGAGATCTCGTCGTAGGCTCTGCCGGAACTGGATAGCTTGGCCACTTCTGTCTCTCTCGATGTAAGGCCGAAGGGCTTGGGCTTACAAACGACACCTCTCAATGGACAGTCGTTGCGCCATTTCAGAGGACAGGCAACGTCCTCGATGTGCAGCACGTCCCCCTCGATGTCGTATGTCAGCCCATCGAACTTTCCGAAGTTGCACCGGATGAATCGGTGCACAATCAGAAACTGGAAGAAAGGCTTGTTAGGCATCGATGCCCGGTACTCCAGGGCGAGTGCATTGTATGCCTCCGGGTACTGGTTCTTAATCAGCCGGGCAACATACTCGGTCAGCTCTTTGTCGCCTTCAGCGTATTCTTTGGTGAAGGGGATGCCTTCTTCATCCACTTTCACCTTTCCGTCTGGCGACACGTAGAATTCAATCTTTCGCATGCACATAGTCAGCCCTCCCTTCGTTCTATGACCTCATTGATGGCCGGAACTTCAGTCTTTCCCCATCGGCCGTTCTTCATCTTCAGACGCACATTGGAGGTGCTTTGGCCGATGGCTTCTGCCACGTCGCGCACAAAGCCATCCTTCTCTCCACGCGGCAGGCCCTCATAATAGGAACTAATTCCCATACAGTCCAATTTCTTCATAAAAAATTTGGTTTTACTAAAAAAAATGATTAAATTTGTGGGCAAAATTATGATAAAAATTGTAATTACACAAAACAAACTTAGTTAAAGTTATGTTTCTTTGCAACATTTAACGTTTGAACGGATGAAATACATTGGTACGAGGCTGCAAGATTACCTCAGGTCACGCAGGGGTGGGTATACTGAGCTGGCCAAGGCGATGATGAAGTACAAGGGCCCGCGCAAGAACTCCGGCAAGGACGAATACAACCTTGCCCCGTTCTTCGATGACGGGCACAACATATCCCTGAAACTCCTTGGGGGGCTTATGAAAGAGACTGGGATGCCCATAGAGTTCTTTGTGGATTTCGAGCCTGGGGAAATTACCCAGGCAAAGACAGACGGGATTACCGGAAGCAACAATATCACAAACAGCACCATCACAAGCGATCTCACCCAGAGAGTTGACCATTTAAGCGAGATCATTCAGCTGAAAGACGAAATGCTGGCCGACAAAGAACGGATCATTGCGTCAAAAGACGCGGAAATCGAGCAATGGAAAAAACGCTACGATGACCTGTTACAACTCACAAAACGGCAATAAAACAATACAAGACAACATAATACAACAATAAAACTTAGTTAAAATAGTAATTTAAAAATTAGCAAAGTGTCGATGAATAAAGGTGGAAGTGCAAATTTCAAGTCAGACGTAATTCGGACGGCAAAAGTGTTAATTTGCGGTTCTGAGATTGCCGCAATGCCCGTATTTCATTGTCTTTTCGCAATGACCCTCTCCAGTAATCCCGACCAAGAAGGAAGAGCCGAGCAACGAATGGTTGTTCGGCTCTTTTAATTCAAGAATATCAATCACTAAAAACTACGAACTGATGATGACGATGACGAGACTCCGCATGGCTTTTGTTGTGATGATGTGTTGGGCTTGGTGCCTCGCTGGCACGGCCCAGGTGAAGATGGCGGCGCAAGGCACGGCCACGCAGCTAAGCGTAGGCGGTAAGCCCATGCTGCTGCTGGGGGGCGAGCTGAGCAACTCGGCCGCCACGAGCGTCGATGACATAGATGAGGTGATGCCTCGCATGAAGGCCCTGGGGCTGAACACGGTGCTGGTGCCCGTGTGCTGGGACTTGCTGGAGCCTGTCGAGGGACAGTTCGACTTTACGCTGACCGACCGCACCATCGACCAGGCGCGCCAGTGCGGTCTGAAGGTGGTGCTGCTGTGGTTCGGCGCGTGGAAGAACTCGATGAGCTGCTACGCCCCCCTGTGGTTCAAGGAAGACACGAAGCGATTCCCCCGCAGCATGACCCGGACGGGCAAGCCGCTGGAGATTGCCAGTGCCTTCTCGGCCAACGTGCTACAGGCCGACAAGCGGGCGTTCCTGCAACTGATGCGCCACCTGGCCGAGAAAGACGGGCAGGAGAACACGGTGCTCATGGTGCAGGTGGAGAACGAGATTGGCATGCTGGAGGATGCACGCGACCACTCGGCAGTGGCCGACAAGCTGTTCGCGGGGGCCGTGCCCGGCGAGCTCATCGCCTTTCTGCAGCGCAACAAGAAGCAGCTGCACCCCTGGCTGAGCGAGCGTCTGGGCGACGGGAAGCAGGTCGCCAAGGGCAATACGTGGCAGCAGGTGTTCGGCAGCGACCTCTTTGCCGACGAGATATTCATGGCCTATCACTACGCCCGCTACGTGGAGCAACTGGCAAGCGAGGCCCGCGCCATCTACGACCTGCCGCTCTACGTCAACGCAGCGATGAACAGCCGGGGACGCAAACCGGGCGAGTACCCGTCGGCCGGGCCGCTGGCTCATCTCATAGACATCTGGCATTGCGGCGCACCCAGCATCGACCTGCTGGCACCCGACCTCTACGACACGGGCTTCAAGGGCTGGGTGGCGCAATACAAGCTGCACAACAACCCACTGTTCATACCCGAATGCCGGCTGAACGACGAAGCGGCCGCCAAGGCGCTCTACGTCTATGGCGAGTATGATGCCATAGGCTTCTGCCCCTTCTCCATCGACAAGACCGAGAAGGCATATACCGACCAGCTGTCGAAGGCCTACGACCTGCTGCACCAACTGGAGCCCGTTCTGCTGAAGCACCAGGGTCAGGGGCACACCTACGGGCTGCTGTTCGACAAGGAAGACCAGCGGCGCGTGGTCAACGACGGCGACGTGGTGCTGACGTGCAGCCATACCTGCACCCTGGGCTGGGACGGCCGCTACCGCAATGCCGACCAATGGCCCACCACAGGGGGCATCGTGGTGAGGCTCAGCGAAAAGGAATACCTGATAGCCGGAACGGGCATCGTGGTGGCATTTGCCAAGGACACCGAGGCCGCTCAGCAGCAACAGCGGCAGCTGGGCGAGGACGGCTTTGCCGAGAAAGGCAACAGCGACAAGGCCGACGAGGCGAGGTTCAAGGGTAAAAGAATAGGCATCGGCTTTGTCGATGAGGTCAAAGTCGATGCCAATGGAAAGTTCAGCTACGTGCGTCGCGACAACGGCGATCAGGACCATCAGGGCCGCCATGCCCGCATAGACATGGACTGCTGGCGCATTCTGCACGTAAAGCTGTACGAGTACTAACGCTTCCTACTCATACTCGCCCTCGTGGAAGATGAGGTCGGGCGTGGTGCCGAAGTACTCATCCTCGCCGTAGCTACGGATGGCCGGCTGGTTGTAGTCGCGGCGAACCGGGCCTACGCGGAGCAGCAAGTCGTTGAAGTTGACGGTGGGAACGACGACGCCAAACACGCCGAAGCCACAACGTATGCCCTCAGGGCGGAAGTTATTGTAGACGTGCATCGACGAGTAGAGCCAGCGGTCATAGTACTCCAGCCGGTTGTATTTCTTGAAGTTGTTAAGCAGTTCCTTGTCGATAACCGAGTCGGCAGTGGTGAAGATGTAGCCCACATTGGCCACGGCATCGTCGATCCAGTCGGTGTGAATACTATCTGACCGCTCTATGCACTGCCTGATGTTGTCGATCATCTCCTCGCGCATGGTCTGCTCCGACGGGCGCGTAAAGTGGGCAATGATGGCCAATACGCCCAACACGACGGCCAGAATGACCAACTTGCCGAAGCAAGTGTGATAGAACATGGCGAAAAGGCTTTCCTGTGTGCGGTAAGAGCCGCGATCGTTCTGGTACATGATTCTTCGATGATTTACGTTAGATTATGTTTTGCGAATAAGGTTCATGAACTCCTGGCGCGTCTTGGCCTGGTTGAAGGCTCCGCTGAAGTCGCTGGTGGTCGTGATGCTGTTCTGCTTCTCAACACCGCGCATCTGCATGCACATGTGCTTGGCTTCAACCACCACCATCACGCCAAGCGGGTGCAGCGTCTGCTCGATGCACTCCTTGATTTGCAGCGTCATGCGCTCCTGCACTTGCAGGCGATGGCTGTAGATGTCGACCACACGGGCTATCTTCGACAGGCCGGTGATGTAGCCGTTGGGTATATAGGCCACGTGGGCCTTGCCATAGAAGGGCAGCATGTGGTGCTCGCAGAGCGAGAAGAAGTCGATGTCCTTCACAATGACCATCTGCGAGTAGTCCTCCTTGAAGAGGGCATCGGTGAGCACCTTGTGGGCATCCATCTCGTAGCCTCGCGTCAGCACCTGCATGGCCTTGGCCACGCGCATCGGCGTCTTCAGCAGTCCCTCGCGGTCGGGTTCCTCGCCTAACAGCTCAAGAATGCGCTTGTAGTGTGAGGCCAGCTCATCGAGGCCCTCACGGAATAGTTCGTTTTCTGGGTACACTTCAGTTAGTATTGTACGGTGATTTTTCCTTTGACGATGGTGGCCGAGCTGAATCCCAGCTTGCGCACCTCCTGCAGCATCTGGTGGGCCTCCTCGTAGGTGCGGTAGTTTCCCATCCTGCAAATCCAGCGGGGCGAGTAGAAGTGGGTGTAGACGGCCTCGGAGGGGAAGAGCATGCGCAGCTGATTGCCCGTCTGCTCGGCCTTCTGACGGTCCTTGCGCGAGTTGCCTCCAGCAAAGGCCTGCACGCGGTAGCCCGTTATCTTATAGGGCTTGCCCGACTTCTTCAGATAGGTAGAGTCGACCGCTACAACGGCAGCCTCGCTGGCCGAGGGCTGTGCACGGTCGCTGCTGGCCTGGCTTTCCTCCTTCGGTTTTTCGGGCTTCGGCTTCTCCTGTTCCTGCACCTTGGGCTGAGGGGCGGGCGGGCTTTGCGCCACACCATTCACCAGAGCGTCGATGGTCCTGTCCTGATGCAGGGTCACACTGCCTTCGCCCTGCACCGTCTTCTGCAGTCGCTGGGTGAAGGTCTGCGCCCCAGCGGGGCTGACGAATAGTGAACAGTGAAGAGCGAATAGTATCGCGAGTACTATCCAACAAATACAGGATTTCTCTCTATTGTGCTTCATAACCTTGTAACTTTTTTCGCTATTCGCTGTTCACTATTCACTGTTCACTATTCACTATTCGTCAGGGCTTCAGCCCGCTTATTTCCAAGCGTCGATAATGCCCTTGAAGTCGGCGCACTTCAGCGAAGCACCGCCAATGAGGCCACCGTCGATGTCGGGCTTGGCGAACAGCTCGGGAGCGTTCGAAGCCTTGCACGAACCGCCATAGAGGATGGTGGTGTCGTCGGCCACTGCCTGGCCATACTTCTCGGCGATGATCGAGCGGATGTAGGCGTGAATCTCCTCAGCCTGGTCGGCCGTAGCAGTCAGGCCCGTACCGATGGCCCAGATGGGCTCGTATGCAATGACGATCTTGCGGAAGTCCTCCTCGCTCAGGTTGAAGACGCTGCCTTCCAGCTCGGCCTTCACCACCTCGTTCTGCTTGCCGGCCTCGCGCTCTTCCTTGCTCTCGCCAATGCAGAAGATGACCTTCAGGCCCTGCTTCTGTGCCAGCAGCACCTTCTCCTTCAGGATCTCGGGAGTCTCCTTGTAGTAGTCGCGACGCTCCGAGTGGCCCAGAATGACGTACTGAGCACCCGTAGACTTCACCATCTCGGCGCTCACCTCGCCCGTGTAGGCACCCTTCTCCTTGTCGGCGCAGTTCTCGGCACCCAGGCCGATGATGTCCTGATCGAGGAACTGGGCAATCGATGCCAGGTGAATGAACGGTGTGCAGATGACCACGCCACAGTTGGGCTTATCGGCCTTCAGGGCCTCGTTCAACTCCTTTGCCAGGGCGATACCGTCCTGCAGGTTCATGTTCATCTTCCAGTTTCCAGCTACAATTTTCTTTCTCATAATTCTTTTATTTTTTTGTTAATAATATGGGACTAATAGGGCCTATGGGACTTATAGGACTTATGGGGCTTTCCTGGCCTTGCGGCGCAGCCACTTGGTCCACATCCAGGTGCGGTCGGCAATGGTGAGCACGGCCAGGGGCAGCACGAACCAGAGCAGCAGGAGCGCTATCTTGCGCGGCACCGAGTCGGAGGGCATCTGCCCTATCTCCATCTGCTCCAAGGGCAGCGCGGCCTGTGTCTCCTCTATCTGCGGCAGGTTGTTGTGGCTCCACTTGCGAACGACGGTGCCGCCCTTCAGCAGCACCAGACCGGGATTGCTCCTGATGATGGTCTTCAGCGTGATCTCGTCGGCCTGGCAGAACGGATATTCAGCCCCCGTGCGGTCGCTCCACCGCGCCATGGCCTGCTCGCCACTGGCCGTGAGGCCATAGAAGGCATAGTCGTGCTCGCGGGCATACTCATAGATCTCGTTGATCAGGTCGAGCCGCGAGTCGTCGGCATCCTCCAGATGGGGCGACACCAGCAGCAGCACGTAGCCCGGATTGCTCAGCACCTCGTCGGTAATATCGTCGCCATCGAGGGTGGTCAGCATGAAGTCGTGTATGGGCGGCACATAGCCCTCGCGGGTCTGCACGGTCTTCGAGTCGATGAACGTCCACGTAGAGTCGGGATAGTCATCCACCGTGAACTCTCGCCGCTGGCCGTCTTTCTCCAGTATGAAAGTTGTTTCGAAGGCGGGCTGTTCAGCCCCCTCGGGTATCTCCATACCCTCTTGTATGTTGGCCCCCACATGGTAGGGGCGGAAGTCAAACAATGGCAGGTCGTAGAGGCACCACGTCGACACGGCCAGGATGAACAGGGCCGAATAGTTGGTGACGATCCACTGGTTCGACTCGCTCACGAAGCGGAACATCTCGTGCGGCCACCTGACCACCACGACGGCAGCCAGGAGCAGCACCACGTTCTTCCAGAACGTCTGCCAGTTGGTCAACACCACCGCGTCGCCAAAGCACCCGCAGTCGCTGATAGGGTTGGTCAGTGCCAGCCACAGCGTCAGAGGCGTCATCACGGCCAGAATGGCGAGGATGAGCCTCGACGTGAGCCGCCGCTGAATGGCGAACAGCAGGAAGATGCCCAGACAGAACTCGACACCCGACTGCAGCACCGACAGCGCCAGCGTGGCCATTGACGGCAGCACGCCGCCCAGATGCAGGGCCTCCAGATAGTCTTCTATCTTGTACTGAGACCCCAATGGATCTACGGCCTTGACGAAGCCCGACAGGATGAACACCACGGCCAGCAGCAGGCGGGCTATGTTTACGACGACCTTTCTCACTTCTGCAACTTAATCAGTGCGAACACCGAGTAGTTGATAATGTCCATATAGTTGGCATCGATGCCCTCGCTCACCAGCGTCTGCCCGGCCAAGTCCTCCATCTCCTTCACGCGCTCTATCTTGGTGAGTATCAGGTCGGTATAGCTGCTCACGCGCATACCTCGCCACGCCTCGTCGTAGTCGTGGTTCTTGCGTTTCATCAGCTCCAGCGCCTCGTGCGCGTACTTATCATATAGTGTCATAGCCTCGTCGGGGCCAATGTCCACCGTGTCGGCAAAGCCCTTTGCCAGTTGGATGAGCCCCACGATGCCATAGTTGATAAGCCCCACAAACTCGGGCCTAATGCCCTCGCCCACGAGCGACGTGCCCGTCAGCTCCAACTGGCGTATGCGCTTGGCTTTGATAAAGAGTTGGTCGGTGAGCGACGATGGGCGCAGGATGCGCCAAGAGGCTCCATAATCGTGTAGCTTCTTGCCAAACAGGTCGCGGCACTCGCCCACGGCGGCCTCGAACTGGGCATTTGTCTTCTCGAACTTATCCATAATCGGGTGCAAAGGTACAAAAGAGTTAGGAGTTAGGAGTTAGGAGAGAGAAGTTTTTCCGTTTTCGTTAAACAATTTTAACTACTTACTTTTCTACTTTCACCTTCCTGATGTACTTAATCTTTGCCCCCAGCACCTCCCATTCGGTCTGCAGCGAGTCGCGGTGCATGCGCAGGCGGGTCAGGGCCGTCAGCTCCTGCTCTGTGGCCCGCAATTCGGCGCGGTGCTGCTCTACGGTGGCCTTCATGGCCTCGTACTCCCGGTTCACGGCCTGCAGTGTGCTGTCTACCACAGCCAACCGCGCTTGCGAGGCTGCCAGCGTAGAGTCCTGCTTGTGTATCAGTGCAGCCCTGCGGGCATCGATCTCGGCCCGCCGCGAGTTGCTGCCGCACGCCGTGAGCAGCAGGGCGGCAGCCATCATTATCATAGAAATATGTCTCATAACCGAGGGCAAAGATACGCAAAAAAGTGCGTCTGGCAAAGCATTTCGCCATCTTTTTTGCCTCCCCGCCCCACTCGTCGCCGCAAAGGCACTTCAGAACGGAGCCTCCATTACCTGCCAACGGAGCCTCGATTGAGACCTAACGGAGGCTCCATTGTTTTCAAACGAAGCCTCCGTTGCCGGCTAATGGAGCCTCCGTTGCAAAACGCCTTTGCCGGAGCACTTTGCCGGAGCACGATTCTTACGAAATAATTCACGGCAGAATGCGGCGGTTCGCATTTTTTTTCGTACCTTTGCGGCCAAATTGCAAAAGATGAAACTTTATTCAGACGAAGAACTGGCAGAGATACTCGACCAAGAGATTTTCCATCAGATAAGCACCGTGGCCGACCGCTTAGGCGTGGAGTGCTACGTGGTGGGCGGCTACGTGCGCGACATATTCTTAGAGCGCCCCTGCAACGACATAGACTGCGTGGTGGTGGGCAGCGGCATCGAGGTGGCCAAGGAGCTGAAGCGGCTATTAGGGCGCAAGGCCCACCTGAGCGTGTTCAAGAACTTTGGCACCGCGCAGGTGAAGATAGGCGACGAGGAGGTGGAGTTCGTGGGTGCCCGCCGCGAGAGCTACAGCCACGACTCGCGCAAGCCCATCGTGGAGGACGGCACGCTGGAGGACGACCAGAACCGCCGCGACTTCACCATCAACGCCATGGCCATCTGCCTGAACCACGACCGCTTCGGCGAACTGGTTGACCCCTTCAACGGCCTGGCCGACCTGGAGGACGGCATCATTGCCACGCCGCTGGAGCCGGGCATCACCTTCAGCGATGACCCGCTGCGCATGATGCGCTGCATACGCTTCGCCACGCAGCTGAACTTCCAGATTGAGGACGAGACCTTCGAGGCCCTGCAGCGCATGGCCGACCGCATCAAGATTGTGAGCGGCGAGCGCATCGAGGTAGAGCTAAACAAGATTATGATGGCCCCCCACCCCAGCATAGGCTTCGACTACCTGCAGCGCAGCGGTCTGCTGAACATCATCCTGCCCGAGCTGGCTGCCCTCGACATCGTGGAGCAGAAGAACGGGAGGGCGCATAAAAACAACTTCTACCACACGCTGGAGGTGCTGGAGAATGTGGCAAAGAGCATACACTCAAATCTATGGCTCCGCTGGGCTGCCCTGCTGCACGACATTGGGAAGACGAAGACCAAGCGGTGGGACCCGGCCATCGGGTGGACCTTCCACAACCATAACTACGTGGGGGCCAAGATGGTGCCCGAGATATTCCGCAGGCTGAAGCTGCCTATGGGGGCCGAGATGAAGTATGTGCAGAAACTGGTTGACCTGCACATGCGGCCGCAGGTGATTGCCGACAGCGAGGTGACCGACAGCGCCGTGCGCCGGTTGCTGAACGATGCGGGCGACGACATCGACGACCTGATGACGCTGTGCGAGGCCGACATCACGTCGAAGAACGAGGTGAAGAAGAAAATCTTCTTAGAGAACTTCCGCATGGTGCGCGAGAAGCTGGCCGACCTGGTGGAGAAGGACTACAAGCGACTGCTGCAACCCGTGATCGACGGCAACGAGATTATGCAGCTGTTCGGACTGAAGCCCAGCCGCGAGGTGGGCACGCTGAAACAGTATCTGAAAGACGCCGTGCTGGACAACCGCGTGGAGAACGAGCGCGAACCGCTCATGCAGCTGCTCATGGAGAAAGCGCAGAAGATGGGGCTGACGCCCGTTTCCGAGAAATAGAAAATACACTAATAAAGTGTAAAAAAGGTGTAAAGGCAGAATCTTTTACACCTTTTTTTAGTAATTTTGCACCTTGAAAACTAACAGGGATGCCAAAAGTTTTCAACAGGGTAATTGAATTTATATATAAATTTAAGTAAACAAATAGGTATGAAAAAGAGTAAGATTCTAATGTTTGCGGCTTCTGCGCTGCTCCTTGCTTCGTGCGGTGGAGGCGGTGGTGGCCGTCCGCAGTTTGGCGACAATGAGTATCCCATCGTAGAGGTGGGAACCAGCAGCGCCGCTATGCAGAGCACCTATCCCGCCACCATCAAGGGCGTGCAGGACGTGCAGATCAGCCCGAAGGTGGGCGGTTTCATCACTAAGATTCACGTAAAGGAGGGGCAGAGCGTAAGCGCCGGACAGGTGCTCTTCGAGATCGACAACGCCACCTACCAGGCCAGCGTGCGCCAGGCACAGGCTGCCGTGAACACGGCCAAGACACAGGTGAGCACGGCCCAGCTGACCTACGAGAACTCGAAGCAGCTGTTTGAGAACAGGGTCATCGGCGACTACGAGCTGCAGACCGCCGAGAACACCTACGAGCAGGCCAAGGCCGGACTGGCACAGGCCGAGGCCGGACTGGCCAACGCCAAGGAGGCGCTGAGCTTCTGCTTCGTGAAGAGCCCCGCCACCGGTGTGGTGGGCACACTGCCTTATAAAGTAGGTACGCTCGTGAGCGCAGCCAACGTGCTGACCACCGTGAGCAACATCTCGTCGATGGAGGTCTACTTCTCGATGTCGGAGAAAGATGTGCTCGATATGTCGAAGAGCGCCGGTGGCCAGAACGCCGCCCTGGAGGCCCTGCCTGCCGTGAAGCTGCAGCTGGCCGACGGCTCGGTCTACGACCACGAGGGCAAGGTGACGAAGATGAGCGGCGTGATCGATGCCACCACGGGCACGGTGCAGATGATTGCCGTGTTCCCCAACCCCAACCGCCTGCTGAAGAGCGGTGGCTCGGGTGCCATCATCATTCCGCGCGACCACGCCTCGGCCATCGTCATTCCGCAGGCCTGCGTCATGGAGGTGCAGAACAAGAAGTTCGTCTACACCCTGGGCAAGGACAACAAGGTGCAGTACACCGAGATTACCGTTGACCCGCAGAACGACGGCAACAACTACGTGGTGACCAGTGGTCTGAACGTAGGCGACAAGTACGTGACCAACGGCATCACCAAACTGAGCGACCAGATGGAGATCGTGCCCATCACGCCCGAGCGCTATCAGCAGAAGATAGACGAGCAGGCCAAGGCTATGACCGCCGGCGACATCGTTGGGGCGATGCAGAAGAAATAATTAGTAATGAGTAATTAGTAATGAGTAATTATGATTACTTTTGATATTTTGATGAAATCGACCTGCTTCATTGGCAAGGACGGACAGCGGTCTAATCATAATTACTAATTACTCATTGCTAATT
>JAFVEE010000054.1 GCA_017478085.1 Prevotella sp. | reverse complement strand
GGAGATGCGCCAGGAGGTGTTTACGTCGACCTTCGACACGCCCGCTGCCGTAGACCAGCTGGAGAAAAAGCTGGCCAGCAAGCTGAAGAGCGTGCTCAGCATCGCCGCCAAGGTGCAGCTGAAGGCTCCCGGCACCATTGAGCGCTCGCAGGGAAAGAGTGCGCATGTGATAGACAAACGTAAACTATAAAGATGAACAACAACTCTAACTATTTCAACCCCGAACACGAGACGCTGTCGCGTGAGGATTTGGAGAAGCTGCAACTGGAAAGGCTGCAGAAGACCGTGAGGCACTGTCTGACGAACGAGTTCTACCAGAAGAAGTTCCGCGAGGCAGGCATCACCGCCGGCGACATTAAGACGCTGGCCGACGTGAGGAAGCTGCCCTTCACTACGAAGCAGGACCTGCGCGACACCTATCCCTTCGGCATGGCCTGCGTGCCCCTACGCGACTGCGTGCGACTGCACAGCAGCAGCGGTACCACGGGCAACCCTACCGTCATTCTGCACACGCAGAAAGACCTGGACGAGTGGGCCAACCAGGTGGCACGCAACCTGTGGATGGTAGGCCTCAGACCCGACGACGTGTTCCAGAACTCATCGGGCTACGGCATGTTCACCGGCGGACTGGGCTTCCAGTACGGTGCTGAGAAGCTGGGCATGCTCACCGTGCCCGCTGCTGCTGGCAACTCGCTGCGGCAGATTAAGTTTATCAAGGACTTCGGAACCACGGCCATCCACGCCGTACCCTCCTACGTGACCCGCCTCTACGAGGTGATGCAGGAGCAGGGCATCGACCCGCGCCGCGACACGAAGCTGAAGGTGCTGGCCATCGGTGCCGAGCCCCACAGCGAGGAGCAGCGCAAGCGCATAGAGCAGATGATGGGCGTGAAGGCCTACAACTCGTTTGGTATGAGCGAGATGTGTGGCCCCGGCGTGGGCTTCGAGTGCAAGGAGCAGAACGGCTTGCACTTCTGGGAGGACTATTACATCGTGGAGATCGTGGACCCCGAGACGCTGGAGCCCGTGCCCGACGGCGAGATTGGCGAGCTGGTGCTCACCACTCTGTGCCGCGAGGCCATGCCGCTGCTGCGCTACCGCACCCGCGACCTGACCCGTGTGCTGGGCCGCACGTGTCCCTGTGGCCGCAACCACGTCAGGCTCGACCGTATGCGCGGCCGCTCCGACGATATGATGGTGCTGCGCGGCGTGAACATCTTCCCCATTCAGATAGAGAAGATCCTGATGCAGTTCAAGGAGTTGGGCAACAACTACCTGATTACCCTGACCACCGACGAGGACAACGACAATATGACCGTAGAGGTGGAGCTGGCCGAGATGTTTACCGACGACTATGGCCGCCTGCAACAGCTGGCCAAGGACATCACCCGCGCCCTGAAGGACGAGATTCTGCTAACGCCCCGTGTGAAGCTCGTGCCTCGAGGCACGCTGCCCGTGAGCGAGGGCAAGGCTGTGCGCGTGGTGGACAAACGAAAAGTGTACCAATAACGAGTTAAGAATTTAGAATTAAGAATTATAGCTATGACCATTCATCAACTTTCCATTTTCATTGAGAACCGTTCGGGCACGCTCATCAAGGTGCTCGAAGTACTGAAAGAGGCAGGCATCCAGATCATTGCCTCGACCATAGCCGATACGGCTGAGTATGGCATCTACCGCCTTATCTGCTCGGAACCCCTCCGCGCCTACGAGGAGCTGAAGAAGGCCGGCGTGGCCGTGGCGCTGAGCGACGTGCTGGCCCTGGAGCTCGACGACGAGCCAGGCCGCGCCGCCGATGCCGTGAAGACGTTCAGCGATGCTGGCATCAGCATTGCCTATATGTACACCTTCCTGCTGAGGGGCAAGGGCATCCTGGTGTTCCGCACCGACAACCGCGAGAAGGCCCGCGAGACCATCATCCTGAACAACCTGAAGTTCATTGCCGAGCAAGACCTCTCGAAGCTGGCATAACTTCGTTCGCACATAGTAGTAGGGGCGCTACGCACAGAGCGTCCCTACTATTTTACCTTCATACACCTTCCTACGATTTGTTAACCAAATAAAGATAAGTAAAAAGTGAACTTTAACCCAAAAGGAATGAAAAAACAAGTACTACTGGCTGCCATGACCATGGTGGCCACGCTGGGTGTTTCTGCCCAGAAGACCATGACCCCACCGGCCGGGGGAAAGGCCATCAGTGACGAACTCATCGGCATCTTCTTCGAGGACATCTCCTCGTCTGCCGATGGCGGTCTCTATGCCGAACTAATACAGAACGGCGGTTTCGAGTTCAACGCCAACGAGAAAGACGGCTGGGGCCCCGCCACGGCGTGGAAGGTCATACGCCCCGGCCACTCGCTGGGCTACATCCAGCCCACCACTACGGCGGGGCGTGATGCCGAGCCTGCGTTCTATCAGTCGAGCACCAGGATGAATCTTCACGCCGAGCGCGTGAAGGAGTTCAAGGACTACAAGGGCTGGAAGGGCTTCGGCCTGCAGAACGACGGCTTCGGCGGCATCGTGGTGAAGGCTGGCGCGAAGTACGACTTCTCGGCCTGTATGGTCAACAAGGGCGCGGGGCCCATGACGGTGCGCATCGCGCTGGTTGAGCCGCAGGGCCGGGGCAAGGGCCCGAAGCTGCTCTGCGATACCGTCCTGGAGGTGGCTCGCGACGTGGCGTCCACTGAGGGGCAACAGCCTCAGCGGCCTAACCGCTTTGCCCGTCTGCATGAGCACAAGGCCACGCTTGTGCCTAACGCTGACTGCTCGAAGGCTGCCCTGCAAATCCTGATGCTCAATGAGGGCGATGTCGTGCTGGACGACGTGTCGCTCATGCCGCAGGACACCTACAAGGGCCACGGCCTGCGTAAAGATCTGGCTCAGGCACTGGCCGACCTTCATCCGCGCTTCATGCGCTTCCCCGGCGGTTGCGTGGTGCATGGCGGTGGCGACGGCTTCTGGGACACCTACCGCTGGAAGAACACCATCGGCCCGCGCCATGAGCGCAAGCATCTCAAGAACACCTGGGGCTACCACCAGTCTATGGGCCTGGGCTACTATGAGTACTTCCAGTTCTGCGAGGACCTGGGTATGCAGCCCGTGCCCATCCTGCCCTGCGGCGTGAACTGTCAGGGTGCCAATGGCGGCTGGAACATGTGGCCCGAGCAGGCTCAGGATGCCTGTCCGATGGAGCAGATGGATATGTGGGTGCAGGATGCGCTCGACCTCATTGAGTGGGCCAATGGCGATCCCGCCACCAGCGAGTGGGCCAGGAAACGTGCCGAGCAGGGCCATCCCAAGCCCTTCGGTCTGAAGTACCTGGGTCTGGGCAACGAGGAGAAGATCTCGCCCGAGTTTGCCGAGCGCTTCCGCTATATTTATAAAAAGGTGACCGAGAAGCATCCCGAAATCGTCATCGTGGGCACCGCCGGCCCTGGCTCTCATCCCGGCAACCCCGACTTCGACAATGGCTGGAAGCTGGCTGAGGAACTGGGCATGCCCATCATCGACGAGCACTACTATGAGCCCAACAAGTATTTCCTGGAGAGCCGCCAGTACGACAAGTATCCCCGCGACCGCAAGACGAAGGTCTACCTGGGTGAGTATGCCGCCAAGGACAAGAAACTCATCGATGCCCTGGCCGAGGGCCTGTACCTGCTCCACGTGGAGCGCAACGGCGACGTGGTCTGCATGACCTCGTATGCCCCGCTCTTCGCCAAGAAGGATGCCACCAACTGGAACCCCGACCTCATCTACTTCGACAACGAGCGCACCTACCTGACGTGCAGCTACTACGTGCAGCAGATGTTCGGCCAGTCGAGCGGCCAGTACTACTACGGCGACTGCGTCAGCTTCGAGGGCGATGAGGCTGGCATCATTCAGCCCGTGGAGAAGAGCCTCTACGGGCAGAGCGTTGTTCTCAACGCCAAGGCCCGCAAGCTCTACGTGAAGCTGGTCAACGCCGGTGCCGAGACGAAGAAGGCCAACGTGAACCTCTCGCGCTTCGGCCTGAAGAAACAGGCAGTGAAGACCGTGCTCGCCGGTTCTCCCGACGATGAAAACAACTACGACCAGCAGCCCATCGCCCCGAAGAGCGAGCAGCTGAAGGCTCAGAAGAAGTTCGCCATCGACCTGCAGCCCTACTCGATGGTAATGCTGGAGTACACCCTGTAATTTCGTGTTTTTTGAAAAGTTAACTAAATTTCTTTTCTTTACAATGCAAATTGTGTGTAATTTTGCAGGCAGATTGCAATAAATACGTATTTTACAGAACAGAATGGAACAGAAAAACTTTAAACGCACGACCGTGACGGCTGCGCTGCCATACGCTAATGGCGGCGTGCACATTGGTCATCTGGCTGGCGTCTACGTGCCCGCCGATATCTATGTACGCTACCTTCGGCTGAAGAAGCGCGAGGTCATCTTCATTGGCGGCAGCGACGAGCACGGCGTACCTATTACTATTCGCGCACGCAAGGAGGGCATCACCCCGCAGGATGTGGTCGACCGCTACCACGAGATGATCAAGAAGAGCTTCGAGGAGTTCGGCATCTCGTTCGACATCTACAGCCGCACCACCTCGGAGACGCATCATCAGTTTGCCGCCGAATGGTTCCGCAAGCTCTACGACGAGGGTAAGCTCTGCGAGGAGACCACCACGCAGCTCTACGACGAGGAGGCCAAGCAGTTCCTGGCCGACCGCTACGTGACCGGCGAGTGCCCCCACTGCCACAATCAGAATGCCTACGGCGACCAGTGCGAGAAGTGCGGGCGCGACCTCTCGCCCACCGAGCTCATCAACCCGAAGTCGACCATCAGCGGCTCTACGCCCGTGCTGAAGGAAACGAAGAACTGGTATCTGCCGCTGAACGAATACCAGGAGTGGCTGAAGCAGTGGATTCTGCAAGAGCACAAGGAGTGGCGCCCCAACGTGTACGGCCAGTGCAAGTCGTGGCTCGACATGGACCTGCAGCCCCGCGCCATGACGCGCGATCTGGACTGGGGCATACCCGTGCCCGTGGAGGGAGCCGACGGCAAGGTGCTCTACGTGTGGTTCGACGCCCCGATAGGCTACGTGTCGAACACGAAGGAGCTGTGCGAGCGTGAGCCCGAGAAGTGGGGCTCGTGGCAGAAGTGGTGGCAGGACGAAGACACCCGTCTGGTGCACTTCATCGGCAAGGACAACATCGTGTTCCACTGCATCATCTTCCCCGTCATGATGAAGGC
>JAFVEE010000053.1 GCA_017478085.1 Prevotella sp. | reverse complement strand
TGATCTGCCAGCCCTGCACGTGCAGGCGGGCACCCACCTTCGAGTTGAAGTAGCGGCCCACTGAGAGGGCAGCCTGCGGGGTGATGAGGTCGCCCATGTCGAAGTGCGTGAGCGTGGCCTGTGCACCGCCCTGCACGGTGATGAAGTTGTAGGGGTAGAAGTCCTCAACGGTGCCGTCCTGGGCGTGTGCGGCGGTGGACACTCCCAGGAGGAGTGCCACTGCTGCTATGATATTCTGAAATTTCTTCATAATCGTTGTTGCTTAAATAGGTTTACTCTACGGTGCAATAAATCTTGTCGGAAGTCTTACGAGTGGGATAGAGCTTGATGGTGCTGCCCGTCTCGCTGATGTTGGCGCCATTGGCAGCCAGGTCGGTGAGAGAGCCCTCGGCATAGCCCAGGTTGATGTCCCATGCATTGTTGGCGGTGAACTTCCAGCCATTAGCCGTTACACCGGCACCGGTGATGACGTAGCAGAAGTTCTCGGCATCCCAGGTCATCTGCTGCGTATCGTCGGCAGCATTCCATCCGTTGAAGTCGCCCACCAGGTTCATATTGGTAATCTTCACGGCCTGCAGGGTGTTGGTAGCAACATTCAGCGTCACGTAGTAGACGCCTTCGCCTGCAGCAGCCTTGATGTTATCGTCACCCTTCTCGAAGTCACCCGTGATCTCGGTCAGGTTGTTGCTGTTCAGCTGGCTGTTCTCACCCCAGTCGCCAGCAATCTTCTGGAATTTGAACTCCAGACCCCAACCGTTGGGATCGGCCACGTAGATATAGCCCGTGTAGGTTCCATCTTCGTCGGCCAGAGCCAGCTTCTGGTCGGGAGTTGCCCAACCATCGGTAGCACCGATGAAGTAGACGAAGGGATCGAACTTCACTGCAGCGTAGCTCCAGGTGAGCTCTATCATATTGAAGGTGAGGTCGTAGAACACGGCACCCTCGACAGCCTCGATGACCAGGTTGCCACCGGCATTGTTGTAGACGAACTTGCCCTCTTCTTCGCCAGCGGCCAGACAGCCAGACCAGTCGCCACCGATGCCCGATGCAGGCGTCATCTTGAACTCTACGTTCGAGCCATCCTCAGGCGCATTGATGCGGCAGGTGTAGGTGGGATTCTCGTAGGGATCGGTACCGTCGTTGGTCAGCTGATAGGTCATATCGGTGTTGTCCCAGCCATTGATGCTGCCCGTGAGGTAGTAGGCTGCCTCGATATAGGGAGCCTTGGGCGAAGCCACGATCTGGAAGACGCCAGAGGTGGCCGTCTTCACATTGGTGGCACCGTCGCCAATCCACATTTCGACGAAAGCGTCGATGGCGTGGCTGACGTTGGGGTTGCTGCCATAGTTGGCAACGAGGTACGACTGCAGGTCGGACACATTCATGCGGCCCTCGTTGTCGAGGTTATAGGTATCGGTGCCACCCAGCGTCACGGTGTAGAAGGGTGCGTAGGCCGCGTTGCTGGCCGTGGGGGCCGTGATTTGGCAAACCTGTACGGCCTCCTGTGCCTCGTCGAGTGCATTGAGGCTGATGGTGCTCACCGTGGCCACGCTGCCGTCGGCAAAGCTCACGGTGGCGGGCTGAGGAACTACCTGCGGCTGGCTCCAGTCCTTGAAGTCTTCGGTGCAGGCTGCCATCGAAGCTGCAAAAGCTATTCCTAAAAATATTTTCTTTGTCATAATTGTTCTGTTTTAATGAGTTCCTTTACTGCTTGATGAAACGGATGAAGCCCGTAATATCGTTGAAGAGAATCATATAGGTGCCATCCTCTTCGATGACCAGATTTGCGCCGTTGCCTTCACCATAGACATACATGCCATCGGCGTAGTTGACGAATGCGCCACCCTTGTTGAAGTCCCAGGAGCCAGCCTGCTTCACCTTGATTTCGTCGCCAGCTTTCAGCGAGTAGGTGATAACCCAGTCGTGGTTCTCGGCACCAGAGTAGGTGTGCAGGGGTGCCATGTCGGTGTCGCTCCAGTCGTTGAACGAGCCAGAGATGGCCATTCCGCTGTAGACGTCAGGCGTGCCATCGTACTTCTCGACCTTCAGTTCGTCGGTAGCAGTATTGAGCGTCACGGTGTAGATGCCGGCCTCGGGCACCTTGATGTCGCTCGAGCCACCATCGTTCTTCTTGTAGGAGCCAAAGGCATCGCCCTGTCCCCACTGCTCGTCCCACGAGGTGGGCACCTTCTTCAGCTTGAAGCCGTTGCCAGCCAGATAGCCCGTCCAGGTTATCTCGCCCTGGCCCGTCTTCTTGTCGTACTCGAAGCCGTTGATGCTCTGCAAGGGCAGTTGGCTTACGCCCACGACATCGCCCCATGCGCCATCGCCAATATCGCCGCCAATGAGGTACCACAGCTCGGGATCGGCAGGCTTCAGCTCGGTGTAGTAAGGAATGATTTTCATCGTGACGATGTTCGAGTAGATGGGATTGTACTCGCGGAAAGAGGCATCGAGGATGGCAGCTTTCACGCGAACGTACAGCGTGGTCGAAGCGGGAATGGTGGTATCGTCCCAGCCCGTGAGCTGCAGCAGGGCCTTGTTCAGAGCCTCGGTGTTCACCTTGGCATCGTTGCCGCTGGCGTAGGTCTCGTCGAGTGCTATGTAGTCGGCACCCGTGTTGTCCTCCAGGTTGGCATCGAACTGCTGGTTGAAGGTTCCTGCCGTAGAGAGCTGCACCGTATAGGTGGGCACCACGGGGGCATTGAAGTCGGTGTAGGGCGTGGGCTGCGACCAGGTGAGCGTCACCGCAGTCGAGTTGGCCAGGTCTACGTTACCATTGGCATCGGCAGGCGTGTTGAGCACGAACTCCGTAGGCTGTGCTATGGTGGGGTTCGAATCGTTGTCGTCGCTGCACGATGTGAAAGCAAATGCGCCGGCCATCAGCAGCATTGCGTACGAAAATATCTTTTTCATAATGTCTTAAACTATTTTAGTTGCGAAGCTGATTAATAGCCAGGATTCTGAAATCCCTTCAGGTTGGGGTTGGCGTTCAGATCCTCGGAAGGAATAGCAAAGAGGTTGCGCGTAGCGGGCAGGCTGGCACCGTTCTGTGCGCCGCCTTTCCACTCCCACAGGTACTGTGCGCTCTTGTCGCCGCCATAGTAGCCGTAGCGGATGAGGTCGGTGCGGCGGAAGCCCTCGTGATAGAGCTCGCGGGCACGCTCGTCGAGGATCTGGTCGAGGGTGTACTGCGACAGCTCGACGGCGTAGTGTGCACGCTGGTGCAGCTGGTTGATGTAGCTGGCCTTGGCAGTGGTGGTGCCACCGTTCAGGCGGGCATCGGCCTCGGCTGCAATCAGGTAGGCCTCGGCAGAGCGCATCAGGAAGAAGTCGGTGTCTACGAACTTGCCGTTGTGGGGCTGGGCACCGGTGCTGTAGGTGTTGCGGAACTTACCCACGGCGAAGCCCGAGGTATAGTCGGTGGGCTTGTCGACCACGATGGTGCGGTCGATGCCGAAGAACAGGGCACGGTCGTCGCCAGCGGCCTTGGCCGTCTCGTCGATGTTCAGCTGGGGAATATCTTCTACGGCAGTGCCGGGGAAGAACTTGGCAATGAACTGAGAGCGGGCGCGGTTGCCAGCCCAGAACTCGCTGCTGCCATAGGCGCGGTTCTTCACGACCGTGGTGTCGGCATCGTAAGTGCCGGTGGGCAGCCAGGTCTCAACACCGTTCACCTTGTAGAGGCTCTGGTCCATATCGGCCTTCCAGGTAGAGGCCATTAGGAAGAGGGTGGTACCGTAAGAGGTGGTCGTGATGCCGTCTTGCAGCAGGGGCAGGATAGCCTCGACCGAGGCACCGCTCTCGCCATTGTCGCCCATGAAGAGCATCTGGTAGGCCGTCCACTCGCCATTGGCCGAGTTCGAGGTCCACAGCTTGTGGGGACCGTTGATGACCTTCTCAGCGTAGGTGATGGCGTCCTGATAGCGGTTCTCGCCGGTGTAGACCTCAGCGTTCAGATACATGCGGGCCAGCAGCAGGTTGGCTGCATCCTGGTCGGCGCGGCCATAGCCAGTGTCCTTGCTGGTGCGGGCTGCGGGAGCCATCAGATTGGCCATGCACTCGGTAAGCTCGCTCTCGATCCACTTGAACAGGTCGGCGCGCTCTATGCGCTGGGGGCTCTCGGACGACAGCGAGGTGGCAAAGGGAACATTGCCGTAGCAGTCCATCAGATAGTAGTAGTAGAGGGCGCGCAGGAAGCGAACCTCAGCCTCGCGGGTGGCATCCTGTCCGGCGCACACGTCGAGATAGTGGTTGCAGTAGTTGATGCCTGCATACAGACGGTAGTAGAAGCCTTGCAGCATGGGGTGCGAGGCGTCCCAGGTGTTGTAGTTGAACTGGTCGATGCCAGGGTCGCCCCAGGCGCAGATGGCCTCGTCGGTGGTCAGCTCGTTGGCATTCCACAACTGGCGCACGAAGCCGGTGGTACCGCCGTCCAGACCGTCGATGTCGCAGTCGCCATCGGCACCCGTATTGCCGGCCAGCGCCATGTTGGCGTAGCACTTCAGGTAGAGTCCCTTCTCGCTGACGTTCATCTCGGTGCCCGGATCAATGGGGGTCACGTCGAGGTCGCCCGTGCAGGAACTCAGTCCTGCCATTGTCAGCATCATGGCAGCGGCAGGCACTATGCTTTTGAAATATCTAAAGTTCATCATTGTTTCTTTCTTTTATATATCTTGTTGTGTTATGCAATTAGAAATTGAGGGCCACACCCAGCTGAACGGTGAACGGACGGGGGTAGATCTGGTTGTCGATGCCACCGAACACCTCGGGGTCGATACCGTCGTACTTGGTGATGGTAAACACGTTGGTGGCCGAAGCATAGATGCGTCCTGTCAGGCCGTTGTAGTTGCCTGCCTTGAAGAGGTTCTCGAACGAGTAGCCCAGCGTGATGTTGTCGCACTTCAGGAACGAAGCATTGTGCACGAAGTAGTCGGACACCACGTAGTTGTAGGTCGACCAGTTGTTGGTCACGGCCGAGGGAATCACGTTCTGCAGATAGTTGAACGAGTCATCGTAGCGCTTCGACACGTTCGAGTAGCCTGCCTGCTTGTCCCAGAACACGTAGTTGTCGAAGCTGGCACGGAGCGAGAAGCCCAGGTCCCAGTTCTTGTACTGCAGGCGCGAGCTCAGGCCGGCGGTGTAGGGAGCAGCGGGGCTCTTGTAGAAGATGAGGTCGGCATCGTTGATGAGACCATCAGCATTCTGGTCTACGAACACGCCTTCCAGGGGCAGACCGTTGGTGTCGTACACCTGCTGGTAGACGTAGAACGAGTTGGCGGGATGGCCCACGGCCTGAGCCTGTACGGTGTTGCCGGTACCCGACGAGATGCCACCGGTCTTGATGACCGATGACTCGCCCGTAAGCTCGGTAATCTCATTCTTGTTGTAGGCGAAGTTGGCCGTCACCTCCCACTGCCAGTTGTTGCTGACCACGGGGCGCACGGTGAGCGCTGCCTCAATACCGCGGTTCTCCAGCGAACCGATGTTCGAGCTGACCTGGTTGCGGAAGTTCGAACCGGCCGACACCGATGCATTGTTGATGAGGTCGGTGGTCTTGCGATAGTAGTAGTCTACGCTACCGCTGACACGGTTCTTGAAGAGGCTGAAGTCCAGACCTGCGTTGTAAGTCGTGGTGGTCTCCCACTTCAGATCCTGGTTGTAGGCATCGGGACGATAGAGCAGACCCT
Source organism: Prevotella sp. (assembly GCA_017478085.1). Lineage (GTDB taxonomy): Bacteria > Bacteroidota > Bacteroidia > Bacteroidales > Bacteroidaceae > Prevotella. Next base: position 28,155 of record JAFVEE010000053.1, on the reverse strand, counting down.
CGTCGTCGACACCGGTGATGGGATAGCGACCATTGATGTTGGTCTTGTTCACGTTGTAGGAAGCAAAGTAGTTGTAGTTGCCAATGCCGTCCTGCTGGCCGGTCTTACCCCAGCCCAGGCGCAGCTTCAGTTCCTCCAGCCAGTTGCTGTCGCGCAGGAAGGCCTCTTCGCTGATCTTCCAGCCCAGTGCCACCGAGGGGAAGGTTGCCCAGTGCTCCTTGAAGCGGCTGGAACCGTCGCGGCGCACGGTAGCGGTGAGCATGTAGCGGTCGAAGGCAATGTAGTTCATACGTCCGAAGAAGCTCACCAGGTAGCTCTCCTGCTTCCAGATACTGGTCGTAGGCGTGTAGGGACGGCCAGCTGCGGGAGCGGTGGTGCCGTCGTCGAGCGTCACGGTGCCGGTATTGGTCAGGGGGTACAGGCCAGCGTAGTACGAGTCACCCCAGTACTTGGTGTGGCTCCACTCGTAGCCGCCCATGATGTCGAAGTGCTGCGTCTTCAGGAAGTCCTTGTAGTACTGAGCGTAGGCCGAGTAGGTCAGGTTGTACTTACGCTCGTAGGTGTTGCCGCTGTTGCCATAGTAGAAGTTGGTCTGGCCCCAGTTGGCATAGTCGGTGTCCTGCTGGCCGTTGGCCCAGTCGCCGCTGAAGTTCATGTGCAGGCGCAGGTCCTCGAAGCCGTGCACCTGGTAGTCAACCTCCACATTGCCCATATAGTCGTAGGAGTTGGCACGGTCGTTCTTCTCATACAGACGGGCCACGGGGTTGTAGGCAGCATTGGTCTCCTTCATCGTGGGGTAGTTGGGGTCGTTGAGCGTGGTGCCCACCTTGTTCCACGAGAAGTAGCCGCGATAGTTGGCGAAAGCGGGATCGCTGCTGGTCACGGGCTGCGTGGGGTCCATCCGCACGGCATCGCTGATGGCGTCGGTATTGGCATAGCGGGTGTGCGAGTACATGAACTTACCGTTGATGTTGAACTTCAGGTGGTCGTTCAGCAGCGAGGGGTTCAGCGTCACGCTGGCCGTGGCACGCTGGTAGTTCGAGGTCTTCAGAATACCGTTCTGGTCGGTATAGCCTGCGCTGACGCGGTAGGGCATGTTCTTCAGACCGCCCGACACGGTCACGTTGTGGTCGTGGCTCACGGCGGGAGCAAAGATCTCCTCCTGCCAGTCGGTGTTGGCCGTGCCCAGGAGGGCCTCGGCAGCCGAACCTGCGCCATAATAATTGGTGATGAACGAGCGATACTCGTCGGCACCCAGCACGTCGAGGGTCTTCTTCTTCACCGAGTACGACACGTTGCCATTGTAGCTCACCTGTGCCTTCTGGTTCTTGCGGCCCTTCTTGGTGGTGATGATGATGACACCGTTAGAGCCACGGCTACCATAGATGGCAGTGGCCGAGGCATCCTTCAGCACGGTAAAGGTCTCGATGTCGTTCGGGTTCACCATCGAGAGGGCATTGGGAGCACCCTTCACGCCCTGGCGGTCAAGTGCCAGACCGTCGATCACGATCAGAGGGTCGCTGGTGGCATTGAGCGACGAACCGCCACGAATGCGGATGGTAGCGTCGCCACCGGGCGTACCGCCATTGCTCGTCACGTTCACACCGGCAATCTTACCCGAGAGCATGTCCTGCGCACTGGTAATCATACCGTGGTTCTTCTCATCTGGCTTGATGGCCGTAACCGAACCCGTGAGGTCGTTCTTCTTAGCCACACCGTAGCCGATGACCACCACGTTGTCGAGCACCGTCTGGTCGTCCTGCAGCGTCACGCTCACGCTGGGAGCGGCCTTCACGGTGGCGGGCTGGTAGCCCATGTAGGTTACCTGAATGTCGGCACCCTGATTGGCTTTCACAGTGAAGTTACCATCGAAGTCGCTCACCGTGGCGGTCTGGGTTCCCAGCACGCGCACCGTGGCACCGATGATAGCTTCGCCTGCAGCATCCTTCACATTGCCTTTCACAGTGATTTGTGCAAAGGCTCCCATTGCCAGGAACAGGCCCATAACGAGGGCAAGCATCCTGAACGGAATCTTAAAGTTTACCTGCTTCATCATTACATTTTAAGTTAGAGTTAATGTTTTGTTAGTATATTATTATATTTTTGTCTTTTTTAGGTTGTTGTCCATTGCCATCGCGACAATTTCGGTGCAAAGATAAGTTTCTTTTGCACATGTTGTACTTTTTTTTGTATAAAACCGTTATATAGATAAATGCAAACGTTTGCGCACCCACGCGCATCATAATAAATAAGGTGTGCGACGCGTGTTGCAAAGAATTTCATACTTTTGCATTGCCGAATAACTAAAAGAGACAAAAGCCTGATGAAAGAGAACATTCCTCTGACGATGAAGGACATAGCACGCGAGCTGGGCATCAGCGTGGCCACGGTGTCGCGCGCGCTGAAAAACTCGCCCCGCATCAGCGAGGAGCGGCGGCTGCTCATTCAGCAGTATGCCCGCGAGCACAACTTCACGCCCAACGTGCTGGCCGAGTCGCTGCGCCACTCTCGGGTGCAGCCTATGAAGGTTATCGGCGTCATCATTCCCGAGTTTGCCCACTACTATTTCTCTACCATCCTGCACGGCATCGAGGAGGAGGCCTCGGCACGCGGCTACCGCATCATGGTGGCCCAGAGCGGCGAGCACTACGAGCGCGAGGTGCAGCTGTGCCAGTCGTTCTTCGAGAACAAGGTGTGCGGCATCATCGTCTCGCAGGCCAAGGACACGCAGAAGTACGACCACTTCCAGCGGCTCATCGACGCGGGCGTGCCCCTGGTGTTCTACGACCGCATCTGCACCGGCGTCAATGCCAGCCGCGTGGTGGTCGACGACTATATGGGGGCCTTCAATGCCGTGACGCATCTCTTCGACACGGGCTGTCGGCGCATCGCCTTCTTCGGTTCGCGGATGAACCTGGAGATTGCCAAGAACCGCTTCAACGGCTACAAGGACGCGCTGCTGAAGCACGGCCTGCCCTTCCTGCCCGAGTTCACGCGCATCTGCGACAACCGTCGCGATGCCGAGATGATGACGCCCGAGCTGTTCAATGGCGACCGCTATCCCGATGCCTTCTTCGCCGTCAACGACGACACGGCCCTGGGCATCCTCTACACCGCCAAGCGTATGGGGCTGCGCGTGCCCGAGGACATCAGCATCTGCGGCTTCACCAACGATGTGCACGCCGTGGCCAGCGACCCCATGCTCACCACCGTCGAGCAGTATGGCATGAAGGTGGGCGAGGAGGCCGCCGACATCCTCATCAGCCACGTCGAGGGCGCCATCCCCATCACCCGCGCCGAGAAGCGCATCGTGCGCACCCGCCTCATCATCCGGGGAACAACAAGATAAACCTAAGAAAATATGAAACAGAAACCTGACTTGAGTTTTTGGAAGCTCTGGAACCTGAGCTTCGGATTCTTTGGGGTGCAGATAGCCTACGCCCTGCAAAGTGCTAACATCTCGCGCATCTTCCGCACGCTCGGTGCCGACCCGCACGATCTGAGCTTCTTCTGGATCCTGCCGCCGCTCATGGGCATCCTCGTGCAGCCCATCATCGGCACGCTCTCCGACAAGACGTGGACGCGCTTCGGCCGCCGCATTCCCTACCTGTTCCTGGGTGCCACAATGGCTGTGCTCGTGATGTGCCTGCTGCCCAATGCCGGCTCCTTGGGACTGGCCTCGGTGAGCATGGTGCTCATCTTCGGTGTCGTGATGCTTATGCTGCTCGACACGTCGATCAACATGGCTATGCAGCCCTTCAAGATGCTCGTGGGCGATATGGTGAACGAGCAGCAGAAGGGCAAGGCCTATAGCATCCAGTCGTTCCTGTGCAACGCCGGTAGCGTGGTGGGCTTCGTGTTCCCCTTCTTCTTCACCTGGATTGGCCTGAAGAACGTGGCCCCCGAGGGCGTGGTGCCCCAGTCGGTGGTGTGGTCGTTCTATGTGGGTGCCGCCATCCTCATCCTCTGCGTCGTCTACACCACGCTCAAGGTGAAGGAGTGGACGCCGAAGGAGTATGCCGAGTATAACCCCGCCCCCGCCAAGGACGAGGGCAGCGCCAACTGGCTTACCCTGCTGAAGAACGCCCCCTCGGCCTTCTGGCGCGTGGGTCTGGTGCAGTTCTTCTGCTGGGCGGCCTTCCTCTATATGTGGACCTACGTGGTCGATGCCGTGTCGCTGACCGTCTGGGACACCGCCGACTCTTCTTCCGAAGCCTACCAGACAGCAGGCAACTGGACGGGCGTGCTCTATGCCATCCAGGCTATGGGCTCGGTTGTCTGGGCTATGATCATTCCCCGCTTCCCCACGATGAAGCAGGCCTACACCGTGAGCCTGGTGCTGGGCGGCCTGGGCTTCGCCCTCATCCCATTCTGCCCCAACCAGTACATGCAGATCGTGCCCTTCCTGCTCATAGGCTGTGCCTGGGCCGCTATGCTGGCCTGCCCCTTCACGCTGGTCACCAACGCCCTGCAGGGCTACGGCCACATGGGGGCCTACCTGGGCCTGTTCAACGGCACCATCTGTCTGCCGCAGATTGTGGCTGCCCTGTGCGGTGGCTTCCTGCTGAAGATGGTGGGCTCTTATCAGGCCAACATGATGATCGTGGCCGGCGTGCTGCTCTGCATCGGTGCCGTCTGCGTCACCTTCATCGGCAGCAAAGAGCAGAAGAACTGATGGAGCACTGGCAATGGCAGGAGCCAGGGACTGCGTGGCGGGGCATCGGGGTGTATCATATCACCCTGACGGTACCGTCGCGCGAGCCATTGCTCGGTACATTGGTAATGCCTGAGAACAACCCCTCGCTGGCCCGGATAGAGCGAACTGCCCTGGGCAATGCCGTTGTTGATGAGCTATACGTGATGTGCAGGCACTATCCGGCCATCCGCATTCTCCAGTTCTGCCTGATGCCCGACCACCTGCATGCCGTTATCCATGTGACGCAGGTGATGGGCACCAGCATCCGCAGCGTGGTTCGCGGCTATTGGCAAGGGGTAAAGAAGCTGGGCCGCGCCTACACTTTGTCCCTTTCAGCCGAGGCCCACCCTTTGTCCCTTTCTGCCGAATTAAATTCGGCAGTAACCAACGAAGGGGGCTATCCCTTCCCCGTCTTTACTGAGCGCCCCTTCATTCGCCCCCTGTCCCGTCGTGGCCAGCTGAAGACCATGATCCACTATGTTCAGATGAACCCGCAGCGGTTGGCCATCAAGCGCCTTCACCCCGGCTTTTTCCGTGTTCAGAAAGACATAGAGATTGGGGGGCGAAGGTATGACGGCGTAGGTAATGCGGCACTTTTGATGGAGAAAGCCTTCGACACGGTTCATGTGCGAAGCACGATGGTGAAGGCTGCCGAACACGGCGAAGACCTACCGCTGCGCAACTATATGAACAGCCGGGTGCTGCAGGCTCGCAAGGGGGTAGTGATGGTCTCGCCTTTTATCTCCCCACAGGAGAAGCGGGTCATGCAGGTGCTGCTCCAGGAACAGCACCCTTTCGTCCTTCTTGCAGACAATGGCTTCCGCGATTACTACAAGCCGGCAGACTTTCTTTTCGATGCCTGTGCTGCCGGTCGTGTGCTCATTCTCAGTCCTTGGCCCTACGACGAGCGGAAGCGTCATATCACTCGTGCTGACTGCGTGGCCCTCAACGCAATGGCCGAAGAGATATGCAATAGCCTTAATGTCACAGAAACTTTTGAGCCACAATAAAGAGGGTTTTAGATGTAGCAACCCACCGCGAGAATCGAAAATTAGTCAGCAACTCCTCCTTCGGGCCGAAATTTTCGATTCTCGCGGTAGCTTTGCAATAACCTGGTTGTCAGTGCGTTATCAATATTTGGCCTCTGCCTGCTCGCCATCCTTCGATGCAACGAGGCCCGAATTGCCATTCAATTTGGCCTCCGTTGTCTTGCAAAAGAGTGTGGTTTGTGAGGGAAAACGGACCTGAAAAGCTGACAATGGAGCGTCGGTTGCAGGCGAAGATAGAAGAAAATGCTCAGCTTTCGGTCGTGGAACATCGTAAAACCAGATGTTCCACGTTCTATTTCGCGATTTTCATTTGTCTTGATTTTCGAATGGGATGCAAACGTTTGCATCGTTTTATGGTCAATAAATAGTTCTGTTTGGGACAGCCTAAGGCGAAAAAGTCGTAATTTTGGCCAAAATAAACGATTGCCAACATTATGAAATTACTATTTAACCTTGAGTATCAAACCACATTTGGTGAACAACTGGTGCTGAACCTGCTGAGCCATGACGGGAGCACCGAGCACCACACAATGCAGACCAACGACGGGCTGCACTGGTTCTTCGAACTGAAGAAGACGGCCAAGGCCGGCACCTACGTGGACTACTTCTACAGCGTATGGCGCGATGAGAAGGAGGTGCGCCACGAATGGCTCGTTGCACCCCACCGACTGGAGTTTGCCGCCGTGCGCGGAGCCAGCTACACGATGTTCGACCACTGGATAGACACGCCCGAGGATGCCCCGATGTACTCGTCGGCCTTCACCGACTGCGTGATGCTGCGCCAGCGCGAACTGAGCACCAAGACCGAATATGCCCGCACCATACGCGTGAAGGTGCGCGCCCCGCAGCTGCGCCAGAACGAACGGCTGGCCATCGTGGGCGGCCCTGAATACTTAGGCGCGTGGGACTGCAACCGTGCGCTGCCTATGGCCGAGCACGAAGCCCACGAGTGGGTCGTCAGCCTCGATGCCGACCACCTGCCGGGGGTCTTCGAGTTTAAGTTTGTGTCGGTACCGGCTGCCGAGGGTGCCTGTATCTGGGAGCAGTCGCAGAACCGCTTCATCGACCTGCCCGAGATGCAGAAGGGCGACGTGGTGGTCTACGAGCTGCCGCAGGCCTACTTCCCCGTCTATCCGTGGAAGGGTGCCGGCACGGTCATCCCCGTGTTCTCGCTGCGCTCTGAGGGCAGCTTCGGCGTGGGCGACTTCGGCGACCTGAAGATGATGATAGACTGGTGCGCCAAGACGCGCCAGCGCATCTTGCAGATACTGCCCATCAACGACACCAATATGACGGGCACGTGGCAGGACTCCTACCCCTACAACTCGATCAGCATCTATGCCTTGCACCCGCAGTACACCGACCTGCGCCAGCTGCCGCCGCTGAAGGACGAGACCCTCAACCAGCAGTTCGAGGCCCTGCGCCAGGAGCTGAACGCGCTGCCCCAGATAGACTACGAGCGCGTGTTCCGGGCCAAGATAGACTATCTGCGTGCCATCTTCAAGCAGGAGTGGGCCGCCATCAAGCGCAAGGCTGCCTATAAGCAGTTTGCCGAGCAGAACCAGGAGTGGCTCGAGCCCTACGCTCGCTTCTGCTGCTACCGCGACCTCTTTGGCACCGCCACCTTCTCGCAGTGGCCCGCCGAGCTGCCCAAGCCCGACCAGAAGGCACTCGACTTCTGGTGCTTTGTGCAGTTCAACCTGGACCAGCAGATGCGCAGCGCTCACGCACACGCGCGCGCACAGCGCGTTATATTAAAAGGTGACATTCCCATCGGCATCTCGCGCGACGGCGTAGAGGCCTGGGTAGAGCCGCGCTACTTCAACTTGAACGGACAGGCCGGTGCGCCGCCCGATGCCTTTGCCGAGGACGGCCAGAACTGGGGCTTCCCCACCTACAACTGGGACGAGATGCTGAGCGACGGCTGCCAGTGGTGGGTGCGCCGCTTCACGAAGATGGCCGAGTATTTCGATGCCTACCGCATAGACCACGTGCTGGGCTTCTTCCGTATCTGGGAGATTCCCGTGCCCGAGAAGAGCGGCCTCTACGGCCAGTTCCAGCCCTCGGTGCCTATGACCGTCGAGGAGATAGAGCAACGCTGGCACCTGCCCTTCCGCCAGGAGTTCTATCTGGAAGACCACAAGCAGAAGGGCACGTGGCACCCGCGCATCAACGCCCCGAAGCTGCCGCAGTTCCAGCAGCTCAGCGGCGACGAGCAGCAGCGCTTCTGGGATATGTATAACGACTACTTCTACCGCCGCAACAACCAGTTCTGGTATGAGGAGGCGATGAAGAAGCTGCCCCGCCTGACGCAGGCCACGCGCATGCTGTGCTGTGCCGAGGACCTGGGCATGGTGCCCGACTGCGTGCCCTGGGTGATGCAGCAGCTGCGCATCCTCTCGCTCGAGATACAGTCGATGCCGAAGGATCCCTCTGTGCGCTTCGGCCACCTGAGCCGCAACCCCTACCACTCGGTGTGCACCATCAGCACCCACGATATGGCCACGCTGCGCCAGTGGTGGGACGAGGACTACGAGCAGACGCAGGAGTACTACAACACCATGCTCTACCGGGGTGGCGAGGCTCCCCATCCGCTGCCCGGCTGGCTGGCCAAGGACATCGTGAGCCGCCACCTCACCAGCCCCAGCATGCTCTGTCTGCTGTCGCTGCAAGACTGGCTGAGCATCAGCGAGAAGTACCGTCTGCCCGATCCCAATGCCGAGCGCATCAACATTCCCGCCAACCCGCGCCACTACTGGCGCTACCGTATGCACCTCACCATCGAACAGCTGCTCGGGGCCGACGACCTGAACGCCGAGATTCAGGAGCTCGTCAGCAACAGCGGTCGTAAGTAATCAAGAACCCACAAAAACTATGAAACGAAACCAACTATTGGCTGGCCTGCTGCTGCTTTCGGCAACGGCCCTGGGCGGAGAAGTGAAGTCGCCCAACGGAAACATCGTACTGAACTTCTCGGTCGACGGGCAGGGACGCCCCACCTACCAGATGACGTATAAGGACAAGGTGGTGGTTGCCCCGTCGCACCTGGGCCTGGAGCTGGCCAAGGACAAGCACGCCTCGAAAGGCCTGCAGGAGACCGACCTGATGCAGGGCTTCAGCCTGAAGAACGAGGCCACGAAGACCGTCGACGAAACCTGGGAGCCTGTCTGGGGCGAGACGCGCACCATTCGCAACCACTACGTCGAGTATGCTGCTGTACTACAGCAACAGGCCGAGCAGCGTGAGATGACGCTGCGCTTCCGCGTCTACGACGATGGCATAGGCTTCCGCTACGAGTTCCCCCAACAGAAGAACCTGAACTACTTCCTCATCAAGGACGAGCACAGCGAGTTCAGTATGACGGGCGACCACACGGCGTGGTGGCTGCCGGGCGACTACGACACGCAGGAGCAGATGACGCAGGAGACGCGCCTGAGCGAAATCCGGGGCCGTATGCATGATGCCGTGAACTGGGGCAACTCCTCGGTGGCTGTTTTCTCGTCCACCGGTGTTCAGACCGCGCTTCAGATGAAGAGCCAGGACGGGCTCTACATCAATATTCACGAGGCGGCCTGTCAGGACTATGCCACCATGCACCTGGAACTGGTCGATGCCGATACGAAAGCCCTCACCACCCAGCTGCAGGGCAGCAGCAATGCCTATACGCCCAATCCCGCACCCTCGCCCTACGCCCTGCCACGGCCCTTCACCTTCGTGAGCCACCTCACCCCCGATGCCACGGGTCTGAAGGGAGCCATGCAGACACCCTGCCGCACGCCGTGGCGCACGGTGATGGTCTCTGACGATGCCCGCGACATGCTTTCCAGCAACCTCATCCTGAACCTGAACGACCCCTGCGCCCTGGACGACGTGTCATGGAGTCACCCCACGAAGTATTGCGGCGTGTGGTGGGAGATGATTGTGGGCAAGAGCAATTGGCACTACACCGACGACTTCCCCTCCATCAAGCTCGACCAGATAGACTGGCAGAGCGTGAAGCCTCACGGACGCCACGCTGCCAACAACGAGAAGGTGCGCCGATACATCGACTTTGCTGCCGAAAACGGGCTCGACGAAGTGCTTGTGGAGGGCTGGAACGTAGGTTGGGAAGACTGGGCCAACATGTGGAAACGCGACGTGTTCGACTTTGTGACGCCCTATCCCGACTTCGACATCAAGGCACTGAACGACTATGCCCACAGCAAGGGCGTAAAGCTGCTCATGCACCACGAGACCAGCAGCAGTTCGCAGAACTATGAGCGCCACATCAAGGAGGCCTTCGAGCTGATGAACAAGTATGGCTACGATGCCGTGAAGACGGGCTACGTGGGCGACATCATTCCGCGTGGCGACCACCACTACTCGCAGTCTATGAACAACCATTACCTGTACGTCATCAAGGAGGCTGCCCGTCATCATATCATGGTGAACAGCCACGAGGCCACACGTCCTACGGGCCTTTGCCGCACTTATCCCAATCTGGTGGGCGGCGAGAGCGCACGTGGCACCGAGTATGAGGCCTTCGGCGGCAACCGTCCTGACCATACCTGCATCCTGCCCTTCACCCGTCTGCAGGGCGGACCGATGGACTACACCCCCGGCATCTTCGTTACGAAACTCAGCGAGTGGAGCGAGAATACGTCGTGGGCTCGCCTCACCCTGGCCGGAACGCTGGCTCTCTACGTCACCATGTACTCGCCCCTTCAGATGGCGGCCGACCTGCCCGAGCACTACGCCCGCTATATGGATGCCTTCCAGTTCATCAAGGATGTGGCCTGCGACTGGGATGAAAGCATCTACTTGGAGGCCGAGCCTGCCGACTACATCACTGTGGCACGCAAGGCAAAGGGCACTCCGAACTGGTTCGTCGGCGGCAAGTGTGACGAGAACGGCCATAAGTCGGTCATCAAGCTCGACTTCCTCGACAAAGGTCGCAAGTACGACTGCACCATCTATCAGGATGCCCGCGACGCCCACTACGATACCAATCCGCAGGCTTATCAGATTGTGAAGAAGGTGGTGAAGCAGGGCGACGTGCTGAAGCTGACCGAGGCCCCCGGCGGTGGATTTGCTGTTTCACTCATTGCAAAATAACATTAAGGTATGAAGAGACTGGCTTTTGCAGGGATGGCTGCACTGATTCTGGCCTGTGAGCCCGACAGGAATACCGAGTTCTGTTTCGACGAGATGACCTACTCGCCCAGCGAGACCGTGTTTAAACTTTTCGCCCCTGCTGATGCCGAGTGCTTCGTGGTGGTGGGCGACGACACCCTGAGAATGTCGCTGCGCAGCGACAGCATCTGGACGGCCACCGCCCAGGGCGACCAGAAAGGCAAGACCTACGTCTTCCTGGTCAACGGGCAGGTGTCGCCGGGCGTGTTTGCCAAGGCTGTCACCGTGAATGGCGAGAAGGGTGCCATCATCGACCTGCGCGACACCGACCCTGAGGGCTGGAGCGACGATGTGAGGCCGGTGGTAGAGAACCCCGCCGACCTGGTGGTCTACGAGATGCACCATCGCGACTTCTCCATCAACCGCCCCGATGCCCAGTACAAGGGCAAGTTCCTCGCGCTGACGGAGCCTTGGGCCATCGACCACCTGACGCAGCTGGGCATCAATGCCGTGCACATCCTGCCGTCGTATGACTATGGCTCAGTCGACGAGAAGCGACTGGACGAGCCGCAGTACAACTGGGGCTACGACCCGGTGAACTACAACGTGCCCGAAGGGTCGTACAGCACTGACCCCAACGAGCCTGCCACCCGCATCCGCGAGTTCAAGCAGATGGTGCAGGCCCTGCACAAGGCTGGCATCCGCGTCATCCTCGACGTGGTCTATAACCATACTTACGACATCGAACACTCGAACTTCCAGCGCACCTATCCCGGCTACTACTATCGGTGGAACGAGGATGGCAGTGCCTCCAACGGCTCCGGCTGCGGCAACGAGACGGCTTCGGAGCAGCCTATGATGCGGCGGTTTATGGTGGAGAGCGTGAAGTACTGGATCAGCGAGTACCACATCGACGGCTTCCGCTTCGACCTGATGGGCGTTCACGACATCGAGACGATGAACCAGATTCGCCGTTCCGTCAGCCAGATCGACCCCACCATCTTTATCTATGGCGAGGGCTGGAGTGCCGGCCCCTGCGCCCTGCCCAACGAGCAACTGGGTATGAAGGCCAACATACCGCAGATGCCGGGCATTGCCGCCTTCAGCGACGACCTGCGTGATGCCCTGCGCGGTCCTTTCAGCGACGATACGGAGCCCGGATGGCTGGGAAGTCCGAAGGCGAATGCTGCCATTAACTCAGCAAGCCTGAAGGCTGGCATTGCCGGTATGATAGCCCACCCGCAGGTAGACTACTCGCAGGTGAACTACTCGAAAGAGCCCTACGCCCTGGAACCCACGCAGATGATGGCCTACGTGAGCTGTCACGACGATATGTGCCTCACCGACCGCCTGCGTGCCAGCATTCCGGGCATCGGCGAAGACGAATTGATTCGCCTGGACCTGCTGGCCCAGACCGCCGTCTTCACCTCGCAGGGCGTGCCCTTTATGCTCAGTGGCGAGGAGCTGCTGCGCACCAAGCTGGGCGTGCACAACTCGTTCGAGTCGCCCGACAGCATCAACCAGCTCGACTGGACGAACAAGACGCGCTATCCGCAGGTCTTCGACTATTACAAGAACCTCATCGCGCTGAGGAAACATCATCCTGCTTTCCGCCTGGGCAGCGCCGAACGGGTGCGCCAGCATCTGGAGTTCCTGCCTACGACAGACGACGGCGTGGTGGCCTACCGCCTGAAAGGTGGCGTGCCCAATGAGAAGTGGGGCGACATCATCGTCGTGCTGAATGCCAATCGTCAGCCCGCAAAGGTCAGTGTGCCGCAAGCCGCCTACACCATCGTGGCGGCCGATGGCGTGATCAACGAGCAGGGCATAGGCGAGCCGACACAGCCCGTCGACGAGGTGACGGTTTCTCCGCAGTCGGCCCTTATCATTCACGAATAAACCCATTTTTGAAATATGAAACGAATCCTATTCCTCATCGCCCTTGTGGCACAAACAATGACAATGATGGCAGCAAAACTCGTGATCGACCGCATTGAGCCCACCGACTGGTATGTCGGTATGAAGAATCCGCAGGTGCAGCTGATGGTGTATGGACGCGGCGTGCGCGACGTGCAGAGCGTCAGCACCGACTATCCGGGCGTCAGCATCGACAGCGTGGTGCGGCTCGACTCGCCCAACTATCTGCTCATCTATATGAACCTGCGCGATGCCCAGCCCGGCACGATGACGCTGAAGCTGGACAAGCTGAAGGTGCCCTACCAGCTGAAGCAGCGCGAGAAGAGCGGCGCTGAGCGCATGGGCTTCACCAATGCCGACGTGCTCTATATGCTCATGCCCGATCGCTTCGCGCAAGGCCAGGGCCACAACCCGCAGGTGAAGGGCATGCGCCCCTACAAGGAAGACCGCACGCAGCCCTCGCTGCGCCATGGTGGCGACTTGAACGGCATTCGCGAGCACCTCGACTACTTCAAGGAGCTGGGCGTCACAGCCCTCTGGCTGACCCCCGTGCTTGAGAACGACTCGCCCGACGACGAGCGCGGCTTCTCGACCTATCACGGCTATGCCACCACCAACTACTACCGCGTGGATCCCCGCTTCGGCACCAACGACGACTATCGCAAACTTTGCGACGAGGCCCATCAGAAGGGCCTGAAGGTGGTCATGGACATGATCTTTAACCACAGCGGCTTCGAGCATCCCTGGACGCTCGATATGCCCTCGAAGGACTGGCTGAATCTGCCTGAATGGCTGGAAGAGTCGAAGGGCAGCAGCGACCCTGCCGGCACCCAGTTCCAGCAGACCAGCTACAAGCTGACGCCCGTGCTCGACCCCTACGCCTCGCAGATAGACCTGCGCGAGACCACCGAGGGCTGGTTCGTGCCTACCATGCCCGACCTGAACCAGAACAATCCGCACCTCATGCGCTATCTCATCCAGAACTCGAAGTGGTGGATTGAGACCGTGGGCATCGACGGCATCCGCATGGACACCTATCCCTACGCCTACGCCGAGCCGATGGCCCAGTGGATGAAGGAACTCAACGAGGAATACCCCAACTTCAACACCGTGGGCGAGACCTGGGTCACCGAGCCGGCTTACACCGCCGCCTGGCAGGCCGATTCTAAGCTCTCAGCCCTCAACTCTCACCTGAAGACGGTGATGGACTTCTCGTTCTACGACAAGATCAACCGGGCTGCCACCGAAGAGACCGATGGCTGGTTTGCCGGGCTGAACCTGCTCTACAACTCCTTCGTCTACGACTACCTGTACCCCAACCCCTCGTCGGTCATGGCCTTTATCGACAACCACGACACCGACCGCTTCCTGAAGAACGGCAACGACACCCTGATGCTGAAGCAGGCACTGGCCCTGCTGCTCACCGTGCGCCGCATTCCGCAGCTGTACTACGGCACCGAGATCCTGATGAACGGCACGAAGGAGGTGACCGACGGCAACGTGCGTAAGGACTTCCCCGGCGGCTTCCCGGGCGACGACCACAATGCCTTCACCCGTGAGGGCCGCACGCGGGCCGAACAGCAGATGTTCCAGTGGCTCAGCCGACTGCTGCACTGGCGGCAGGGCAATGACTGCATCACGAAGGGACGGCAGACGCAGTTCACCCCGTACAACGGCATCTACGTCATAGCCCGTCAGCATCAAGGCCGCACCGTGCTCACCGTGCTCAATGGCACCACCCAGCCCGCCACGCTGGTTGTGAAGCGCTATGCCGAGGTCATCGGTAGCACTACGCGGGCCAAGGACATCCTGACCAATCGTTACTACGACCTCTCGACCGACCTTCAGCTGAAGCCCCGCCAGTCGCTCATCTTTGATTTCTAACACATTTTGAAACAGAGACTTCACCCCTTGATGCTGGCCGGAACGGGCAGCGACGTGGGCAAGAGCGTGCTGGCCGCAGCCCTCTGCCGCATCTTCCTGCAAGATGGCTACCACCCCGCCCCGTTCAAGGCGCAGAACATGGCGCTGAACTCCTACGCCACGCCCGACGGTCTGGAGATAGGCCGCGCCCAGGCTGTGCAGGCCGAGGCCGCCGGACTGCCCTGCCACACCGATATGAACCCCCTGCTGCTGAAGCCGCAGAGCGACCACACCAGTCAGGTGGTGCTCCACGGACGTCCCATCGGCAACCGCGATGCGTATGACTTCTGGGGAGGAGGCTCCACCTCTATAGATTTCCGCCACGAGGTCTGCGCCGCCTTCGACCGTCTGGCTACCCGTTACAACCCCATTGTGATGGAGGGGGCCGGCAGCATCAGCGAGATCAACCTGCGCGACCACGACCTGGTGAATATGCCGATGGCCCGCCACGCCGGGGCCGACGTCATCCTGGTGGGCGACATCGACCGTGGCGGCGTGTTTGCCTCGGTCTATGGCAGCATCGCCTTGCAGACCGAAGAGGATCGCCCTCGCATCAAGGGCATCATCATCAATAAGTTCCGGGGCGATATGCGCCTGTTCGACGAGGGCCGCAAGATGCTGGAAGACATCTGTCAGGTGCCCGTGCTGGGCGTCATTCCCTACTTCCGCGACATTCACATTGAGGAGGAAGACAGCGTCAGCTTAGAGGCGAAATGCCGCGAGGCGGGCGGCGAAGGCCGCATCAGCGTGGCCGTGGTGCTGCTGCGCCACCTGAGCAACTTCACCGACTTCGATGCCCTGGAGCGCGACCCGCGCGTACATTTATATTATACCAGCAATCCGCAGGATCTCACGAAGGCCGACATCATCATCCTGCCTGGTTCGAAGAGCACGCTCAGCGACCTGCTGGAGCTGCGCCGCAACGGCTGCGCCCAGGCCATCGTCAGGGCTCATCGCGAGGGAGCCAGCGTCCTGGGCATCTGCGGCGGCTATCAGCTCATGGGGCAGGAGGTGCTCGATCCCGACCACGTAGAGGGCGACATCGACCGCCTGCCCGGTCTGGGCCTGCTGCCCACCACCACCACGATGAGTGGCGAGAAGACCACCCGGCAAGTAGGGTTTTCGCTTTTGCCCAATAGGGCCT
This sequence comes from Prevotella sp., assembly GCA_017478085.1. Taxonomy (GTDB): domain Bacteria; phylum Bacteroidota; class Bacteroidia; order Bacteroidales; family Bacteroidaceae; genus Prevotella. Next base: position 12,314 of record JAFVEE010000053.1, on the reverse strand, counting down.
ATGGGGCCAATAAGGCCAATAAGGCCAATAAGTCTTATGAGGCTTATAGGCCCTATGAGCCCCATAAGCCCCATAAGCCCCATTCCCCCCATACCGCCTACGAAATCCACATGGGCCGCACCACCCCGCTGAACGCCCCGGCCCAGCCGCTCTGCCTGCTGAGCGACGGCCGTGAAGACGGCTACTTCGTGAGCCAGCGGTGTATGGGCACCTACCTGCACGGCATTCTCGACAACAGCACGTTCGTTGACTTCCTGCTGGTCCCGCACGCCGATAAGGCGAAGGAGCGGGCGCAGGCCTTCGACTATCATGCCTTCAAGGAGCGGCAATACGACCTGCTGGCCGACCACGTGCGCCGGCACCTCGACATGCAGCGACTCTACCAAATACTGACCCGCCATGATTAAAGGACACGGCGACGATGCCTACCAGTACCCGGACATTCGGATGAACTTCTCGTCGAACATCCCGCAGCACGTGGATCTCTCGGCCTTGAAGCAGCATCTGGCCACCCGTCTGGACCTCATCGCCAACTACCCCGAGCCCGAAGCCCTCTCGCTGGAGCGGCTCATCGCCAGCCAGCACGGCATCAGCGAGGAGTGCGTCATCGTGACCAGCGGTGCCACCGAGGCCATCTACCTCACGGCGCAGACCTTCCGCATGAGCCATCACTTCGCCGCTCCCACCTTCAGCGAGTACGAGGATGCCGTCCGCATGTACCGTTCCTATGCCAAGAAGACCCAGGCCCTCTGGCTCTGTAACCCCAACAACCCCACGGGCGAGGTACTGCCGTGGCAGACCGTCTACGAGCGCATGAGCCACTACGACCTGGTGGTCATCGACCAGTCGTACGAGGGCTATACCGAGGTGCCACTGCTCACGCCCCGCGAGGCCGCTGCCGCCGGCAACGTGGTGCAGATTCACTCGCTCACGAAGACCTACGGCGTGCCCGGCCTGCGCATTGGCTATATCGTGGCGGCCCGCCGACTGGCCCAGCAGCTTCGTCGGCAGATGCGCCCGTGGGCGGTCAACGCCCTGGCCATCGAGGCTGGCCTGTTCCTCATTGCGCACGCCACGCCCATCCGCCCCGACCTGGCCGAAGCCCAACGGCTGAGCGCAGCCCTCAACGCCATCGACGGTATCAGCGTGCTGCCCACGCAGACCAACTTCATGCTCTGCACCATCAGCGGCCACACGGCCACCCAACTGAAGGAGCACCTGGTCCGCCAGCACGGCATGCTCATCCGCGATGCCAGCAACTTCCGGGGCCTCACGCCCCACCACTTTCGCGTGGCGGCCCAGCTGCCTATCGAAAACGACGCACTCGTCAGTGCCATCAACCACTACCTGCATGCTTGAAATCTATTTGCAAATACCGGCCCTTGCCCTTATCATCGCCCTCGTTGCGGGGTGGCTGCTCGACCTGCTGTTGGGCGACCCCGCCTGGTTGCCTCACCCCATCGTGCTCTTCGGACGTATGATTGCCATAGGCGAGCACGCGCTGAACAAAGGCCGGTACCGCCGACTGAAAGGGGCACTGCTCGCCATCGCGCTCATCGCGCTGGTCTTTTGCGTCACTTATTTTGTGCTCCGTCTGCTGCCGCTGTGGCTCTACACCGTGGTCTCGGCCATCCTGGTGTTCTATTGCCTGGCCGGAACCACGCTGGTGCGCGAGGTGCGGCAGGTGTTCCTGGCCGTAGACCGCTCCTTGGACGAGGGCCGACGACAGGTGGCCCGCATCGTGGGGCGCGACACGTCGCAGCTCACGGCCCAGGAGGTGCGCACGGCGGCCTTGGAGACGCTGGCCGAGAACCTGAGCGACGGCGTCATCGCCCCGCTGTTCTGGTATGTGGTGGGTGGCGTGCCGATGATGCTCACCTATAAGATGGTGAACACGCTCGACTCGATGATTGGCTACCGCACGGAGCGCTACCGCCGCTTCGGCACCGTGGCCGCCCGCATCGACGATGTGGCCAACTACCTGCCCGCCCGGCTCACGGCTCTGCTCATGCTCATCGTCGAAGGACGGCCCCGCCTCCTCCGCTTCGTGTGGAAGTACGGTCGACAGCATGCCAGTCCCAACAGCGGTTACCCAGAGGCGGCGCTGGCCGGCATTCTCAACTGCCGCTTCGGCGGGCCCCACTACTATTTCGGCGAGCTCATCACCAAGCCCTACATCGGCGAGAACGCCCGTCTGCTCGACACCTTCGATATGAAGCGTTCCATCTACGTCAACCGCTTCACCGAGCTGCTGGCCGTCATTCTCTCGGTCGCTATTCTCTTCATCCTGTAGTCACTCTTGACGGCCACAATCATACAAATTATGTTTTTTCGGTAATTTTTTTTTGGTAATTTGCAGAAAAGGGTTATCTTTGCATTCAAAATCAAGATGTTATGGCAAACCCTACCAATCCTTTCGTTGTTTCAGGGAAGATAGCTCCTGCCTACTTCTGCGACAGAGTGGAGGAATCGGCCGCACTGGAGAAATCGCTGGACAATCAGCTGAACGTAGTGCTCACATCGCCCCGGCGTATGGGCAAGACATCGCTTGTTGACTTTGTGTTCAGCAAACCATCTATTAGCGAAGCCTACGTCACCATCAGCGTCGACATTCTCCATACCACGACTTTCCGCGAATTTATCTTTGCCTTGGGAACAGCCGTCTTCGACCGTGTGGCCACCCAAAGCGACAAGCTGCGCAAGCTGTTCGTCACTCTGCTCAGGTCGCTGAGTGCCAGTTTCGGCTATGACCCCATACAAAACACACCCACGTTCGACGTCCGCCTGGGCGACATTTCACAGCCGGAGTACACTCTACGGGAGATTTTTGAATACCTGGAGAGTGTCGACAAACGCTGTCTGGTTGTCATTGACGAGTTCCAGCAGATTACCCGCTATCCAGAAAAGAATGTCGAAGCGCTCTTGAGAATGCATATCCAGAAACTGGCCAATGTGAACTTTGTCTTCTCGGGAAGTCAGCGCAGACTGATGGAAGAAATCTTCTTCTCGGCCAAGCGGCCTTTCTATCAGAGTGCCAAGGCCCTCAGGCTCGAGCCCATCAAGCGTGACGTCTACTCCGAGTTTGCCAGCCATCATTTCCAGCAGGCAGGCAAGCATATTACGCCTGAAGCGTTCATTCGCCTTTATGACACCTTCTGGGGAGTCACCTTCTACGTACAGCGCATCCTGAAGGACGCATACGCCGAGACCCCGGTGGGCAATACCTGCGACACCATTATGATAGAGCAACTCGTTGATGACTACATCGACGAGAGCGACTCGCATCTGCGTGAGCAACTGGCATTCGTCACCGAAGCACAGAAAGAGCTGCTCTATGCCATCCACAAGGAAGGCCGGGTACAGAGCATCACTTCGACGGCATTCAACAAAAAGCATCGTTTGCGCTCACCAAGCTCTACGCAGTCGGCTGCCCTCAAGCTACTTGAATTTGACCTCATCACCCGGCAGGAAAAGACATACTCCCTGTCAGACCCCTTGCTCAGCCTTTGGCTCGACAAGCAGCGGAGTTGAATCGTCATAAAGCAGGCCATCTTCGTGAACCGCTTCACCGAGCTGCTGGCCGTCATTCTCTCGGTCTTGCTCCGAAGAAGTTGCTGACAACGGAGCCTCCGTTACGTCGCAACGAAGCCTCCATTGCAATCGAATGGAGGCTTCGTTGTTGTGCAATGGAGGCCCCGTTAAGACGTAACGGAGCCTCCATTGATTTAGGGCTGTGCCGAGGTGCTGTCGTAGACGAAGCGGATGGTGATCTTCGGTCCTTCGCCAATGATTTCTTCGCCAGCCTTCTGGGTGACGATGCCAAACATGGTCTGGCTGACGATGTTCAGCGTGCAGAGCTGGAACGTGCATTCCCACTCGCCGTAGGCCTCGGGCACCCACTCGGTGAGGATGGGCTGGGCGGGCGTGCCCGCCTTGATGATGCTCTTGTACGAGTCGTATTCGCCCGGAGCATTCCACGGCGAGAGACACTGGCCGAAGGCACACGATGTGAAGGTGCCATTGGGCATGGCTGTAATGTCGCACCGCATCACGCCGGCGGCATCCTCGTCGGTGGTGTTCAGGATAGAGAGGTTGGTGTTCATCTGCCCGTCCTCCAGCTTGGTGATGACCACCGTCTGGCCATTCTTCACCTGGTTGCCGTTAGCATCGACAAACATAAACGTGGTGTCGTAGTCGATGACCTCGGGTATGGTGTCCTGCGGAATGGTATCGTTGGGAATGGTGTCCTGCGGGATGGTATCGGTGGGAATCGTGTCCTTTGGCTCCTCGGGAATAGGGGCAGAAGCCTGGTCTACGAGATATTTGCGGGCCACCTGCACCACGCCGGCATCGTTGTAGACAAAGGCTACCACAGCCAGATGCTCCTTCTTCCACTCCGTATTGGCGGGCAGGTCGTAGCTGAACGACTGCTGGCTGTTCGCATTGCTCACGCTTACGTCGTCGCCCCAGCTGCCGTTTAGGCTGGTGCGCAGCACGTGCTGGTGCAGATAGCTGTTGTTCTTCGAACCGTCGGGCATATACTGCAGGGCCGTGATGCTGTCTTCGGTGAGCCAGGCCTGAATACGTCCTTGGGCTGCTGAGTCTTTCACGGCCACCACGTCGATGCTGACCGCCGTCTGCTCGTCGTTGAAGCCGATGCGGATGTCGATGGGCGCGAGGGGCCGGTCTTGCAGGTCCTTCTTTACCTTGGCCATCCAGAGCGGATGGTTCAGCTTGCCGTCGCTGCGGTCGATGACACCCAGCGGCTGCATATCGATACCCCAGTGGCGGTAGTACTCGTTGCCCAGTTCGGTGGCCAGACCGTAGGGCTCCTCGGCTGTGGGCAGCACGCCCAGGTCGCCTGAATGGATGGCAACGGGGATAATAGCCTCGGGAAACTCCCTGCCTATCTGCTCAATGACCTGCGTGGCCGTGGGGCAGTTGGCGCACTTCTGGCCTGTGAAGTCCTCTATGAGCACGTGGCGGGCCACGCCGCCCTCGGGCACGTCGATGTTGACGGGATCGTAGATGAGCCGTTCGTCCTTATCGATATTGGAACAGGAAGACAGGAAAATGAGAAGTGAAGAAAAAGTGAAAATGAGGAATTTTGCAGTCTTTGCCATAATGTTCTCCTTAGAAGTTGTAGTTGTAAGAAAGCGTGAAGCCCTTGCTGGCCGGCACGTAGCGGCACACGCCGCCCGAGCAGTTGTAGCCATCGGCAACGCGGCCGTAGCCCGCCTGAATGCGGTGGGCCCCCGTGTTGTAGGTAACCAGTGCCTGGTAGTAGTGAATGTCGGTCTCGCCGCAGTTCCACTCGTCGCTCACGGTAATCATCCAGTGGGGCACGAGCGACAGCTCCAGCAGTCCGAAGGCCCAGTCGCCATCGTCCTGCTTGGTGGTCAGATACTGAGCCTCGGCGCGCAGCGTTGTCTTGGGCGAGAACTGGTACTTGCCGTCGGCAATAAAGATGTTGCTATGAATCATCTCGCCGTGGCCCTCTACCTGTGCCTGGTTGTAGCGCTGGTTCATATACATCAGGTTCAGCTTGAAAGCCTTCGTGAACTTACGGCTCAGCTGCACGTTCAGGTCTTGGTAGTAGGTGTGGTCGCCCCAGCCGAAGAAAGAAGTGGTGTAGCCATCGGTACCGGCCAGTACGGGGTTGCCCGAGAGCGAGTTGTAGTCGCCGCCATTCAGGAAGTCGCGCTTGATGCCCCGCACGTAGCTGAAGTTCAGCTTTACGTCCATGCCATACTTGCCGCCCAGAGCCGTCTTACGTTTGAAGTTGTAGGCCAGCTCGCCCTGATAGGCCCATTCGCCGTCGGCCAGCTGTGTGGCGTAGGGGTAGAGGGCGGCCAGCGTGTAGGTTTGCTCCTGCGTGAAGGAGGGCAGATGATTGACGAAGGCAGCCGTGCCCGTGCGCGACCGCTGACTGCGGAACGACATATCCTCCGACCGCTTGGCCTGCAGCAGCACGCTGAGGCCCTTCTTCGAGTAGGAGGCTGAGAGCATGGCCGCGCTACCATTGCGATAGGTGTAGCCGTTCTCGTATGACGGGTCTTCGCTCTTGCGGGCATATTCGGCCAGCACGCCCCAGTGGCCCACGTGCAGGTTGGCCCTTACGTCCCAGGCATTGACAAAGCGTGGCAGGTTCAGCCGGTGGGTGGCATCGACGTCGATGCGTTCGTCCTGTTCCTCCTTGTTCACCCACGATGCGCCCAGGGTGAGACGGGTGTTGCTCTGCTGCATGGCCTTGACCCACTGGTCGACGCTCAGCTCCAGGTCGGCCCCGCCAATGTAGTTGTCGGCCCAGTCCCAGTAGGTGCGCTGCTTGCCGTAGAGGCCTTTCAGCCTGACGCCGTCGATGGGCGTGGTCACCACGCGGGCACCCAGCAGCGAGTTGTCGATGCCTAAGGAGCGCTCCTCGTAGCTGCGCAGGATGAAGCCCGAGCCAAACTGCTCGTAGAACGTGCCGATGGTCAGCTCGACGTTCTTCCCCTTGCCCTTCAGGTAGAAGTGGGGCACGCCCCAGCCCTTGATTTCGGCCTCGTAGCCAGGCAGCGGGTGCTCCAGATACTCCAGTCGCAGGCCCGCATCTACATACTTGCTCTGTGCCTGCAGGTCCACGTAGGTGTTGGTCTTGCCCCAGTCGCCGTCGGTGGTGGCACCTATCTTCTTGTCTTCCTCTGGAATCAGGATGTCGCTCTGTATGCTGCCGCTGATCACCAGCCCGTCGTTTTGGGCCGATGCCGAGAGGCTGGCCAGCATCAGGCATAGTAGAATGTGTCTCTTGCTCATCACTCCTTGATCAGTTCACGTACTTTGTCAATCAGTTCGGTCTCGGCTCCGTCGGTATAGCCGTTGTGCTTATAGACAATGTGGCCATTGCCGTCGACGATGAGCACGTAGGGAATCATCTGTATGCCCAGTGCGCGCTTGAAGTCGCCGTTGGGGTCGAGCAGCACGTCGTAGTCCCATCCGTGGCTGTCTACGAGGGGCTTCACTTTGTTGATGTTCTGGGCCTGGTCTATCGATACGGCGAAGATTTTCACGCCAGTCTCTTCCTGCCAGTCCTCGTAGACCTCGCTGATGGCGTCGAGCTCGCGGTTGCAGGGCTTACACCAGGTAGCAAAGAAGTCGATGATGAATGGGCGGCCATTGTTGGATAATGTGTCGGTGCGCACGGCCTTGCCGTCGATGTCCTTCAGTGCCACTTGTGGCAGCTGGGCAAAGATGCTACCCACGAAGGCTTGTAGCATCAGGATGAGAAACAATTTCTTCATATTTATTCAGTCTTAGTTTAATAATTTGCTGCAAAATTACCTAATTTCTTTTAAATAGCAAAGAATATTTCGTTATTTTGTGTATTTTTGCAAACTGAAATAATAGGTTTGCTATGAAACGATTCTTCATCCTGTTCATCGCTGGTCTGCTGGCCCCGGTCGGTCTGCTGGCAGCCGATGCCGACTCGGTGCTGCTTCAGCGTGTAGAGAACTTCAGCCGCTTTGCCAAGGCGTTCCCGCAGGAGCGCGTCTACGTGCACTTCGACAATACCTCTTATTATAAGGGCGAGCAGATTTGGTACAAGGCCTACGTGGTGCGCGATGAGAACCTGCACCCCACCAACCTGAGCCGCATACTCTATGTGGAACTGCTGAACCCCATAGGCTACCCCGTTGAGACGCAGAAGCTGGTCATCGACAAGGGCCAGGCTCACGGTTCGTTCGTGCTGAAAGACACGCTCAATGCGGGCTTCTACGAGGTTCGGGCCTACACGTCGTGGATGCTCAACTTCACCACGGGCGATGCCCACGGCTGGGACCGTCTGCGCCGCAGCGAGGCCCGTCGCCACTATGGCGAGCGGTTCCAGCGCTACCTGCAGGGCAATGCCGGCGTGTTCAGTCGTGTGTTCCCCATCTACGAGAAGGTAGACAGTGGCCGCTACGCCCAGCGGCGCATGGCCCGGCTGCCCAAGGCTACGGCCTCGCTGGTGGATCCCGTGAAAGACAAACTGGAAATCGACTTCTACCCCGAGGGCGGCAACCTGGTGCGTGGCGTGCCCACGCGCGTTGCCTTCCAGGCCCACAATGCCGAGGGCCGCACGCTCAATGTGGCAGGCGCTCTCTACCGGCGCGGCGACAGCATTGGCTACTTCCGCACCGACTATGCCGGGCGCGGCGTGTTCTCGGTGACGGCCGATTCGCTCGACACCGAGGAGCTGACCGACGGACTGCAGCTGCGGCTCACCTACAACAGCCATAACTACCGCTTCTCGCTGCCCAAGGCCCGCAAGCGCGGCTACTCGCTCAGCGTGTTCAGCGCGGGCGGACAGCTGAAGGCCATGGTGGCCCGCAACAACCGCACCGACGGTCTGCCGTTGGGGCTGAGCATCACTTCACGCGGGCGCGTGTACTATTATAATATGTTAGACCTGACGGCCAGCGAGCGTGCCGTGGCCCTCGTCGACGAGCACTCGCTGCCCACGGGTGTCAACGTGGTGACCCTCTTCACCCAGGAAGGCCAGGTGCTGGCCCAGCGGCTGGTGTTTGTGAATAATCACGACCTGGCAGGCCTGACGTTGAAGAACATAGGGGCCGAAGCTTCTCAGCTAACCCCCTACCAAAAGGTCAGCCTCGACTACCAGCTCACCGACACGGCTGGCCGACCCGTGCGGACCTCCGTTCCATTCTCGATTGCCGTGACCGACGGGCCTACGCGCGAAGAGACCTACGACGACTACACCATACTGAGCTACCTGTTGCTGGGCTCCGAGGTGAAGGGCTTCATTCCCCATCCCGAGTACTACTTCGAGGCCGACGACAACGAGCACCGCGCCGCACTGGACCAGCTATTGATGGTGCAGGGCTGGACGCGCTACGACTACGAGCAGATGATGAGCGGGCGGCAGTGGGAGCCCATGCTGGCCATTGAGCGCGGCCTGAACTTCTCTGGCCGGCTGTGGGACGACAACGACTACGAGTCGAAGCGCTTCTGGAAGCTGCAGACCAACAAGCCCTACTGGGTCTACTCCGAGATGTACATCGACGGCGACACCGTGCCCACCGACCACTCGCTGGACTTCTGGATGTATGCCACCACCCGCGACGACCAGCACGGCAAGGCTCCGCAGATCATCCTCACGGGCGAGACGAAGGTCGACTCTTCCGGCACGTTCCGCCTGAATATGGCCCCCTTCTATGGCAAGGGCCGCATTGCCCTGATGCTCAACAAGAAGAGCATCAAGGAGCTGGGCGTTGAGGGAGGCGGTGTGCATGCCCATAACTTCCGCTGGAACACGGTGAAGCGGCCCGGCTTCCTGCTCAGCAAGCGCGTGGAGCCGCTCAACCAGTACTCGCCCCTGCCCAAGAACTACGACTACTACGAGACGGCCGCCCTGAGCGATCCCATCGACCGCCAGATGTTCCGCTACGGCTTCATGGCCGTGCCGAAGGAGAACCGCAGCCGCATCATCTTCTACGACCCCAAGAGCCAGACCTATATGCTGCCCGAGGTGCAGAAGAAGAAACGCCGCCGCTGGAGCGACTTCAGCGAAGTGACGCCCGTCTGCGTGATGGACGTGAAGGACATGATGGCCTGGCTGTCGAACATCTATGGCGACATCAGCGACTTCAAGTTACGTGAGAACAGTCCATACTCGGGCGGCCCCGTCGATGGTGGCTACGACATTATGCACCAGATGATGATGGACGATGCCCGCTGGATGGACGAGCAGTTTGGCACCAAGGACTATACGAAGCAAATGGAGCGTATGATCTACAACGAGAAGAGCCACACGCAGTACGAACTGGATGCCTCTGCCCACTATGCCCGCATGGCCGAGTTGCTCTACATCTTCGGCCTCGATGGCATGAACAGCACCTACGTGGGCGTCAATGAAGCGGGTGACATTCCGCACTTTACCTCGGCCACTGGCAGCGCCGAGAACCTGCCCCTCAATATGCACTTCTTCCCCGTGAACGAGAACTTCCGCGAGCTGCAGCTCTATGCCGACATAGACAACCGTAAGCTGACGCACCAGCAGGGCAACTATCACGAGACCGTGTTCAGCTACAACCCCTATCGGACCACCAACGAGTCACACCCACTTACGTCGATCTTCAACTTCACCGTCGGCGATGAGTATAGCAACGACCATCCGCTGCCCGACTTTATGGGCTTCCGCATCAACTTCCAGGGCTTTACGCGGCCGGCCGAGTTCTTCGTGCCCGACTACGACTGGGAGCCTGAGCCTGAGGAGACCGACTATCGTCGCACCGTGTACTGGAACCCGCAGGCCACGACCGACAGCCAGGGGCGTGCCCACATCGAGTTCTTCAACAACGGCTTCAGCAAGAAGCTCGCCGTGTCGGCCCAGGGCATCACCAGCGGCGGGCAGACGATTGGCGCTGCTTCGCAGCTAAATGAGAAATGAGAAGACAATGAGAAATAATCAGCATCAATGGCGTATGTGGCTACAAATGGTAAGTTTATCATTTATCATTTGTCATTTATCATTTAGCCGCGTAGCGGCGCAGACCTTCACGGCCACCGTGGTCGATGCCCGCAACGGCCATCCGCTGTCCTTTGCCAGCGTCTATGCCAGGCCGGGCGTCTCGACCATCACCAATGCCGAGGGCCAGTTTGCCATCGCCTGCGACTCGGCCGACGTGCTGCGCATCAGCTACGTGGGCTTCCAGTCGAAGAGCGTGCGGGCCGGCAGACTGGGCGGTAGGGTAGGGCTGCTGCCTATGGATCTGGAGCTGCAGGAGGTGACGGTCTACCCCATTGCCAGCCTCATTCGGAAGGTGACCAAGGAAACCCTGCGACAGCTACAGAAGAACAAGAAGAGAAAGTCGCAGTTCTTCTACCGTCAGACGGCCTTCTCCGACAGCACCTGCTACGAGTTTGCCGAGGCCTTTCTGCAAGGCCATTCGGCAGCCTGGCTGCGCGATCTGGAACTGGTCAAGGGCCGCTATGCCGCCATCCGTCCCGACAGCCTGCATTATTATTCCTATTATTCAAACTTCTATACCTTCTCGCAAATAGAGGTGGCTATGAAGTCGAACGATTGGCGCGATGTGTGGAAAATGTCGATGGTGCCGCCACTGATGCCGCGCTATCGCGATTTCTATAAAGTAGACTACGAGATTATCAGCGATCCCGAGTCGCGCCTCATTGCCATTCACTTCACGCCGAAGCCCAAGATCAGGGATGCCATTCTCGACGTTACCATCTATGTAGACGAGGCCACCTGCCACCTGCGTAAGATGGAAGGGGTGGGGCGCAACGTCTACATCCTGCACCGCGACTGGGTGAGCAATGTGCGCAAAAAGCAGGTCGTCTTCCCCACCGAGTTTGGCTTCGTCGTCAATATGACCGAGGAGAACGGCTTCCTCGAGGTGCAGTCGGTCAATGTGAACGAGCGGCACGTGTTCCAGGGACAGCAAATCGACACGCACTCCATCCTCTTCAACGTGGGCGAACTGCAGAAAGAGAAGGGCAAGAAGCTGGACCGGGGCGACGAGATGAAATTCTATGGCAACCTGCACGGCACCATCCAGGAGCAGGGCTACGATGCCCAGTTCTGGCGCAACAACGAGGTGGTGCTGCGCACGCCCGTCGAGCAGCAGGTGATGCAGCTCTTCGAGCGCGACAACCTCTTCGGTGTGTTTAAATAATTTTCGAAAATCAAGACAAAATAAAATCGTGAAATAGCGCGTGAAACATCCCGTCGTGGCTGTTTTGGGGCCTCCTTTTTCACCGTTTTGCGCGTTTCGGACGCGAACTGCCATGCAACGGATGCTCCGTTGCATCACGATTGATGCTTCTTTGCAACACAACGGACGCTATGTAGCACTGCAATATAGCATCGGTTGTGTTGCAAAGAAGCATCAATTGCACCGCCTCTGGTTCTCCTTTAGAACGTGTTTTTGTGCAAGGCATTGACTATCAGTGTTTTGCAAAACAGTTGTGGGAATTGAAAATTTCGGGCCAAACTACCATCTGCTGACCACGAAGCGATTCTCGCCTATGTTTCACGGCAGCAGGTTTGATATTTTCAGCCTCATTTTTTTGCTGAAAAGAAAAATATTCGTATCTTTGCCTGCAATAAACGAAACAAGGATTTGATTATGGGAAAATTCATCAACCCATTTACCGACGTGGGGTTCAAGATCATCTTCGGAGAGGAGTTCTCCAAGCCCCAGTTGATAGATTTCCTTAACGCCCTGCTCACTGGCGAGCGCGTGATAACCAACCTCTCGTTCCTCGATAAGGAGCAGAAGGCGATGTTCGATGGCGACCGTTCGCCAATCTAC
>JAFVEE010000052.1 GCA_017478085.1 Prevotella sp. | reverse complement strand
TCGGCTCGCTCGTGGCCGGTACCGAGGAGAGTCCCGGAGACACCATCATCTACAACGGACGTAAGTTCAAGAGCTACCGTGGCATGGGCTCGCTCGAGGCTATGGAGCACGGCTCGAAGGACCGCTACTTCCAGGCCGACACGAAGGACGTGAAGAAGCTGGTGCCCGAGGGCATCGCCGGCCGCGTGCCCTACAAGGGAACGGTGCAGGAGGTCATCTACCAGCTGTCTGGCGGTCTGCGTTCGGGCATGGGCTACTGCGGAGCCCCCACCATTGAGCGTCTGCACGATGCCAAGTTCACCCGCATCACCAATGCCGGTGTGATGGAGAGCCATCCCCACGATATCACCATCACCAGCGAGGCCCCCAACTATTCAAGACCGGAGTAAGGCCCCTATAAGACTTATAAGCCCTATAAGACCTATAAGACCCATAAGACCTATAAGACCCATAAGGCCCATAAGCCCCATAAAAAAGAAAAGACAATGAAACTGAAACTGCTATTTGCCGCCGCACTGATGAGCGGCACCGCCATGGCGCAGACGGCCAGCGACCCGGTCGTGATGACCGTGAACGGCGAGCCGGTACTGCGCTCGGAGTTCGAATACAGCTACAACAAGAACAACTCGGAAGGCGTGATCGACAAGAAGACGATCGACGAATACGTAGACCTCTTTATTAATTATAAGCTGAAGGTCTGCGCCGCCCTCGATGCCCGGTACGACACGCTGCAGTCGTTCAAGGACGAGTTTGCCCAGTACCGCGACCAGCAGGTGCGCCCGCTCATGGTGACCGCCGACGACATTGAGACCGAGGCCCGCAAGATCTACGACCAGACGGTGGCTGCCATCGGCCCCGACGGACTGGTGAAGACATCGCACATCCTGCTGCGTCTGGACCAGCAGGCCAGCGAAGAGGAGCAGAAGGCCGCCAAGGTGCGCATAGACTCTATCTACGACGCACTGAAGCAGGGGGCCGACTTTGCCGAACTGGCCAAGCAGGTGTCGCAAGACCCCGGCTCGGCCCGCAACGGCGGTCAGCTGCCCTTCGTGCAGCGGGGTCAGTTTGTGAAGGAGTTCGAGGAAGCCGCCTTCGCCCTGCAGCCCGGCGAGATGTCGGGCATCGTGCAGTCGCCCTTCGGCTACCACATCATCCGTATGGACGAGCGCAAGCAGCTGGAGCCCTTCGAGTTCCACCACGATGCCATCCTGCGCTTCATTGAGCAGCGCAACCTGCGCGAGCGCATTGCCGAGCAGAAGGCCGACTCGCTGGTGAAGGCTTCGAACGGCACGCTGACTATGGCCCAGCTGATGGACCAGAAGGCCGACGAGTATGCCGCCAAGGACCCCGAGCTGAAGAACCTGATTCGCGAATATCACGACGGTCTGCTGCTCTACGAGATCAGCAACCGCCTGGTGTGGGACAAGGCCGCCAAGGACGAGGCCGGTCTGGCCCAGTACTTCAAGAAGAACAAGAAGAAGTATGGCTGGGACGAGCCCCGCTTCAAGGGCATGGCCTTCCACGTGAAGAACCAGGCCGACCGCCAGGCCGTGAAGGACTGCGTGAAGAAGCTGCCCTTCGACCAGTGGGCCGAGAAGCTGCGCACCACGTTCAATGCCGACAGCGTCATCCGCATACGCGTGGAGAAAGGCATCTTCAAACAGGGCGACAACGCGCTGGTCGACAGTATGGTGTTCAAGAAGGACACCACCGTGACCAAGCTGAAGGACTACCCCATAGACGATGTGTACGGCAAACTGCTGAAGAAGGGCCCCGAGGACTATACCGACGTGCGCGGACTGGTGGTGGCCGACTACCAGGAGGAGCTGGAGAAGCAGTGGGTGGCCGAGCTGCGCAAGAAGTACTCGTTCAGTGTGAACAAAGAGGTGCTTGACCGGCTCAAGGAGCCTAACGAATAGTGAATAGTGAATAGTTATGAGGAAAAAGACAAACAGGTTAACGTGGACGGTGGCGGCAGCGTTATTCGTTCTTCACTCTTCACTCTTCGTTAGCCCCGCAGGGGCGCAGGAGGCTGTCGACGAGGTGATCTGGGTGGTGGGCGACGAGCCCATCCTGAAGAGCGACGTCGAGATGATGCGCATGCAGGCCGCCATGGAGGGTATGCGCTGGGATCGCAACCCCGACTGCGCCATACCCGAGCAGATAGCCGTGCAGAAGCTGTTCCTGCATCAGGCCGCCATCGACAGTATCGAGGTGACCGAGAGCGAGATTGCCTCGCAGACCGAGATGCGCATAGACTATATGATCTCGCAGATAGGCTCGCGCGAGAAGCTGGAGGAGTACCGCAAGCAGAGCATGAGCCAGATCAGGCAGTCCATGCACGATGACCTGCGCGACCAGATGCTCATTCAGCGCATGAAGCAGAAGCTGGCCGAGAAGATCAACGTGAGCCCCGCCGAGGTGCGCCGCTACTTCAAGGATCTGCCGCAGGACAGCATTCCCTACGTGCCCACCGAGGTCGAGGTGCAGATCATCACCCAGACCCCGCGCATCACACCCGAGGAGATCAACCGCGTGAAGGACGAGCTGCGCGACTATACCGACCGCGTGACCCGTGGCGAGTCGACCTTCCAGACGCTGGCCCGCCTCTATTCGCAAGATCCCGGCTCGGCCCGTCAGGGCGGCGAGATGGACTATACGGGGCGCGGCGTGCTCGACCCCGCCTTTGCCGCCGTGGCCTTCAACCTGACCGACCCTAAGAAGATCTCGAAGATTGTGGAGTCGGAGTTCGGCTTCCACATCATTCAGCTGGTCGACAAGCGCGGCGACAAGATCAAGGTGCGCCACATCCTGCGCAAGCCCGAGGTGAGCGACTCTGCCGTGCAGGCCTCGCTGGCCCGGCTCGACTCGATAGCCGAGGACATTCGCGCCGGCGTGCTGCCACGGGTAGTGCGCGACCGGCTGCAGAGCATCAATACCGACGAGAAGTTCACCTTCGAAGATGGTGCCTCGATCCTCTCTGACGACAAGGACACGCGCAACAACCGCGGACTGATGGCCAACCGCTCGGAGCGCGGACAGACCTCGAAGTTCCAGCTGAGAGACCTGCCCACCGAGGTGGCCCGCGTGGTCGACACGATGCAGATAGGCCAGATTTCGCGCCCCTTCACCATGATCAACGAGCGGGGCAAGACCGTGTGTGCCATCGTGAAGCTGAAGAACCGCGTCGAGGGCCATAAGGCCACCATTACCGAGGACTTCCAGGTCATGCAGGAGGTGGTGCTCGAGAAGCGCCGCCAGGAGCTGCTGCACAAATGGGTGACCAACAAGATAAAGAACACCTACGTGCGTATTAACGACGAATATCGCGACTGTGACTTCGAGTATGAGGGATGGGTGCGATGAAAATTAAGAGTTAAGAATTTAGAGTTAAGAGTTGAGAACAGAGAGCTACACCATAGGCAGAAGGCGCAGAAGCATCATGATGATGCTTCTGTGTGCGCTATGCGCAGCCGTTGCTTTGGCCGCCATTCCCTCGCGGCCGAAGCGGCCCGCAAAGAAGAAGACCGACGACAAGCGGGTCTATCTGGTGCATGCCGACGAGCTGTTCTACGAGAAATGGCGCAACAACGACGCACAGGTGCTGCGCGGCAAGGTAGAGTTCCAGCACGCCGGGGCACGCCTGCTGTGCGACAGTGCCAACTTCTTCGAGACAAGCAACTCGTTCGAAGCCTTCGGCCACGTGAGGATGTACCAGGGCGACACGCTCTCGCTGACCAGCGACTATGGTTACTACGACGGCAACGACCAGCTCATGCAGGCCCTGCAGAACGTGGTGCTGAAGCACCGGGGCACTACCCTCTACACCGACTCGCTCTACTACGACCGTCTGTGGAATATGGGCTACTACCAGGAGGGCGGCAAGATGGTCGACAAGACCACTACGCTGGTGAGCGACTGGGGCGAGTATCACACCGACACGAAGATGGCCATCTTCTACTACGACGTGACCATGCGCGACAAGAACTTCACCCTGACCACCGACTCGCTCTACTACGACACCAACCTGAAGCAGGCCCACATCATCGGCCCGTCGAACATCAACAGCGGCAAGAGCCACATCTACTCGGAGCTGGGCTACTACAACACGCAGACCGAGCAGGGCATCTTGCTGAACCGCTCGGTGCTCGACAACGAGGGGCGCCTGCTCACGGGCGACAGCCTGTGGTACGATGGGCGGTCGGGCGTCAGCGAGGCCTTCCGCAATATGGTCTACACCGACACCATCAACAAGAACATGCTCACGGGCAACTATGGCTACTACAACGACTCTACGGGCTATGCCATGAGCACCGACAGCGCTATGGCCGTAGACTTCTCGCAGCGCGACTCGCTCTTCATGCATGCCGACACGTTCAAGGTGTTCACCTTCAACAAGGAGACCGACTCGGTCTATCGTGTTGTACATGCTTATAATAAGGTACGCGCGTACCGTATTGATTTGCAGGCCGTGTGCGACTCGCTCGTCTACAACCAGCAAGACTCGTGCATGACGCTCTATAAGGACCCCATCGTCTGGAACCAGAACCAGCAGCTGCTGGGCGAGGAGATCCGCGTCTATATGAAGGACTCTGTCTTAGACCATGCCCACGTCATCAACCAGGCCTTCAGCATCGAAGACCTGCACGAGCCAGACCTCTACAACCAGGTGTCGTCGAAAGAGATGTTTGCCTTCTTCGACCAGGGCGAGATTCACGAGGCGCAGGCCAAGGACAATGTGCTGGTGGTCTACTACCCCGTCGACGAGTCTGACAGCAGCTACGTGGGCATGGTGTCCATGGAGACCCAGCTGCTGCGCATGTTTATGGAGAAGCGCAAGCTGCAGCGCATCTGGGCCCCGAAGAGCGATGGCACGATGTACCCCATGACGCAGATTCCACCGGCCAAGCGCTATCTGGAGGGCTTCGCCTGGTTCGACTACGTGCGTCCCCGCTCCAAGGACGACATCTTCAACTGGCGGGGAAAGAAGGCCGGCACCGAGCTGAAGGTGCAGCGGCGCAGAACACCACAAAAGAAAGAAGCCAATGAGTGACATCATACAACTGCTGCCCGACTCGGTAGCCAACCAGATAGCCGCCGGCGAGGTGATTCAGCGCCCTGCCTCGGTCATCAAGGAACTGGTGGAGAATGCTGTCGACGCCGGTGCCAAGACTATACGCGTGGTGGTGGTCGATGCCGGGCGCACGCTCATCCAGGTCATCGACGACGGCAAGGGTATGTCGGAGACCGATGCCCGACTGGCCTTCGAGCGTCACGCCACCTCAAAGATACGCAAGGCCGACGACCTCTTCGACCTGCATACTATGGGCTTCCGGGGCGAGGCCCTGCCCTCGATAGCCGCCGTGGCACAGGTAGAGCTGACCACCCGCCAGGAGGGCGAGGACATAGGCACCCGCCTGCTGCTGCAGGGGTCGAAGGTAGTGGGCCAGGAGCCGGCGGCCTGTCCGGTGGGCAGTAACTTCCGCGTGGAGAACATCTTCTTCAACGTGCCCGCCCGCCGCAAGTTCCTGAAGTCGAACGCCACCGAGCTGAACAACATCCTGACCGCCTTCGAGCGCATCGTGCTCGTCTACCCCGACATTGCCTTCACCCTGCACTCCAACAACCAGGAACTGCTCAACCTGAAAGCCTGCTCGCTGCGTCAGCGCATTGCCGATGTGTTCGGAAAGAAGGTCAGCCAGGAGCTGCTGCCCATCGATGTCGACACCGCCCTGTGCCGCATCAGCGGCTTCGTGGGCAAGCCCGAGTCGGCCCGCAAGAAGGGGGCGCACAACTATTTCTTCGTGAACGGGCGCTACATGAAGCACGCCTACTTCCATAAGGCCGTGGCCAACTCGTTCGAGCGGCTGGTGCCCGAGGGCATGCAGGTGCCCTACTTCATCTACTTCGACGTGTCGCCCGCCGACATCGACGTAAACATTCACCCTACGAAGACCGAAATCAAGTTCGAGAACGAACAGAGCATCTGGCAGATTCTGCAGGCAGCCGTGAAGGATGCCATAGGCCGCTTCTGCGACGTGCCCACCATCAACTTCGACACCGAGGGGCGGCCCGATATTCCCGTCTTCGACCCGCAGCGCGACAGCATCGAGATGCCTAAGGTGACCTACAACCCGGACTACAATCCCTTCAAGAGCAGCAGCGCCGCAAGCCGCAAGCCCACCGACGAGCACTTCTCGCGCCCTGCCGTGCCCCCCGACTGGCAGTCGCTCTACGACAACGTCCTGGCCTCAGCCAGTCAAGACAGCGAGCCTACACTCTTCCCCGAGGAAGAGCCAACGGCACCCGAACAGCTGCTGGCCGACAAGTCGCCCGCCCACTACCAGTACAAAGGTCGCTACATCATGACCGCCGTGCGCTCCGGCCTGATGATCATCGATCAGCACCGCGCCGACCTACGTATTCGCTACGAGCGCTATCTCAACCAGCTGACCCAGCACCAGAGCAGCACCCAGCGACTACTGTTTCCTGAGGTGGTGCAGTTCTCGCCCGCCGATGCAGTGGTGGCCACCCGTCTGCTGCCCGAGATGACAGCAGCCGGCTTCGACCTGAGCGACCTGGGCGGCGGCAGCTATGCCATTGCCGGCGTGCCGGCAGGACTGGAGGGCGTGAACCCTGTGAGCCTGGTGCAGGACATCGTGAGCGATGCCGCCGCACAAGATATGTCTGATACCAGTCAGGTGCACACCACGATGGCCCTCAGCCTGGCCCGCAATGCCGCCATACCGCAGGGCCAGGTGCTCAGCAACGACGAAATGGAGCACATCGTCAACCTGCTCTTTGCCTGTTCCAACGTCAACTACACCCCTGACGGGCGTGCCATCCTGTGCATTCTGCCTCAGCAGGACATTGAGCAATTACTGGGCTGATTTTCGTAAAAAAATCGCAAAGATAGTCGCAAAGTACCACTTTTTTAAAAAAATTAGTGCAAAATATACATTTTATGAGCTAATTTGTTGGAAGATTAGTTTTTTTTACCTACTTTTGCAGAACATTTCGAAATATTGATTGTTTTATAAAATAAAAAATTGTTATGAAGAAGTTTTTTATGATGCTGGCTTTGGCTGGCGTGTCTGTGGCAGGTATGGCCCAGACGGAGACTCCTGAGTTGAAGTACAGCGTTGCTACGAACTCATTCTGGAGCAATTGGTTCGTATCGGCCGATGTGGCTTACGGAGCCTTCTACTCTAACGAGGAGCAGGGCAAGGACTATGGCTACAGCCCCTTCAAGGACTTCCGCCGCAATCTGGGTGCCTCGGTTGCCATTGGCAAGTGGTTCACTCCCGGTATCGGTCTGCGCACCAAGGCTACGGGCATCTGGGGCAAGAATGTACAGGGCACCAATGCCGACGACAACGCCATCAAGTTCTACAACATTCAGGAGCAGGTGCTCTTCAACCTCAGCAATATGCTCTGTGGCTACAACGAGAACCGCGTGTGGAACTTCATCCCCTACGTGGGTGTGGGCTTCCTGCGCAACTGCTCTGACAATATCAACGGCCATGGCGCAAGCGCTGGTCTGCTGAACAACTTCCGCCTGTCGAAGCACGTGGCACTGAACGTCGACCTGGGCTTCAACCTGCTCGACGACGATGTGTTCCCCGGCGTGGGCGACGGCAGCTATGGCACCTCTATCGCCAAGAGCGACCGCTACTTCACTGGCGAAGTGGGCCTGACCTTCAACCTGGGCAAGTCTAACTGGAGCAAGGTGCCCGATGTAGACGCACTGAAGGCCCTCTCGCAGAGCCAGATCGACGCCCTGAACGCACAGCTGGCCGACGAGCAGGCTGAGAACGCCCGCCTGAAGAACCTGCTGGCCAACCAGAAGCCCGTTCCCGCCGAGACGAAGACCGTCACCGTGAAGGAAGTGGTAGCTGCTCCTGTGTCGGTGTTCTTCAACCTGGCCCAGAGCAAGATTGCTTCGAAGAAGGACCTGCAGAACGTGAAGGAGCTGGCCAACGTTGCCAAGGAGAAGGGTGCCAAGCTGGTGGTTACCGGCTATGCTGACAGCAAGACTGGCAGTGCCAACCTGAACCAGAAGCTGAGCCAGAAGCGTGCCGAGGCCGTGGCCAACGAGCTGGTGAAGATGGGCGTAAGCCGCGACAACATCGAGGTTGTGGCTGCTGGCGGTGTGAACGACCTGAGCCCCATCTCTTACAACCGTCGCGCTACCGTGGCTATCAAGTAAAAAAACAGACTCATTTCTCATACAAACGGATGGGCGGGCCACAAAAGGCTCGCCCATCTTCTTTACAATCACGCTAATGAAATGCAAAAAAAATCAAAATTATTTGGCGGTTACAGAATTAGTTCGTACCTTTGCACCCGCTTACAAAAGCAAGGGCGTTTAGCTCAGTTGGTTCAGAGCATCTGCCTTACAAGCAGAGGGTCGGCGGTTCGAATCCGTCAACGCCCACAGCCAAGACCTCGCATCAACAAGTGCGAGGTCTTTTTATGGATATTTTAAGAATAAATTTCTCAAACCTGACAACTTTAGGCACTTGAAGTATTAATTTTTTTTAAATTACCCTCCAATCCTCTAAGTTATCCACATTTTTGTAGTATATTTGCATCGTCTTACGCAGACACGGAACAAGCACCATGGCTAAAGAGCGGGAAAATACTATAATAAAATGTAGGAAGGAACGCTCTGGAAGCCGTGGCATTGTATGGAATAAAGAAGAAAGAATAACAAATATAAATTTAACAACAAGCTTATCAATTATGAAAAAGTTTATGAAGAGTGCCGCAATCCTCTCGCTTGGGTTCGGCCTGGCAATGACCTTCACGGCTTGCCACAACAGCGATGGTGAGTCAGCACCCAGTGGTATTGAGTACACCACGGCCAACGGTCTGCCCCAGGTGAGCAAGACGCTGATTGTAAACACGAACGTGAATGCTACGATTAAGTACGGTTCGCAGAGCTCTGCCAATGTAAAGACCTACACCTTCACTGGCGTTTCCGACAAGCAGACCCTGACCGTAAGCGCACCGGGCTACGTTACCGAGACTTTCGTCGTGAACTTCCTGGATGAGGACACCAAAGAGCTCAACGTCTACCTGCATAAGCCCGCATCGGGTTCGGCTGTTGCCCAGGCCATTGGCCAGGAGCTGACCGTTACCAACGAGTCGGGTGAGGTGTACAACGCCACGATGACCGTTCCCGCACAGACCGCTTTTCTGGGCGACGGTTCGCCTTGGTCTATCATCGTGTTCACTCCTCAAGCCACCAACAGCCCCGTATTGGCTAAGGGTGCTACAGTGAGCGAGCCTGTGGTGGCCATCTCCTGCACTCCCGAAAATGTAACATTCACCGATCCTGTGACAGTGAAGCTGAACATTCCCAAGACTGAGGGTCTGAAGTTGGATGTCAAGAATGGCAATGAGAGTCTGAATCCTGCTAACATTAAGCGCGATGCCGACAACCTCACCCTGCTCATCCCCCACTTCTCTGAGTGGGACATCATCCTCGGCGCAACGGTTACCAACATCACCGACGAGCCTGTTGAGGTCTTCAAGGATACCCGCGAAGTGGGCAACGGTCGCGTTCGCGTGAGCTACCAGCGCCAGGTGGGCTACACCATGCAAGGCGAGGAGATTCCTCTGGTTACGAAGTACCTGAACAAGATGTTCACCGGCACGGCTCACCCCATCAGCGCCACCTATTCGTTCAATCCTCCCATAGCTGGTACTGCCACCATCGTACTCAGCCAGTCGAAGAAGACCGTGACCTTCGAGTCGGGTGA
Organism: Prevotella sp.; assembly: GCA_017478085.1. GTDB lineage: Bacteria > Bacteroidota > Bacteroidia > Bacteroidales > Bacteroidaceae > Prevotella. The sequence goes on along the minus strand of JAFVEE010000052.1, from coordinate 4,389 downwards.
GAAGACCTTCGTGGCCACCATCTACGGTGCTGTGTCGCCCAAGGTCACCATCGTTCCCAACGGCCAGCCCGTCCAGCCCGACCACTCGGGTGGCTCGAGCCTCTAATCCGCACACAGAACAATCCTTATATGGGAAGCCGCAACCTTGCACGAGGTTGCGGCTTTCTCGTTAAATATCAATAAAAAAGCGAACTGCTGAAAAATTCTTCCCGCTTCATTCTTCTTTCTTAATTAAAAGTCGTAACTTTGCGGGCAAAAAGAGGATAATCATCAAGTATAAACAGAAATGGAACTGAGCAAACTGACCGCCATCTCGCCTATTGATGGCCGCTATCGTGGAAAGACCGAGAAGCTGGGAGAGTATTTTTCGGAATATGCGCTGATTCGTTACCGCGTACGTGTAGAGATTGAGTATTTTATCACCCTGTGCGAGTTGCCCCTTCCGCAACTTGCCGATTTCGACCATAGTCTTTTCAGTCGCCTGCGCGACATCTACCTGTCGTTCACACCTGAGGATGCCCAGCGTGTGAAGGACATCGAGAAGGTGACCAACCACGACGTGAAGGCCGTGGAGTATTTCATCAAGGAAGAACTCGACAAGATGGGTGGCTTCGACAGCTACAAGGAGTTCATACACTTTGGCCTCACTTCGCAAGACATCAACAACACCAGCGTGCCCCTTTCCATCAAGGAGGCACTGGAGCAGGTGTACTATCCGCTGCTGGAAGAGCTCATCGAGCAGCTGAACGACTATGCCGAGGAATGGAAGAACGTGCCCATGCTGGCCAAGACCCACGGTCAGCCCGCCTCCCCCACCCGCCTGGGCAAGGAGGTGATGGTCTACGTCTACCGCTTGGAGGAGCAGCTGCGCGCCCTGAAGGACACGCCCATCACAGCCAAGTTTGGCGGTGCCACGGGCAACTACAACGCCCACCACGTGGCCTATCCGCAGTACGACTGGCGCGAGTTTGGCGATCAGTTCGTCAGCGAAAAGCTGGGCTTGGAGCGCGAGCAGTGGACCACCCAGATTTCCAACTACGACTGGCTGGCCGCCATCTTCGATGCCATGAAGCGCATCAACACCATCGTCATCGACCTGGACCGCGACTTCTGGATGTACATCTCGATGGAGTATTTCAAGCAGAAGATCAAGGCTGGCGAGGTGGGCAGCAGCGCTATGCCGCATAAGGTGAACCCCATTGACTACGAGAACAGCGAGGGCAACCTGGGCCTGAGCAATGCCATCCTGACATTTTTGGCACAGAAATTGCCGGTAAGCCGACTGCAGCGCGACCTCACCGACTCTACGGTGCTACGCAACGTGGGCGTGCCTATGGGCCATTCGATCATTGCCTTCGAGAGCACGCTGAAGGGTCTGCGCAAGCTCATCCTCAACGAGGACAAGCTGCACGAGGACCTGGAGCAGACATGGGCCGTGGTGGCCGAGGCCATCCAGACCATCCTGCGCCGCGAGGCCTATCCGCACCCCTACGAGGCACTGAAGGCCCTGACGCGCACCAACCAGAAGATGACCGAGCAGACCATCCACGACTTCATCGCCACCCTGGAGGTGAGCGACAGCGTGAAAGAGGAGCTGATGGCCATCACCCCCTGGAACTACACGGGAGTATAAGACCAAGAACAAAAGCCGTGAGGCTAAATATCAACACAATTATCAACCACAAAAAGAGTAAACACATCATGGATTTCGAGAACGAGAAGAAGCAAGAAGAGCTCACACCTCAAGAGCAGCAGGATAGCCGTGAGGGCTACCAGAACAAAAGAGAGTTTCGCCCGGTAGGCCGTTCGCCCCGTCCGCGCATTCACACTGGGCAGCGCCCCAACGCCGGAGGCTACGAGCGCCCTGCCTACAACAAGCACAACGACGACGAGGGTGGCTTCCGCCCCGAAGGCTTCGGTGCCGGATTGCAGAGTCAGGCTCCGCAGCGTGGTGGCTACCGTCCGCGCCCCAATAATAATTATGGTGGCGGCTATCAGCAGCGCCAGGGTGGCTACGGTCAGCCCCGTCAGCAGCAGGGTGGCTATCGTCCCCGCTACAATCAGGAGGGCGACGAGCAGCAGGGTGGCTACCAGCCCCGTCAGCAGTATGGTGGCGGCTATGGCCAGCCCCGTCAGGGTGGCTATCAGCCTCGTCAGGGCGGCTACGGTCAGCCCCGTCAGGGTGGCTACGGTCAGCAGCGCCAGGGCGGTTATGGCCAGCCCCGTCAGGGTGGCTACGGTCAGCCCCGCCAGCAGGGCGGTTATGGTCAGCCCCGTCAGGGCGGCTACGGTCAGCCTCGCAAGGGCGGCTTCCGCCAGCACACACCGGGCTACGATCCCAATGCCAAGTACTCCATGAAGAAGCGCATCGAGTATAAGGAGCAGAACTTCGATCCCAACGAGCCCGTCCGTCTGAACAAGTTCCTGGCCAACGCTGGCGTATGCAGCCGCCGTGAGGCCGATGAGTTCATCCAGGCCGGCGTGGTCACCGTCAACGGACAGGTGGTCACCGAACTGGGCACGAAGGTGATGCGCACCGACGACATCCGCTTCCACGACGCCCCCGTGACGCTGGAGAAGAAGGTCTACGTGCTGCTGAACAAGCCGAAGGACTATGTGACCACGAGCGACGACCCGCAGCAGCGCAAGACGGTGATGGACCTGGTGAAGAACGCCTGCCCCGAGCGCATCTACCCCGTAGGCCGCCTCGACCGCAACACCACGGGTGTGCTCCTGCTTACGAACGACGGCGATCTGGCCTCGAAGCTCACGCACCCCAAGTACCTCAAGAAGAAGATCTACCACGTCTACCTGGATCATAACGTGACGGCTCACGACCTGCAGCAGATTGCCGAGGGCATCACGCTCGACGACGGCGAGATCAAGGCCGACGACATTCAGTATGCCGACCCCGTCGACAAGAAGCAGGTGGGCATCGAGATTCATTCGGGCAAGAACCGCATTGTGCGCCGCATCTTCGAGAGCATGGGCTACAAGGTCATCAAGCTCGACCGCGTGCAGTTTGCCGGTCTGACCAAGAAGAACCTGCGTCGCGGCGACTGGCGCTACCTCACCGAGGAAGAGGTCGACCGCCTGAGAATGGGAGCCTATGAATAATGTCTAATTAGTAATGAGTAATGAGTAATTATGATTACTCTTGCTGTGAAGATGAAAAAACAGCCAAACGACAGGTCTAATCATAATTACTCATTACTCATTACTCATTACTAATTAAGAAATGAAAAGAACAAAAATCATCGATGTGCTGAAAAGCACTGAATACGGAAAAGACATTTGCGTGAAGGGCTGGGTGCGCACGCACCGCAGCAGTAAGGCCGTAGACTTTATTGCACTGAACGACGGCTCGACCATCAAGAACGTGCAAATCGTGGTAGACCCCTCGAAGTTCGACGAGGAGCTGCTGAAGCAGATCACTACTGGTGCCTGCATCTGCGCCGAGGGCACGCTCGTTGAGAGCCAGGGTGCTGGTCAGGCCTGCGAGATTCAAGCCACCAACCTGGTGGTCTATGGCCTCTGCGGCAACGACTACCCCATGCAGAAGAAGGGCCAGAGCTTCGAGGCCATGCGCAAGAACGCCCACATGCGTCTGCGCACCAACACCTTCGGAGCCGTGATGCGCATTCGCCACAATATGGCCATGGCCATCCACACCTACTTCCACGAACACGGTTTCTTCTACTTCCACACGCCGCTCATCACCGCCAGCGACTGCGAGGGTGCCGGCAACATGTTCCAGGTAACCACGAAGAACCTCTACGACCTGAAGAAGGGCGAAGACGGCAAGATTATCTACGACGACGACTTCTTCGGCGAGCAGACTTCGCTCACCGTCAGCGGACAGTTAGAGGGCGAGCTGGGCGCTACGGCCCTGGGTGCCATCTACACCTTCGGCCCCACCTTCCGCGCTGAGAACAGCAACACGCCGCGCCATCTGGCTGAGTTCTGGATGGTGGAGCCCGAGGTGGCCTTCATCGACCAGGAAGAGCTGATGGACCTGGAGGAAGACTTCATCAAGTACTGCGTGCGCTGGGCACTTGACAACTGCAAGGACGACCTGGAGTTCCTTAACAAGATGATCGACAAGACGCTCATAGAGCGCTTAGAGGGTGTGCTGAAGGAGAACTTCATCCGCCTGCCCTACACCGAGGGCATCAACATTCTGCAGGAGGCCATCAAGAACGGCAAGAAGTTCGAGTTCCCCTGCAACTGGGGCGACGACCTTGCTTCGGAGCAAGAGCGCTATCTGGTGGAGGAGCACTTCAAGAAGCCCGTCATCATGACCGACTATCCGCGTGCCTTCAAGTCGTTCTATATGAAGCAGAACGAGGCCTCCCCCATCCCCTCCGAAGGAGGGGAGCCTTATTCGAT
>JAFVEE010000051.1 GCA_017478085.1 Prevotella sp. | reverse complement strand
TCCCACATGGGATGCTGTTGCAGAGAGACTCGTCACCGACGAAACATCGCGACTTGACGCTACAAAGTTGAGCATGGCAGATGTGGTTACACAACACATGGGCCACATCTATGTGCGCTATACCTACAGCCGCGAAGACAGCCCGCTCACCTTCCCCGACGGCATCGGCGAGACGACCCGACAAGGACTGGACTTGAGCGGCAACACCTGGTATAACCTGGCCACTCGCACACTGTCTGAAAAACTGTCTGAAAATAGTGGTTTAGGTACCCAATATGTTTACTACGACCAACTGGCCTATATGAAAACTGAAACTCAGATGGATCATTCCAGCCAGTTCGAGACGCTCACCAATTATGGCAACGGCACCCCAGGGCTTTCAGACAAGCGCATGCTTTGGCGCTTTGTCGGCGATGACCCCTACGCCATACGCATATACAACGGCAGTATATCGGGGAAATATCTTTCGGGCACCCGAGAGTCCACGACATTCTCTTTTGTCGATGAAAACAGCGATGCCGACATCGAGTCGTTCTTCTTGCTGCGAGCAAAGGGTCAAGACGACCGTATGATACGTGACGACCAGGCCGGCATCTCGTTCTTCATATCTGGTCAAGACTTCGAAACAAGGCAGACACAGAGCTTTATCGATGTACTTACCAAGAAGATAAGCTACTATAGCCATGATGCCATACTGAAGTCAGGGTATAACAGCACATGGCAATGCTATCTGCTGACATCGGGCAGCGGAGGTACAAGCAGTGGATGGGTGTCATTCTACAAGGCTCCCGTGGCCCGTAAGTACCGCTACCATGCCTACAACAAGACTAAGGGAGAATGGACCTGGACGGCCACATTTGAGCACGACTGGCTGATGCCCCTGGTCTTGGAAGACAAGATAGCACGCCTTTACTGCAAGTACGAGAAGAACAATGTTGGTACAACCGACGACGTGACGGGAAGCAACGACTTCGACACCCGCACGGCACTTGAGGCTCTGAACAACGCGCAGTTCTATAGCAACGAGGCCATGACGCAGCGCGTGTTTGCCGAAGACGAGACAACCCATGCCAAGACCTACGATGTCTATCCTGCCATCGACACAGAAAAAATCTTCGACATCTATTTCAAGTACGAGCCGATGACGAACGAGGAGATTGCTGCGACAGACGAATACCAGAAGATGCCGTTCAAGTGGAGCGACACTGACGATATAAAGACCGACGTGACAACACGCACCGAGGACGGCATCCTGAAGGAGGAAAACATCAAGGCCAACTGGTACTTTATGGTGCTCGACACCGACGAGGACATCACCGCCACAGGCAGCGCCGACAGCCGTACGTTCACTGGCCGTCAGCAGTTCCTGCGCCGTGAGGACAGCGGCATGGTGGGCTGGCTGAACAGCAAGCGCACCCTGCACAAGGAGAACGTCGACAACCTGAACAACTGGAGCTACAACCGCCTGGCTGAGAGCACGCGCAACAGCGACCATGATCCGTTCCGCGAGGCCCGCTGGCTGTGGGCCTTCGTGGGCGACGACCCCTACGACATGCGCATCATCAACTTCGAGTCGGCGCTGGGCATCAACTCCGACTACACCTTTACCACTATCAACCTGCCTGGAGCAGACAACTGCTACACCCGGTTCACACCCTACACCGTGACCAACCCGTCGACGGGTAGCACCACCGTCTACAACACCGTGCGCATACCTACCGAAGAGCCGTCGGCCGCCGACCACCGCTATTACCAGTGGGGACTGCATTATGGCTACGACACCGAGAAGACGCTGAGCCTGCTCTCCACCGCCGTCACTGCCGAGGTCGACGGCAACGAGGTGAACCAGCTACTCTACTGGCAGATGACGGCCGACAGCGTAACCCTGCAGCCACGGGCCAGCCTGCGGCAGAACGCCATTCAGCTATTGCCCTACAAGCCAACCATCTACGAAGATGTGAAGCTGGTCATTCGCCGCGACGACGAGGTGAAGAACTATAAGGAAGTACTCTACCCAACGCCATTAATTGAACTGACAGATGGCTCAGAAGAAAAGAAGAAACAACTAGACTACCTGCACTATGAAATGAAGACAGGCCTGGCCTCCATGTACTTTGCCGCCGAGACGCGCCGCTTCGTGGCTGGCGACGAAATGAGCAGCAAGGAGATGCTTCCCTTCGAGGCCCGCCGCAAGTTCTGCGACTACACTTCCTACGGCACCAGCGACTTCCGCGACGGCATCGATCCTACAGCCGATGCCAACAAGGTGCAGGCAGGCCCCTATCGTGGAGAGGCTACAGGCAGCAACGATGCCGAAAACAACCCCATCTACAACTACTATTTCCCACAAGACGACGGCACCACGATACTTGCCGGCACCACGCCACAGACGCTCTACGTGATGTACAAGGTGACGAGCGACCTATTCCTCACGGAGAATGCCCTGCCCAAGCCTGTCTACAATGCCGACGGCAACCCGAAAGACGAAACAGAGCAGGCTAAGCAGGATGCCCTGGAGACCGAAGTGACACGCATGGCCCACGAGAACGACCACGTGTTCTTCATGGACTTCACCATGGGCAAGGAGGCGGCATCCGACCTGGGCTACGACAAGAACAACCACGCCTACTTCAAAGAGGGCGAGACATTCTACGCCAAGCTGCCCGACAAGGGCATGTTCAGCACCAAGGACGAGACGGTGGATGCCCGCTCACGCGAATGGGAGCGAGCCTACTGGGACGCAACAGAAGAAAAGAAGAAAGACGACAACCGCTATGCCACCGAAACCAGTTCGCTTGACATTCTGAAAAAGTACAAGTGGAACGACTGCGAGTTCCAGATGGTGACCAACCGCATGGAGACCGACCCGAAGAACCTGAAGTGGTACTTCGTGGGCGACCCCTACCACCTGCAGGTGTTCAACACGGCCAAGCCTGGCGCCAACCTGTGCCGTTTCGACGAGACAGAGAGCAACTTCCGTGCCGTCATCGACTGCGTGCACCTGCGCTATCCCGACAACGAGACCGTAGATCCACGCCGCGAGGTGCCCTTCTACGACCCGCTACACCCCACCGTGGTGACGGAATACAGGAACAACCTGAACTACAATCGCCCCTTCTGTGGCGACTTCTACTGGCAGATGATGGAGACCGGCTCTGAGCTCACCGATGCCTTTGCCCTGTGCTTCCGCGACAACAACCAGCTGGTGGGCCTGAACAACATTTACTACTATTTAGTAAACGAAGGTACGCCCAACACCGAGATCTACAGCGATGCCGTAGGCTTCAAGACCAACCTGCAATATGAGCTCGACAACGCCGTGAGCAGCACCAACGAAGAGCGCCACAAGGCCAACGACAAAAAGGCCGTCATCAGGCTGCTGCAGCCTGCCCGCGTCTACGTGAGTGCCTACAAGAAAGGCTCCACCACGCCAATCGTGCAAGACGAGGCCAGCGACTTCTTCGCCGTGGGCGAGACACTCACCGACGTGCCACGCCACCTGAAGCGCCCCTTCGTAAGCTATAGCAACCTGCGCTATGAGGCCCCCCAAGGCACCGTGAAGAGCGACAACCCGTCGTTCCCCTTCACGCTCAGCACGCCCGCCCATCTCCACAGCTCGACTGCCTGCGACGAGAGCACAGACGGCAGCAACGAACACCCCTTGCACGAGGGTGAAGACTGGAGCACCTACCATGGCCCATACGCAAAGGTGTTCCGCACTGGCCACCGGAAGCAACACATCTTCAAGCTGCGCGTAGACTACGAACTCACGGAGAGAGGCCAGCAGCTGTTCACTGACAATAACGATGACAACAATTATCTGGATGCCAAGTGGATCGATGTGCAGCAGGGCGACACCTGGCTCTACTACAACAAGACAGAGCAGGACACCGAACAGCCCTACGAGACCTTCTGGCAGGTAACCAGTTCGCCCGACAATGGCTGGTCCACAGGACTTAAAGGTCTGCACTGGGCCCTCATCGGCGATCCCTATTCGTTCCAGATGCTCAACCGCCGCCGCTATGAAGACATAACGCATAGCATCTACTCTTCTTCCGAACCAAACTATCAATGGCTGGGCACCGACCAGGCCAGCGGCCTGAAGAGCAAGATAGAAGGCCACACCGACGAAGACTCGCTGCTGGTGTATGCCCGTTTGCAAAGCAGCAACGCCCTCCCGGCCACAACCGCCCCGGTCGAAAACTTCGGCACAGCCAGTGGCAACGACCAGGGCAATACCACCTGGGGCCTGGTGTACTATAAGACCAGTGCCGACAACGGCACCTACTTCCTGCGCACCGCCTCGCTGAAGACTGACGAAGGCGACGACCCCGAGGCCACGGGTACCAACGGCTATCAGCGGCTTGTTACGGGGCGCTACCCGTCGAAGGGTGATGTGGGCACTGGCTATGACGACCCTGGGGCCACCATTGTATCAAACTTCATACTGGTGGATTTCTCGCTGGCCCAGAACACCACCCAGGGCACCAACCTGGGCACGGCTACAGTCGATGACGGAGACCACGCCAAGAACGACTGCTTCGATGCCAACATCTACGTCTACATGGAAGGGTCTGACAAGCTGAAGGCATCGGGAACCGACCTTGAGGTGCGCTTCACCTCGACAGACAACGACGTAGTAGACGTGATGCCCCACACGCTGAAACGCTACGGCTGCAACTACAAATGCTACGTGAACTACAATCCCGCCACTGGCGAGGGAGTAGAGGTGACCGAGTTCCTTAAAGACGACACTGACGGCTCCAAGCTCCAGGCCAAGGGCAAAGACGGGAACATTTACACCATCAACGATGCCACCTACCCCATCAACGATGACGACGACAACGGCCTGCCCAACCTATACTACGTTTATACTTACGAGTCGATGGCCAAATATTTCACCACCGAAGACGAGGCCGTGCAGAGAGACCACACCTGGGCCAATGCCTACTTCCAGTGGACTTATCCGCGCAAGAGCGGCAGCGGCAGCAGCAGTACCGACGGCGACAGCGGCGGAGTGCACTGGGGCATCGTGGGCTACAGCCGCGACGAGCAGGGCAACATTAACGGCTGGAAGTACGGATGGGTGGCCAACGGCACGGGCGATAATGGCAGTGGCAGCAGTAGCACCACCACCTACATCATCCAGAACGGATGGATGAACTCGCACACCACCACCGAAATGGCCTATGGCGACAACTCGATGCAGAACGATGAGGACGCACAGAAATGGGCCTTTGTGGGCGACCCCTACGACTTCACCCTCACCAACTATGCCAAGTACCTGCAACAGTCTACGCTGGCACTGGTCTACAACGACGGCGAGATTGACTTCGCGCCCGCCGAGCCAAGCCACTGGGCACTGGCCCTGGGCGATGTAATGAAGACCTACGATGGCAAGAACGACTCTGTCGATGCCTCTGGCCAGAAGGTCTATAAGTACTACCTGGCACTCATTGACGACGCTACGGGAGCCATCCAGACCTACATCACCTTCGACCACGAAGACAAGAACGGCCAGCAGCTGCCTGGCAGCCAGCGCTACCTGCTGAACCGCGGCGGCATAAGCGCCAACGACCCCACGGGCAATGGCTACAACCTGGCTGGCGCCAAGAACTTCAACATTACCGACCTGCTCAGCCACGTTCGTATGATCATCTACCATCTGGTCATCAGCCATCAGCATGCCGCTGACTACGAAGACACGTCGCTCACCACGGAGCAGAAGCGACTGGTGCGCCAGCACATGGCCGAGTACCTGCACTACCACCACGGCAAGGAGATGGACCAATATTTGAAGCAGAACACCACATACTTCAACTACAAGCAGGACGAATCCTATATGGTGTGGGACTTCAAGGACGACTACATAAACAGCAGTACCGGACAGGTTACCGACGAGGCGAAAAGCATCATTATGGGCAGCGGCGACTACGACAAACGCCTGCTCAAGAACGCCTCGCTGCGCGACCTGGTCAGCTTCCCCGTGCCCAACTATCGCGACGAAGACGTGGCTACCGGCCGCCTGAAGTTGCCGTGGTATATGGCGCGACAGTTCTGCGATCCCCACTTCTACCAGCGCGGCGTACTGCGCTCGCAGTACACCAAGAGCCCAGAGACCCATGCCACGATGGAAATCGATGGCCAGACCAAGTATGTGTGGCTCAACGAGACTACGGGCGAGGCCTGGTATAACACCGCTGAGGATGCCACGCCGCCCTCAGGCTTCATGCCCGTTTACAACGACACGTGGGAACCTCTGGAGAATAAGTACACCCTGACAGACGGCCACTACTACCGCGACGGCGTTCTGGTTGACGATGACGACCCGGCACTTCAAAGCTGGAAGGCTGTTATGGACAACAACGGCCGGCAGATAAGCCGCCTCACCCAGGACTATGCCGACCGCATCGTGCTCATCGACGTGGTCTACAACGTGAAGACCGACGAGTTCCGCTTCTCCGACCAGGGGCGCAACACCACCGCCTGGTATTCTATGATGACCAACAACGAGCAGGACGGACTGATGAACTTCAGCTACCTGAACGACATTGGCGCACGCCCCGACCGCACCGTGCACTACACCAACAACTACCTCTGGGCGCCCGTGGGCGACCCCTACGGCTTCGTGCTGCACAACCGCTATGCCACCCTCAACGGCACTGGCTGGGACAACATCGTGGTAACCACCACCAAGCCGCTGCCCGCCACGGCCGAGGCTGTGGAAACGCCTGCCGTGGAACAGCTCGCCACTACCGATACCGAGCAGCTCACCTACACTAAGAGCCAGCAGTTCTTCGAGAAGCGCGTCAAGCACATCACCTACGAAGAGTCGGGCAAAGCCACCGCCGGTGCCACCAATGCCATCTACGAAATGTTCGTGGGCGGCTACGACGGCTCGTTCCTCATGCACCCCGTGTCTGCCTACGTCGATGCCACCGGCTCGCGCTTCGGCAGCTTCTACATGGTGCACGATGCCGATAACCACACCGTCCACCTGAAGCACGAGGCCAACATCAACGGCCAGGCCATGCTGCGCAACCCCGATGCCAACTGGCGCCTCATCACCACCCCCGACCAGCTGCTGCCCTACTTCGAGCGGTCGGGCTACGTGGGCGGCCTGCGTCCCACGGTGGCCCTGCGCTACGAGTACCAGCAGTGGCGCAACAAGCTCAAGGAGTACAAGACGCTGTGGGATGCCGCGCAGAAGCTGCCCGACGACTACTTCACCCAGACCGACGCCATTCGCCAGAGCGTCTATGCGGGCCACTTCTACAAGCGCAGCGGCAACACCTACCCGCAGACCGCGGCCAACGAGCTGCAGTACTCCGATCCCCGCCCCGGCCACGACAACCTGCCGCTCAAGTTCGTAAGCACCAACCTGGTGCCCCTGCAGCAGGGCTACTACCGCATAGAGGCCTTCTCGCAGGATAAGCTCGACGACGATGCCAACGATGCCTTCGGCACTGGCGTGCACGGCATTCAGGGCCCGCGCTTCATCAGCGGCTACCGCTTCGAGAGCGAGAAGAACTATGCCGGCTACGAGGGCGAAGGCGACAGCAAGTCGCTGGCCACTGGCTCACGCTGGCTGCACTTCTTCGAGACCGACCAGCAGCACACCACCTTCAACACCTTCAAGGAGCTGAACGACAAGGTGGGCTCGCTCGACGTGCACCACGACCGCAGCATCGAGCCCCACCCGGCCATGCGCGGCAACATTCCCATCCTGCCCGCCGACTACGACCCCGCGAGCATCTTCTACTTCAACCCCGTGGGCAGCGATCCCTACGAGCGCTTCAACCTCGAGACGCAGAACTTGCGCGTCAGGGCCCGTGCCGGTGGCGTGCAGCAAAGCAGCGAGGTCACCAGCGAGAGCAATGTCTATGGCGAGGCCATTGGCACCGACGAGGCCTACGGCATGACCAAGCTGGTCGACACCGATGCCGCTACCGAAGAGGGCTTCGACGAGCGGTTCCGCCTGGCCGACATTGGCGGCACCGCCGTCACCCTGAGCATCTTGCAGCAGGAGACCGCCAACTGGGACGCCGACGTGGCCCAGAACCTGAAGACCAACTACCTCTGCATTGACGGCAACCACCGCTACCGCGTAACCGTTCATAAGAACAACGAGATGATGGAGATTGGCGACAAGTACGCCACCCAGCAGTGGACACCCGACGGCATTTCCTACGGCATTCAGGACACCAAGTGGCTGCTGAAGCCCGTGGGCAGCCAGGAAGAGTGGCCCTACAACGAGATGCCGCTGCGCTTGGAGGTGAAGCAGGGCAATGCCCACGGCACCGACGACAACGGCAATCCGCTGTACTACTGGTTTGCTTCGACCTACCTGCCCTTCGACAGCCGTCTGAGCAACACCACCGACGTGGCCTTCACGCTCGACACCACCGTGCCCGAAGAAAAGGCGCAAGAGCAGAGCGTGACGCTGCGCTCGGTGAGCCAGCTCAACAATATGGGCAACCCGCAGTACATTCCCGCCGGATGGCCCGTCATCGTGCGCTCCGACAAGGTGAAGAGCTTCACCAATAGTGGCCGCCAGTACAACTACGTCAACCTGTACCTGCCCAACAGCAGCCCCAACACCGAGCTCTTGGCATTGGCCACCAACAATACCATCAAGCTGAAGGGCAGCTATCTGGAGCGCAGCCTCACCACCGACGACATTCCCGACATTGCCGATTCTGGCGACGGTCACCCCGTATCGCCCACGAAGGCGGTGATGGTGTTCGGCAGGCCATTCGCCCAAACGGGTGGCATCAACAACACCACCGCCGGGGCAAGTCAATACTATGGCTACGACGCTGAGGTGACAGCACCGGGCTTCTACACCAACGAGAACTGGTGGCGCGGCCACTACTACGAAGACAGCCAGACTACGGCCACTGCCAACGATGCAACGCTGCGCACTGCCTTCCTGGCCGAGGCCCAGGGCTCCAATGCCGCTACCATGCAGCAGCGCTCCAACACCTACGTCTACCACAACAAGGTGTTCTACGTCTACCCCGTCAGCAACGCCGATCCCGCCATACGCTATGTGCGCGTGGTCTTCGACGACTGGGCCGACGACGATGAGGAGCAGCCCGAGCAGCGCGGCGTAGAAGAGGGAGCCACCGAACAGCACCCCTGGCCCTGCCCCGTATTCGACCTGCAAGGCCGCCGCGTGGCCGACCACGAAACGCCTGCCACCCTGCTGCAGAACCACCCGGCCCTGCGCCCCGGTGTCTACATCTTCGGCGGGCGCAAGGTTGTGGTGAAGTGATGAATCAGCACTTATAAACGAAAAAGAAATGCTTATGTACAATAATAATATAAAGGTACGCGCACGCGAAGGCCGTTTATCGATTATCATTTGTCATTTATCCTTTAGCTTAGCCCTCTTAGGGCTAAGCGCCTCGTGCAGCGACTGGCGCGACGGCATTGCCCCCGATGGCGACGACCCGTCGCTACAGGGCCAGGCCATTGCCTTCCAGACCACGGTGAGCCCCAGCCAGACCGTCACCCGCGCCGATGGCTCGCTCATCAACCGCCTGGAGACCAGCCTCTTCGAGACCAAGGACCGCTCCTACTGGACCGTCGACGACGATGGCAGCATCACCGAGAAGCAGCGCCAGTACTCCGTGGGCCTGTTTGCTGCCAACACCGGCACGGCCACCTGGAGCGAGGCGGCCGCCCCCACGGCCAACTTTATGTTCAACCAGAAAATGAACATTGCCAAGGCCAGCGACGGGCGCAACGCCCTGACCTACGCCCCGGCCGTCGTGCCCACCGATGAATCGAAGCCTATCCCGCAAGACAGCCTGCGCTTCTGGCCCAACGACGATAGCCGCCTCTCGTTCTGGGCCTACTACCCCTACAACCAGACGTCCGATCCCGGCGAGTATGGCATCAGCATAACCACCGCCAGCAACGGCGTGGGCCAGGGGAAGGGCATGGGCACCATCAACTTCACCATGCACCCCGATGCCGCCGAGCAGAACGACTTCATGCTGAGCGACCTCGTGGCCGACGGGCAGAAGAGCCTGTACCCCCTGCTGGCCGACGGCAAGCCCAAGCCCGTGCCCCTGCGCTTCCACCACATGCTGGCACAGGTGCGCCTCTACGCCTTTATTCGCGGCGAAGACAAGGTGGTGTACTACAAAGGCTCTGGCAGCGAGAACCTTACCGTGACAGGCATATCGGGCAATACCGTGACCTTCTCTGACGGTAGCCAGGTGACCGCAAATCCCCTACAATATATCGACGAGTGGGGCAGAGTGCGGAATGTGGAGGTGGGCTGCATGGTGCCCGACGACACCCCGTGGCTCAACGTGGCCTCGCCCCTGAGCGTGCGATGGAACCGCGAAATCGAAGGGAATACCGGAGAGAAGCAATTCGAAGCCAGCCTCTACCAGGCTGGCGACAAAGTGATTGGCATCGACGGCTACCCGCGCGCTCAGACCACGCTGCAAATGTCGTTCAACAACATTCACACCAAGTGCGCCTATACGCCCCACGTCACCCAGAACAGCGATGGCACCTACACCACCAGCCTGACCCAGCGCGATGTAGACTACGAAGACCTGGGCACCCTGGGCTCGGCCACCATGAAGCACTACATCCAGAACCCCTACTGGTTCTATTTCGACGAGCATAACAACCGCGTCATGCTGAATCCCCGCTACATGTACGACTACTTCGAGGACACGCCGGCCTACAAGGGCACCAAGCCCACCGACGATTCCTACGAAGAAGACTGGTCGACCAAGTTCGGAGAGAACTCGAAGGGCAACTACCTGAACTACCACCTGCTCAACGAGAATGCCGACCCCGACGATGCGCGCGGGCACAAGGGCTGGCACTTCAACTACGCCCCGGGCAACATTCTGCTGTGCGTGCCGCAGGTGATGAACGACAACGACGTGCCCCACATCATCATCACCGCCACGGGCAAGCAGGTGCGGTATGTATGGGATAGCACCAACAACGAATGGGGACAGGAAGATGTGACCAACAGCACAGGCAGCACCGCCATCACAGGCAAGGTTACCATCAACATGCTGAACATGAACCTGAAGTGGGAGCCCGGCTTCATCTATTGCTATGCCTTCATCGACGAGCTGAAGCCCGGCGATGACAAGGTGCGCGGCCCCGAGACCATCACCGTGGTCTTCGACCCCACCAAGCAAACCGACCAGTGGTAGCCCCGCCGTCCTCCTCCCCCACCGTCCCAGAGGCTGCGATACTATCGCAGCCCCACCAAACCCCGCCCCACCCCGGCCCCAAACCCCACCCCCAAAAGCATGGACAAAATCCCCCACCGCCTGCAAGGCATAGACTACTACAGCCGCCGTATCTACCACATCACCATGACCACCGAAGGCCGCCGCCCCCTGTTGGGCACCGCCGTGGGCAACCCCGACCTGCCCCGCGAGAACCCCGGCGGCCCCCACGTGGTGCCATCGGCACTGGGCAGGGAGGTGCTGGGCTGCCTCACCTCGATAGAGCACTACTACCCCCAGGCCCGCCTGCTGGCCTGGCAGCTCATGCCCGACCACCTGCACGTGGTGATCTTCATCACCCAGGATGGCGGCCCCCATCTGGGCCAGATAGTAAAGGGCTTCAAGCTGGGCTGCAACCGCGCCTACCGCCGCCTCACCGCCCCCGCCGCCCCTTCCACCACGGCCCCCGCAGCCCCCGTCGCGGCCCCCATCGCGGCCCCCATCCCCGCGCCCCCCGTCCCAGAGGCTGCGATAATATCGCAGCCCCATCAACCGCAGCCCCACCAACCGCAGCCCCATCAACTGCCCCGCCCCCGCCCTACCACCCAGGAGCGCAAGCACGGCCAGCTATGGTCTGCCAGCTACTACGAGACGCCCCTCTATGGCCAGGGCCAGCTGCACCACATGATAGCCTACGTGCACGACAACCCCCGCCGCCTGCTGCTGAAGCGGCAGAACACCGCCCTCTTCGCCCCCTACCCCCTTGAGGCCGCTGGCATGGCCTTCACCGCCATTGGCGATGCCGCCATACTATCGCCACACCTGCGCCCGCCCCAGCAGCAGTCACTGCCACTGCCG